>NZ_CP096971.1:2447500-2787433 GCF_024758705.1 Sphingomonas sp. SUN019 | reverse complement strand
TCATCGAATCGGTCGCGCGCGTCCGATCACCCGGTTTCCACGTCATGCGGGCCTCCTGATCAGCAGCGCGATCAACCCCGCGCCGCCGAGCGAGAATATCGCATTCCACCCGGCAAGCGAAATCCCGATCAGCCGCCACTGCGCCGCATCACAACGGATGACGGGTGCGGCGAGGATATTGCGGAGCATCTGGTCGGTCGAGACGCCCTCTCCCCCCGCCATCACCGAACAGGCGGTGATGCCGTTCCACCAATGATATTCGACGCCCGCGTGGAACACCCCGATCAGCCCCGACAGCGCGATCATCGCCGCCGCGCCCGCGATCAGCGTCACGCGCGTCGAACGCCCCGGCACGACGAACGCCAAGCCGGCGATCACCACCGCGGCATAATGCGGCCAGCGTTGCCAATGGCACATCTCGCACGGATACAGTCCGCCGATCAGTTGCGATCCCCACGCCCCGGCGAGCAGGGCGAGTGGCAGAAACAAAGCGATCAGGCGCGCGCGAAATTGAGCTTCGGTCAAACAGTCACGCTCATTTCTTGCCCATCGCGCTCGTCACCGCCGCGACCTGCGTCGGTCCGCCCAGCCGCGCCACCGTCTTCAGCGCGTACCAGAGCTGGAAATCCTCGATGCCCTGCTTCTTCAGCCCCTCGGGCGTCGCGGTGAAGCGCGGATCGTCCTTCGTATCCTCCTCCAGCGCGGCATTGTCGGTCTTGATCTCGTTGATCAAATGCCGCCGCAGATCGGCTTCGCGGAACACCGGCCGCGTTTTGTAATCGGGATCGGACAGCTGCGGGACGGCGATATCGGGTTCGATTCCGCCCTCCTGCACCGACCGGCCCGACGGGGTATAGTAGCGTGCCGTCGTCAGCCGCAACGCGGTCGTCGGGCCGACCTGCAGCAGCGTCTGGACCGATCCCTTTCCGAAGGTGCGCTCGCCCATCACGATCGCACGGTGATGGTCCTGCAGCGCGCCCGCGACGATCTCGCTCGCGCTCGCCGTTCCCGGATCGGTCAGCACGACGACCGGCAGGCCATGCGCATCGTCGCCGGGCTTCGCATAATAACGATCGATATCGGTCTTTTCGCGTCCACGCTGCGACACGATCTCGCCGCGCTCCAGGAACGCGTCGCTGACCTCGATCGCCTGCGTCAGCAACCCGCCACCGTTCGAGCGAAGGTCCACGACATAGCCCAGCGGCTTCTTACCCAACGCCTTGTCGATCGCCATGATCGCGGCGCGCGTGTCCGCACCCGTATTCTCGGAGAAGGTGTTGATGTTGATATAGCCGACATCGCCCTTCAACTCCCATTTCACGGGACGCTGGACGATGACCTCGCGGACGAGTGAGATTTCCATCGGCTTGTCGCGACCGGGACGGACGATCGTCAGCGCCAGCTTGGAGCCGGGTTTCCCCCGCATCTGCGCCACCGCCTCGTCGAGCGTCCCGCCGTAGATCAGCTTCCCGTCGATGTGCGTGATATAGTCGCCGGGCTTGATCCCGGCCTTGAACGCGGGCGTATCCTCCTGTGGCGCGATGACCTTCACCGCGCCGTCCTCCATCGACACCGACAGGCCCAGGCCGCCGTAATTGCCCTCGGTCTGGATACGCAGATTCTCGAAATCACTTGCATCGACGTAAGACGAATGCGGGTCGAGCGCGGCAAGCATCCCGTCGATCGCGCCCTTGATCAGCTGGTCGTCGGTGACCTTGTCGACGTAATCCGCCTTCACGCGATTATACACGTCGAGGAACTTGTCCATCGACCGATAGGCGTTGGTGTCGACCGCCGCCATCGCACCGGTGGCGACCGGAACCAGCGCGATCGTCGCGACCAGCGCGGTGGCGGACAGGAATTTGAACTTCATGGCCAAGCAATCCCGTGGACGGAAAGTCGCAATACCCTAGCGACTAACCGTCCGTCCACCAAGCGCGCGACGACGTGAACCGCGCCTGAGCGACTACGCGCCTGCGGGAGAGGGATTGCCGAACGGCCCCGACGGACGCCGCGTCTTGGGGATCGATGTACCGACGGTGATGTGCGGCGTCTTCGCGCCGCTGTCGCCGCGGTCGATATGCTCACCCGCGATCAGACGCTTGATCTCGTCGCCCGACAGCGTCTCATACTCGAGCAATGCGCCCGCCAGCAGGTGCAACTGGTCGAGATGCTTGGTCAGCAGATCCTTGGCGCGGTTCAATCCGCCCTCGACGATCGTCTTGATCTCGTCGTCGATCAACTGCGCGGTCGAATTGCTCATCCGCACGGGTTGCGAACTGGAATAGCCCAGGAACGATTCGCCCTCGGGCTGCGCATATTCGACCGGTCCGACCTTGTCCGACATACCCCATTTGGTGACCATGTCGCGCGCCAGACCCGTGGCGTACTGGATGTCGGAAGACGCGCCCGACGACACCTTGTCATAGCCGAAGATGACTTCCTCGGCGACGCGTCCGCCCATCGCGACGGCCAGGTTCGCGTACATCTTGTCGCGGTGATAGCTGTACGAATCGCGCTCGGGCAGCCGCATGACCATGCCCAGCGCACGGCCGCGCGGAATGATCGTCGCCTTGTGTATCGGATCGCTCGCCTGTTCGTGGATCGAAACGATCGCGTGCCCCGCCTCGTGATAGGCGGTCATCCGCTTCTCGTCCTCGGTCATGACCATCGAACGCCGTTCCGCGCCCATCATGACCTTGTCCTTGGCCTCCTCAAACTCGGCCATCGCGACGAGCCGCTTGCCCTTGCGCGCCGCGGTCAGCGCCGCCTCGTTGACCAAATTGGCCAGGTCCGCGCCCGAGAAACCCGGCGTGCCGCGCGCGATGACCCGCGCATCGACGTCGGGCGCGAGCGGGGTTTTCTTCATATGGACTTCGAGAATCTTCACGCGGCCATCGATATCCGGCCGAGGGACGATCACCTGACGATCGAAGCGGCCCGGACGCAGTAGTGCTGGATCCAGCACGTCGGGACGGTTCGTCGCGGCGATGATGATGATGCCTTCGTTCGCCTCGAAGCCGTCCATCTCGACCAGCAACTGGTTCAGCGTCTGCTCGCGCTCGTCATTGCCGTTGCCGAGGCCTGCGCCGCGATGACGGCCGACCGCGTCGATTTCGTCGATGAAGACGATGCACGGCGCGGACTTCTTCGCCTGCTCGAACATGTCACGCACGCGACTCGCACCGACGCCGACGAACATCTCGACGAAGTCCGACCCCGAAATGGTGAAGAACGGCACGCCCGCCTCACCCGCGATCGCGCGGGCGAGTAGCGTCTTGCCGGTGCCGGGCGAACCGACCAGCAGCGCGCCCTTCGGAATCTTGCCGCCCAAACGCGCGAATTTCGTCGGATCCTTCAGGAACTCGACGATCTCCTCCAGTTCTTCGCGCGCTTCGTCGATGCCAGCGACGTCCTGGAAAGTGACCTTTCCTTCCTTCTGCGTTAGCATCTTCGCGCGGCTCTTGCCGAAGCCCATCGCGCCGCCCGCGCCGCCGCCCTTTTGCATCTGGCGCAGCACGAAGAACGCGATGCCCAGGAACAGCAGGAACGGCAAAGACTGATACAGCAGAACCATCCAGATCGACGGACCATCCTCGGGCTTGCCCGCGACCTGCACGCCCGCCTTGCGCAGCTTCTCGACCAGCGTCGCGTCCTGGACCGGATAGGTGCGGAACTTGTCGCCATTCTCCAGCGTGCCGGTGATCAGCTCGCGGCTGATATTCACGTCCTTCACGCCGCCGCTGTCGACGCGGTCGAGGAAGGTGGAATAGGCGAGCGTATTGCCCTGCGCCGCGGTGCTGCGGCCGTCAAACATGGTGACCACGACGGCCAGCGCCATCAGGATGCCGACCCAGATCAGCAGGCTTTTCATCCACGGGTTCGGACCGCCCGCGCCGCCGCCGCCGGAACCGTTGTTGCCCTGCTGCTTGTCGTTGTCGTTCATGGACTACCTTTCGCCCCTGCAATGTAGGGCAGCCGGGATTAATGGCAATGGAATGCGCACGCAGTTTCGTCGGTCAGCATGCCGATCCGTGCTGGCGGCGCGGCGGGGCCGGGCGAAAGGTCCAGATGCCGTCCTTCGGACTGATCAGCACCCCGGCCTGAGTCGCGCGACGCCCCGCGGCCAGGGCGTCGAGCAAGGGCTCGATATTGACCGCATCCGACCAGTCGGGCTGGACGATCCCACGCTGGTCGCGGACGACGCCGATCGCGCGGCGCGCCAGCCGCCGGAGCGCGTCACGCGGGATGCCGTCGGTCTGCAGCCGTACGCGGTCCGCCAGCATCTCGGCGCGCTCGGTCCACAGCAACGCAATCAGCGCGCTCATCCCGCTTTCCGCCTCCGCCAATGCCGCCGCGGCGCGCGCCAGATTGGGCGGGTCGAGCCATTCATTCGCGTTCAGCAGGTTGCGGAAACGGGTACGGTCGTGGCGCGGATCGGCGTTCGCAGGATCATCGACGAACGGCGCACCCGCACGCCTGACGATCGCGCGCAGTTCGGCGCGCCGCCAGCCGAGCAAAGGCCTGACCACGGTAACGCCCGCGATCGTCGCGCAAGGCCTGATCCCGGCCAGTCCCGCAAGGCCCGATCCTCGCGCCGCGCGCATCAGAAACGTCTCGGCCTGATCGTCGGCATGGTGCGCGGTCGCCAGCGCCGCCGCCCTTACCTCTCCGACCCAGCGCGCGAGCACCGCGTAACGCGCCTCGCGCGCCCGCGCCTGCAGGCTTGACCCTTCGATTCGAACGTCGAGAGTCAGGATCGTGTGCGGAACGCCCAGTGCGGCACAATGCCGCGCGACCATCGCGGATTCGTCCGCGCTACCGTCGCGCAGTCCGTGGTCCACCGTCGCAGCGACGACCGCGCCGGGCAACGCGCCCGCCGCCAGCGTCAGCAGCGCCATGCTGTCCGGCCCGCCCGACACCGCCAGCGCAAGCGGGATCGCAGGCCCCCCTGCTACGCGAGCCAGATCGGTCAGGAACCGCGCGCGCTCGTCGCCGACAGTTTCCGCTGGCCTAGCCGTTCGCATCGCGCACTTCCGTCAGACGGCGCTCACTTGCACTTCGCCGCGGTCCGCGCGCGGGTGATATCGGCCTGCATCGAGGCCGCGATCTTGCCCGCATAAACGTCGGTCAGTTCGCCATAGACCTTGCACGCGTCCGCAGGCTTGTTCAGCTTCACCAGCGACTGCCCGAGATAGAACAGGCTTTCGGGCGCGCGTTCGCCGTCGGGCATCTTCTTGTAATTGTCATAGAAAGCGATCGACGCGAGGCTCGGCTTGCCGTCATCCAGATACGACCGCCCGAGCAAATTCTGCGCATAGCTCGCGCGACGGTGCTTGGGAAAATCGGCGACGACCTTCTTCAGCTGCGTCGCGGCTTCGGGATACAGTTTCGCCGCCCACAGGCGATAGCCATAGAGATATTCGTCCTCCGGCGCATCGCCGGTCGTCGACCGCGCGACGGTCGCGACCTGCGCGCCGCGCGCCGGATCCTGCACCACCGGCGCCTGCGCCGCGGGGCGGACCGCCGGCGGCGTCACCGCTGCGCCATTCCCGAACCCGCCCGCCGTCGGCGGCGGCGTCGTGACGCCCGTGGCCAGCTTCGCGTCAGTCGTCTTGCGATAGGCGGCGAAGGATTCCTCCAACTGGCGCAGGCGGTATTGCGCCTGTTCGATCTGCCCGGTCATCGTCGCCATCTGCCCTTCGAGCGACGACACGCGCTGCGTCAGATCGTCGACCGCGCTGGACGCGGGCGATCCGACGTCGCGCGGCGCGGCCTGCGTCGGGTTGATCTGCGGTTCGATGAACGTGCCCGCACCACCCGGAAAGACCTTGCGCTGCACCGCGCGCATTTCACTTTCCAGCTTGCCGACACGGCCATCCAGATTGGCCTGGGCGAGCGCCGGCGCGCTCCACACGCCGCCCGACAACAGCGCGATCATCAACAACTTACGCATGGGTTACCCCCCGGTGACCGTTCACCATCACACCATTGCTACAGTTCGAACCCTGTCGCCAGCCTTTACGAGCGGCGATTACGGCCGATCCGTCGCGAACCCGCTCGGCAGCAGGTTTTCCGGTCCCTCGCGGCTCGGCGAAGCGCGCGGCCGGGGCCGCCCGGTCGCCCGCGACGCGGGTGCGCGGCTGGGCGTCGCGCGCGGGCGGGGGCGCTGCGCGAAGGCCGGGGGCACGTCGCGGCTGCGAGTCGCCCCACTGGTCGCGATCGGCGACGGTTCCGCCACGGGTGCGCTGGTCCCCGACGCACGCGCGGTCAGCGCCGCAGCCCCGATCCGCACATCCTTGATCGCGCGCTCGCCGGTGCCGAGCGGCGCGACCTTCGATCCGTTCAACGTCACCGACAATTTGTCCGGACGCCCGATATTGATCATCGGATCTTTCGCATCCGGCGGTACGTCGAACGTCTGGCCTGCCCTCATCGTCCCCGTGAACAGCCGCTTGCCGTCCGATTCATAGACTTCCATCCACAATTCGTCGGTCGCGGTCAGCGCAACCTGCCCGCCGCCGGCGGGGGTCGGGCTGGCGACCGGCGCAGGGGCCGCCGGAACCGGGATCGCAACAACCGCCGTCCCCGCGTTCTGCCCGTCGCGGCCAAAGCCCGTGGCCAACCACAGACCCGCCAGCACCAGCACCGCGATCGCGATTCCGGCCGCCACGATCATCAGCCCGCGCGACGGCACGCGCGACGGATCGGCGATCTCATACGGCTCATAACGCGGGGTTGGCCGCTGCACCCGCGCCACCTCGGCGCGAACGTCGCGCGCCAGCACGATCTCGTCCTCGTCGACCGCGCGCGCATAGGCGCGCACGAAACCGACCGCATAGGTAGCAGACGGCAGTCCAGCGAAATCCGCCGCCTCGATCGCCTCCAGATGACGCAGCGGCACGCGCGTGCGCGCCGCCACTTCGGCCAGCGACAGGCCTAGCGCCTCACGCTTCGCGCGCAGGCGTTCACCGACGGTTCTGGTGAGGCGCGTCGCATCGTCGCCGCGCTCGGCTTCGGTCATTCGGATCTCCGCTCGGGGCGATGGCCTGACGATGACCGCCTCCGCGGCGCACGTCTCACAGAGGGCAGCCGGGCTGTCAATCGAGCGCCGCAGCCGTTGATCGAATCATCGCGCCCGTTCGACGCCGCGCCCGTCTCGTCAGGCAAGTTCGACACTATGCCGCTCCGCCCATTCGGAAAGCGCCGCCCGCATGTCGCGCGGCGGCGTCGCCAGCAACCGGTCCATTTCATCGGAAATTGCGGCACGGTCCAGACTGCGCACCATCGCCTTGATCGGCCCCACCGCCGCCGGCGTGATCGACAGCCGGTCGATCCCCAGACCGATCAGCGCCATCGCCTCCAGCGGCCGTCCGCCCATCTCGCCGCATACCGCCAGCGCGACGCCCGCATCGCGCGTCGGGCCGACGACCTGCTTCAGGAAACGCAGGATGGAGGTCGACAGCCAGTCATAGCGCTCGGCCAGCTTGGGGTTGGCGCGGTCCGCTGCGAACAGGAATTGCGTCAAGTCGTTGGTGCCGATCGAGACGAAATCGACGTTCGGCAGCAGCAGGTCGAGCTGATACGCGAGGCTCGGCACCTCCAGCATCGCGCCATAGCGAATCCTGTCGGGCAATTTGCGCCCGCGCTTGTTCATCCAGTCGCGCTGCGCCTCGAACAACGCCTTCGCCTCGTCGAACTCCCACGCCTCGCTGACCATCGGGAACATCACCGACAGCGTCCGCCCCGCCGCCGCCTCCAGCAGCGCGCGCGCCTGCGCCTTCATCAGCCCGTCTCGTTCGAGCGCGAGCCTGAGCGCGCGCCACCCCATCGCGGGGTTTTCCTCGTCGCCATTGTCGTGCGTCAGATACGGCAAGGCCTTGTCGCCGCCGATGTCGACCGTGCGGAAGATGACCGGACGTTCGCCCGCCGCGTCGAGCACTTCCTTGTACAGCCGCTGCTGACGTTCGCGCTGCGGCAAGGTCGCCGACACCAGGAACTGAAACTCGGTGCGGAACAGCCCGATTCCATCCGCCCCGGTCAAATCCAGCGCCGCGACATCGTCGCGGAGCCCGGCGTTAACCATCACCGTCACCCGGTGGCCGTCCTTCGTCTCGGGCGCGACGTCGCGCAGCGCGGCATAGGCCGCCTTTCGCTTCTGCCGCAGCGCCAGCCGCGCGTCGAACGCCTCCTCCATCGATGCAGAGGGACGGACGAACACGTTGCCCTCGGTCACGTCGAGCAACAACATGTCGCCCTCGGCGATCGTCCGCCGCACATCGCGCACACGGCCCAGCACCGGCACGCCCATCGCGCGTGCGACGATCGTGACGTGCGCGGTCAGCGATCCTTCCTCCAGGATCACGCCCTTCAACCGGCGCTTGTCATATTCCAGCAGTTCGGCCGGCCCCAGATTGCGCGCGATCAGGATGGTATCCTGCCGCAGGCCCATCTGCGCCGCGGTGCCCATCTGCCCCGATACGATCCGCAGCAGCCGGTTCGACAGATCCTCCAGATCGTGCATCCGGTCGGCCAGCAACGGATCGTCGATCTGCCGCATCCGCTGGCGCGTGCGCTGTTGGACGCGCTCGATCGCCGCCTCCGCAGTCAGGCCGCTGTCGATCGCCTCGTTGATGCGGCGAGACCAGCCCTCATCGTACGCGAACATCTTGTACGTCGCGAGCACCTCGTCATGCTCGCCGCCCACGCCGAATTCGGCCTCGCGCGTGATGCGGTCGATCTGTTCGCGCATCTTGTCGAACGCGGCATAGACACGGTGCCGCTCGGCATCGGTATCCTCCGCCACGGTATGTTCGATCGTGATCCGCGGCTGATGATAGACCGCAGCGCCAGCACCCATCCCGTCGACCAGCTTCTGTCCCTGCAGCCGGATCGCGGCGGTCGATTGCGCGCGCTCGCCCGGCCCCGTCGCCTGGTCGATCAGCCCCGCGTTGGCGATCAGCTCGGACAGCACCATCGCGACCGTCTGCAGCGCTTCGATCTCGACATCGGCATATTTGCGCGACTCAGTATGCTGCACCGCCAGCACACCGACCGATCGTTCGCGCCGGATGATCGGCACGCCCGCAAAGCTGTGATAGCGATCCTCGCCCGTCTCGGGCTTGTACGCGAAATCGGGATGGCTCGCCGCCTCGTCGAGGTTCAGCACCTCGCCTCCTTCGGCGATCGTGCCGACCAGACCCTCGCCCATCGCCAGCTTGGTGACGTGCACCGCTTCCTGCGCCAGCCCGCGGGTCGCGAACAGTTCCAGCACGCCTTCGCGCAACAGATAGATCGAACAGACCTCGCTATCCAGCGCCTCGCCGATGATGTTGACGACGCTGTTCAGCTTGGCCTGCGCATTCGACCGCGCCGCCATCACGTCATGCAGATTGACCAGTATCTCGCGGGCGGAGGCGGCGGCGGAAAGCGGCATGAACCGTGGCTAGCAGGTCGTCGCCCGCGGTACCACGACAGGATTTGTTTCGTCGCTGGAAAGCCGACCGATCACAACCACGGCGGCCGGACGCGAAAATCCGAAACCATTCGCCGCATCAGCGTGATCAATTCGCGCGCGCCGTTTGGCGTCAACCGTCCCTTGCGCCGTTCCACCAGCGGCCGGACGTGATCATTGACGAACGCGCCAGGCCCGAAGCGCGCCATTCGCCAATTCGGAAACAGCCGTTCGCGCGATGGCGGGGTGTCCGCCATCACGATGCGGGTATGGCGCGGATCGGCCCGGATGCTGTTCATCACCGCATCCAGCCCGCGCACGTCGCCTTCCATGAACTGCGCGAAATGATCGGGGGTCGCGATCAGGACGCCGGTAATGTCGTACAGACTGTTGCGCGAAACCGACACGTACTGGATGTGCGCCAACTGATCTTCATCGGACTGCCGCCTGAGACGATTTTCGCTGATGTAAAGGATCGAATCCAGCATCGCAGCAAGATGAACTAGAGGCCGCGCAGATGCCAAGACCTTCGGCTCGGGTAATCCTGTTAGTCGAACAGTCCGTCTTGACTGCCCGGCGGCGGACTTAGTCCAAGGTGCTTCCACCCGCCCGCATTCAGGCACCGCCCGCGCGCCGTCCGTGCGATCAGGCCGAGCTGGATCAGATAGGGCTCGATCACTTCCTCCACCGTATCGCGCGGCTCGCTCAGGCCCGCGGCCAGCGTCTCCACCCCCACCGGCCCGCCGCGATAGACGTCCGCGATCATCGTCAGATACCGCCGGTCCATCGCATCCAGGCCCAGCGCATCGACCTCCAGCCGGTTCAGCGCGCGGTCCGCCGCCACCGCATCGACGGTCAGCGTCCCCGCCACATTGGCGAAATCACGCACCCGCCGCAGCAGGCGTCCGGCGATGCGGGGCGTGCCGCGCGCGCGCCGCGCGATCTCCACCGCACCGTCGGGCGCGACATGCAGGTCGAGCAATCCAGCCGCGCGCGTCACCACCCGCGTCAGTTCCTCGACGGTATAGAATTGCAGCCGCACCGGAATCCCGAACCGGTCGCGCAGCGGCGTGGTCAGCAATCCCTGCCGCGTCGTCGCCCCGACCAGCGTGAATCGCGGCAGATCGATCCGCACGCTGCGCGCGGACGGCCCTTCGCCGATCATCAGGTCCAGCGCGCGATCCTCCATCGCCGGATACAGAATTTCCTCGACCGCGGGCTGCAACCGGTGAATTTCGTCGATGAACAGCACGTCGCCGTCCTCGAGATTCGTCAGCAACGCCGCCAGATCGCCCGACTTCGCGATCACCGGCCCGGACGTGGCGCGAAACCCCACCCCCATCTCGCGCGCGACGATCTGCGCCAGCGTCGTCTTGCCCAGCCCCGGCGGCCCGAAAAACAACACATGGTCCAGCGCATCGCCGCGTGCCTTCGCCGCCGCGATGAACACCCGCAAATTCTCGCGCGCCGCCTGCTGCCCGACGAAATCGTCGAGGCTCTTCGGGCGCAGGGCGGCATCGACGTCTTCGGACCGGCGGGCGGGGGTAAGGAGGCGATCGGCGTCGGTCATCGTCCGCCGTTCCCTACCCGTTCGCCCGTCCGCGTGTCGAGCGAGGTTATCGCGCGTCGTTCAGTAGAATGCGTCGCGGATCACGTCGTAGATCCGTCCCGTCCGTGTGCCGACCAGCAGCAGGTCGGGCCCATAGCGCACCCAGCGATAGCCGCGCGGCGGCGGACCAATGCCCAACCGTCCATAATCGTTGAAGTAATAACGATCGGCCAGGAACAGCCGCGGCAGGATGACGCCGATCGCCCAGCGACGATAACGATAGCCACGCGGATAATTCCAGCCGGGATAGTTGATCGGGCGGAAATTGGGCGGACGTCCCGCGCCGGGCCGATGCGGCGGCCGCGGCGGACGCACCTCGGGACGGCCAGGCCGTGGCGGCTGAATCTCGGGTCTACCAGGACGAGGCGGCTGGACTTCAGGTCGGCCGGGACGCGGCGGCTGGACCTGCGGGCCGCCGGGTCTCGGTGGTCGAATTTGCGGCCCGCCCGGTCTGGGCGGCTGAACCTGCGGGCGCTCGGGCGGCGCGGGGCGCGTCGTCTGTTGCGCGATCGCTATGTCGGAAATTACCAGCAGTACGCCCGTCGTCATCAGAAGAAGCCGCTTCATCACCGTCTCCTGTCTCTGTGCAGAGGCAGGCTAGAACGCTTCAACAGACGGAGCAAGCCGCCCCTCAGACGCTCCAGCTTGCCCCATATCCGCGCTGCTTCAGCGGTCGACATGATGCGTGGTGACCGAGGTCACTTCGCTGCCTTGCGCAATGCCAGCCGAACCAGCGCATCCAGCGTCGCGTCAGCGTCAAGCTCGGCCTCCGCGGCCGCCACCGCCGCCGCCGCTTCGGCCGGACGAAAGCCCAGATTGAGCAGCGCCGACACCGCGTCTGCGCCCGCCCCGGCCGGCGCGTTCACCGCGGCCGGCCCGAGCGTCGCGGCGATGCCGCCAACCTTGTCCTTCAATTCGCGCACGATCCGCTCGGCCAGTTTCGGTCCCACGCCGTTCGCGCGCGCCACCATCGCCTTGTCCTGGCTCGCGATCGCGCGGCTCAGGTCGACCGGCTCGAACGCCGACAGGATCGCCAGCGCCACCCGCGCGCCGACCCCCTGCACGCTGGTCAGCAACCGGAACCAGTCGCGTTCTTCCGCGCGCGCGAAACCCACCAGCCGGATGAAGTCCTCGCCCACCAGCATCTCGGTGAACAAGGTCGTCGCCTCGCCCACCGGGCCGATGCTCGCCAGCGTCCGCGACGACGCGCCGACCAGATAACCGACCCCGCCGACATCGATCACCGCATGGTCGATGTCGGTCGAATCCAGGCGGCCTTTGAGATGCGCGATCATGCGCTCGGCTATGCGACGGCTACTGCCAGGCGGCAAGCGTCAGGGCCGATCGCCGTCGTTCGCCCACAGGCCCGGCGTCGCCACCTCCAGCACATGGCCGTCGGGATCCTCGAAGTACAGGCTCCGACCGCCCGCCGGCCAGCGCATCTCGCCCCGCAGCGGCACGTCCGCGGCGGTCAGATGCGCGCGCCACGCATCATAGTCCTGCTCGGCGATCGCGAACGCCATGTGCAGCGGCCCACGCCCATCATGCCCAGCCACCGTCCCGCGATCCGACACCATGTCGGCAGTGGATTCGCCGCGCGCGAACACCAGCAGCACCCCGCCATGCCCGGCGTCGAACGCCGTCAGTCGGCCGGTCTCCAGCATCACCGTCAGCCCGATCACGTCGCGAAAGAACCCGGCCGACCGCGCCATGTCGTCGACATACAGCGCCGTCTCCAGCAACCCCGCGATCGGCGGTGCGCTCACCGCCCGATCGACGAATAGGCGAAGCCCGCCTTCTCCGCCTCCGCGCGATCATAGACGTTGCGCAGGTCGACCAGCACCGGAACCGCCACCGCCGCCGCCAGACGGCTGAGGTCGAGCGCCCGGAACGCGTCCCATTCAGTGACGATCACCACCGCATCCGCGCCCGCCGCGGCATCATAAGCGTCGCTGCAATAGGTGATGTCGGGCATCAGCCCGCGCGCCGCCTCCATCCCTTCGGGATCGAACGCGCGCACCGTCACGCCCGCATCGGTCAGCGCCTGCACGATCGAGATCGCGGGCGCGTCGCGCATGTCGTCGGTATTGGGTTTGAAGGTCAGCCCCAGCACCGCAACCGTCTTGCCGCGCGCTTCGCCGCCCATCGCGGCGATCACCTTGCGGCCCATCGCGCGCTTGCGGCTGTCGTTGGCCTTCACCACCGCCTCGACGATGCGCACCGGCGCATCATAATCCTCCGCTGTCTTCAACAGCGCCAGCGTATCCTTCGGGAAACACGAACCGCCATAGCCCGGCCCCGCGTGCAGGAACTTCCGGCCGATACGGTTGTCCAGCCCGATCCCGCGCGCCACGTCCTGTACGTCCGCGCCGACCGCCTCGCACAGATCGGCCATCTCGTTGATGAAGGTGATCTTGGTCGCCAGGAACGCATTCGCGGCATATTTGATCAGTTCGGCGGTGCGCCGCCCGGTGAACATGATCGGGCTTTCGTTCAGGTAGAGCGGGCGATACACCTCGCGCATCACGTCCATCGCACGCGCGTCGTCGGTGCCCAGCACGATCCGGTCGGGCCGTTTGAAATCGCCGATCGCCGCGCCTTCGCGCAGGAACTCGGGATTGGACACGACCGCGAACGCCACGTCGCCGCGCGTGTCGCGCAAAATGGTTTCGACCCGGTCGCCCGTACCGACCGGCACGGTGGATTTGTTGACCACCACCAGCGGACCGGTGGCCGCCTGCGCGATTTCCTCGGCGGCGGCATAGACGTACGACAGATCGGCGTGGCCATCGCCCCGCCGTGACGGCGTGCCGACCGCGATGAACACCGCATCGGCGTCCGCCACCCCAGCGGCGATATCGGTCGTGAAGCTCAGCCGACCGGCCGCGACATTGGTCGCGACGAGCTGGTCGAGGCCGGGTTCGTAGATCGGCATCCGCCCGGCGAGCAGCGCGTCGATCTTTCCCGCGTCTTTGTCGACGCAGGTCACGTCGTGGCCGAAATCGGCGAAGCACGCCCCCGACACGAGACCGACGTAGCCAGAACCGATCATGGAAATGCGCATCGCTGGCCCCCTGTGCCGTCACGCGCGCCCCCCGCGCCGCGACGCGCGGTCTTTAGCGGAAGTACAGGGTGAAGCGCCAGCCGAAGTCTAGGCGGGTCGCGCTGGATTTTCGATACAAAGAAAAAGGGAGGCCGGCATCAGCCGACCTCCCCAATTCTTTGCCGTCTGGCAAGCCGGTCTTACTGGCCCGAACCCGGACCGTAAGTGACTTCCACGCGACGGTTCTGTACTTCGCGCACACCATCGGCGGTATCGACGCGCGGACGGCTTTCGCCGAACGCTTCGGTCGAGATCACGCCATCCGGGATGGCCTTCGACGTGAGGTACGCCTTCACCGCGTCGGCACGACGCTGCGAGAGACCCACGTTGTAGGATGCCGCACCCGAACGGTCGGCGTGGCCGGCCAGCATGACCTGCGCGTTGCCGCACGACTGGTACTGCGTGACCGCGTTGTCGAGAATCGACGCCGCTTCCGGGGTGATGTCCGACTTGTCCCACTCGAAGAACACGATGAACGGACCCGGCGAGCAGACCACCTCGGGCGGAGGCGGCGGCGGCGGGGGCGGAGGAGGCGGCGGCGGCGGCGGCGGAGGCGGAGCTTCCGGTTCGCCGAAGTTGTAGGTCACGCCACCCAGGATGCTGTGCGACCGGAACCGCGACTCGAACGAGCGGTTCAGGAAGTCGACCAGCTTCACGTCCTGCGCATTGAAGAAGCGATACTTCAGCGAGACGTCGATGTTGTCGGTGATCGGAGCGCGAACGCCGGCGATGCCCTGATATGCGAACACGGTGTCCGAATCGTTCAGGAAGCTTCCGCGCTGGTTGAGCGCGATGCGGGTCTTGACCCGCGCCACACCGGCGCCGCCGCCGATGAAGCCCTGAATGCCGTCGTCATCGCCGAAGTCGAGCATGGCATTGACCATGAAGCTCAGCGCGGTCGAACGGCCGCCAGCCTGATTGTACGTGCCGGCCGGCGCATTCTGCGTCGTGGTGCCGGTGTTGAACGGCGTCACGGTCGACGACGCATAACCATCGACATCAGCCGACTTATAGGCGACTTCGGCTTCCATGCGGAACCCGCCGAAATCATATCCGATCACGCCATCGGCATCATAGCCGTAATCGCTGTTCAGAATTCCCTGACCCGACGTCGCGGCAGTCGTGCCCGCAATGTCGTAATCGATATCTTCGACGATCATACCGCCGAATTCTGCACCAACGTACCAAGCATTATCGCGCGCCAAGGCGGGCGAAGCCAGTGCGGTGGACGCAAGCGCCATAACTACGGCAAGCTTCCGCATCGTAATCCCCTTTCCAGTGTGTCACTCGGACAGCGCAAACTCACTACCCAAAGCTTGGTTTCCACGCAAGCGAACAAATGGCCGGGGTGTTGCTGAAATAGCACGTTTTCGGGGGTCAGGACGCCAGCAATCCATGTTCGATCAATGCGGTGAGCATCAGGGCGACTGCAGCACGCGCTTCGGCGTCCACGGTTGCGCCGCCGGTCGGAGGCGGAACGGCGGGCTGTTGCGCACCGACAACCTGCACGCCGTCGACCAGCAACCGCGCCACCGGAACGTCGCCGGCACGCCATGCGCCTGCGGCAAACCGCACGTCCACGCCATCGGCGACGCTCCACGCGCGCATCCCCTCCCGCGCCGCGACGAAGCGCCAGCCGCCCGCCGTCCACCCCGCGATCGCGCTGGCGCGCCCGGCCCACGCCCCGACCGGCCCCGGTCCCACGATCCAGCAATCGCCGGGCGCGGGGCCGGACGGCGGCGTATCGACGCCCACCGCCACCACCGCCGCCTGCACCGCCAGATCGATCAGCGCGAGCGCCTCGTTATGCGTCGTCTCCTTCTGCGCTTGTCCCGCATGAAGCTGCGGCAGGTCCAGCCGTGCCGATCGGTCGTCGCTCATCGTGGTGTCTCCTTTATATCGCCGCGCTCAACGCAGGCGATTCCCCGTTGGTCCCGAGCTGCCGGACGGTGATCGCAACCGGTCCGCCCGCTCGCTCGCCGGCGGTCAGCATCGTCTCGGGCAGGACCGTCTCGATCGTCCGCGCAGCGCCAGCCGCCGGCGCGATCGTCACGCGGTAAGCCTCGCGCTCCTCGCCCAGCGGCGCGTCGACCGCGTCGCTCCAGCGCCAGCCGATCCGGCTGCGCCGCGCCCAGCGCAGCATTGCGCCGCCGTCCGCGGTCGGCAGCGCGGTCAGCCCGACCGGCGCGGGCGGCAGGATCGACGCGCCGGTCATCACCGCCATCGTTTCCGCCGCGCCGCCGGTATCGCCCGCCCCGCTCGCCATCACGCGGATCGTCGCACCCGGCGTCACGTCCACCGGCAAGGTGAGCGAACTGTCCGCCTCGATCAGTACGAACCGTGCACCAGCGCCCGGCGGCGCGCCCGCCATCCCGCGCCGCGCGCGCCACAGGCCGGACAGCCGCCAACGCCGCGCGCCGATCGGCTCCGCAAGCTCGAACTGCAGCAATTCGTCGCCGACCAGCGCCAGGTTCGCGCCGCGGTCGATCGCGGGCGGATCGGCGCTTTCCAGCGTCATCGCCTCATGCGCCAGCTCGACTTCGATCGTGTTAAAGCGGTCGACCAGTGTCGCCGATCCACTGCCCGGCGGTGACACGACGATCCCGATCGTCCCCGCCGCCGCGGTTCCGCCAGCGGCGATCCACGTCACGCCGTCATCCAGGCTGTAGAGCAACGCCGCACGCCGCCAGCCTGGCTCGCTCCCCGCCGCGACGATCGTCAGTCGCGGCACGGTCAGAAGGGTGTCACCCAGCGCAGGCGTCTCGAACGCATGGACGATCGTCGTCCCGATCGCCGCATCCGGCGCACCCAGCACCCGCCCGCCGCTCGCTGTCGCAGGCAGCGTCGCCGCAACGACCGGCGTCAGTTCCAGCGTCACCGCCATCTTCTCCAGCGTCGCCTCGCGCACCCGCCACACGCCGCTTTCCCCGGTGATCGTCACCCCGTCGCCCGGACCGATGCCCAGCGCCGACACGTCGGTCGTCACGCGCCGCCGCACCCGCACAGCCTCGGCCCGCGCCAGCATCGCCTCGGCCATTGTCTTCGCCGCATCGGCAGACAGCGCCGCGGGCATCTCGACCGCTTCGGCGCGCATTCCCGTACCCGGCCGTCGCGCGCGCTGCACCCCGGCCTGATAGTCGCGCGCCGGATCGTAATGCGCCACCGACACGCTCAACGGCACGGTCTCCAGCGGTGCGATCGTCCGCATCCGCCGCGCACCACCGGTCCCGGCATCTTCCACCGCAACGGTCGCGCCCACATCGCTCCGCATCGCCAGCGTATCGCCGACCGGCGCGAACCACGCCCCCGACGCCTCCGCCAGCGTCTCCAGCACCCCTCGCACACCATCGCCATACGCCGAAAAGCCGTCGACCCTCGCGCCCGGCCCCTCGCCGGTCACAACCCCGTCGCCAATTTCGCGCGCAATGCGCCCGATCGCCACCGGCGCATCGTCCGCCACCACCTCAAACGTCAGCGACGGAATGCGGTTGCCGAAATCCGCCAACGCCAGATTCTCGAACACCACATAGGCGATGCCGCGATGCGCCGGGGCGAGGCCAATCCCCTCCGCGCTCGCGATCAGCGGATCGACCGCCTGATCCTCACCGCCGGAGTGCAGCCGGAACCCGGTCGTCGCCTTCCAGTCCCCCGCCGCCCCGCGCAGCAATTTCCCCTCTGCCCAGATCCGCCCGACCGACCGCACCGGCCGCCCGGACAAAGCGACCGCGAACGACGCCGCATAATTATATGTCGTCGTCGAAGGCTGCCCCTTCCCACCGCTGCGCTTTTCGCGCGTCTCGATCAGGTCGGTCGCCCAGATCACCGTCCCCGCCACGCGCATCGTCCCGAAGATCTTCGCGATCGGCGATCCATAGGACGATGTCTGCACCGCCAGTTCGGTCAACCGCGGCCCTTGCCGCCCCTTCGGCTTCAGCAATCGCCCATCGGCCGCAACGCCCAGCAGCCCCCCGATCGCCGCGCCGATCGGCCCGCCAAGCACGCCCCCCACGGTCGTCAGGATCAGCGTCGCCATAAATCGTCCCCTTCATCGATCCGCCACGCCCGCATCACGGGCCACGGCACGACCCCCGGCCGCTCGACCACCCGCCGCAACCCTGCATCGGCATGGACGAAGCCCGCGCCGGTCAGCACCACCAGATGCAACTGCCCCGGCCCAGCCCGGCACAGCAGCAGATCGCCAGCCCGATCGCCGTTGCACGCGGCCAATCCGCACACCTCGTCATCGAACGCCCCGGTCCGCAGCGCATAGCCCTCGGGAACCGGCCCCGAATAACCCCCCGCCCGCAGCGCCACCGCCGCGACCCCGACGCAATCCAGCCCATACGCAGGATCGCGCCCCTGCAGCCGGAACCGCACCCCGACCACGCCCCGCGCCGCCGCGACAACGCGTTCCTCCCGCATCACGCGCCCGGATACCGCGTCAGCAGGTCGATCCCCGGCAGATACGGCTCACCACGAAAGTTGGCGACATTCGCAAAACGCCCCGCACACGTCGCGACGCTCTTGTCGCAGCCCTCGGTCATGCGCCCACCACGGCCAGCGTTTGTAGAGTTCGCGCAAGCCGCTCGCGGGCAACGTTTCCATGACGCGCACCTGCTCGGCCGGCGGCAGCGCGATGAACGCGTCCAGTATCTGCCGGTCGGAGCCGCCCCGCGCCCGCCTACTCGCCACGCGCCCTCTGCTCCCTGACCTGCGCCTTTTCGACGCGCTTCTTCGCCGCCGCCAACGCCTTCAGCAGCAGCTGGTTCGTTTCCTCGCGCGTCATGTTCTTCAACGGCGCGCCGCCCCTCGGCGTCGCGCGCTGACCCTGCCGCGCCGCGCGGTGAAAGGTCAGCAGCCGCAACGCCTTGTCGAAATCGAACGGCGCGGGATCGGCCCCCGCTTCCACCGCGCGGTCCGCGTCGGGCTCGATCGGCATCGCCGCCCCGCCATGCTCCAGCGCGAGCGCCTCCAGCCGGTCGTACCCCATCTCCAGCGCCGCCTGCCACTGCGCGGCAAATACCGGATCGTCACGCCGCGTGCGGTAGATCGTCGAATCCTTGATCCCGGCGAAATCGGCCGACTTGCGCACGTTGCAGGTAAGCGCCAGCGCATCCAGAAACGCCTGCCGGCGCTTCAGCGTGAAATGCAAAGGCCCCGGCGTCCGCATCTTCCGCCGCCCGGCAGGTCCGGTGATCAGCCCGGTGATCGTCTCTCCCATCTCGCCCCCCGCCCCGCCAAACCCGCGCCGCCACCGACCCGCAATTCTTCAGCATTCCTGTTATGTACCGGAATAGCGTCGCGCTGTCAAGCAAAAATAACCGTATTGGTTCGTACGAGACTGGGAAGAGCGCAATTACTGTCGCGCGCGGAATGTCACGCCGATTGTCTGCGGGTCGCTGGGGGTCGCCAGGATCAGCCCCGAATTGCCCGCCTGGATCGTCACATTCTGGATATAGTCGCGGTCGAATAGGTTGCGCGCGAATACCGCCAGTTCCCATCCTTGTGCACTGCGAAAACCGATGCTGCCGTTGACCAGCGCATAGCTGCCGATCGTCGTGAAGCGTGATCCGGTCGGGTCGCCCAGTTGCCGCGTCTTCGCGACCGCGTCGGCATGAAGCAGTACCTCTCCGCCAGGCCCCGACAGCGGTAGCGCGTAATCGCCGCCCGCGGTCAGCGACCATTTGGGCAGGCCGGGCAGGCCCACCCCGCTCAGGTCGCATGCCGCGGCGGTATTGCCGATCCGCTCGATCGGACACGGGCCGCTCGGATAATCTGCATATTCACCGTCGGCATAGGCCACCGATGCGCGCAGCGACAAATCGCGCGTGAGCATCGCGATCGCATCCGCCTCGAACCCCTTCACCGTGACGCGCGGGATGTTGGCCAGATAGGTGCGCAGCGCCGCCGCCGCGCGCGTGTCGCTGACGTTGGTCTGGAAATCGGTGACGCGGGTATAGAAGCCATCGATGTTGAAGATCAGCCGGTTGTCGAACAATCGCGTCTTGAGCCCGATCTCATAGGCGGTGTTCTGTTCCGGGCGCACCACGGCGGTGCCGATCGCAGGCTGATTCTGGTCGTTCAGCGGCAGCCCCGACATGTTGATCCCGCCCGACTTCGCGCCCCGCGCAAAGCTGGCGTAGCCGAGGATATCGTCGGTGATTTGGTACGAGACGTTCGCGCGTCCGGTCACGTCGCCGTCCTTGTCACTGGCGGCATAGGTCTGCGGCCGCAGGATCGACAGCTTCGCGTTCATCAGCGCGGTGTTGGTGGTCGCCCGCCCGCCGAACACGAACGTATCGTACGTTCCTTCCTTCTCCTCATAGGTATAACGCAACCCCCCGGTCAGCGTCAGGCGGTCGATCGGGCGCCAATTGACCTCGCCGAACGCGGCGTAGCTGTCCGACCGGAAATCGGTCCGCCCGTCGGTCCCGTACCCGTCGAGCAGATTGCCCGGCACGGGGGTCACGATTTGGTTGGGCGCGGTCCCGGTGGTGACGCTGGTGCCGATCAGATAGCGCGCGGCGGCGGGGCCATAGATCGAGATCGGCCGTCCGATCACACGCTGACGAAAGAACTACAGCCCGCCGACATAGCTGACGGGGCCGTCGCCGTTGGACGCCAGCCGCAGTTCCTGGCTGTATTGATCCTGCCGCGACGGAATATGCTGTTCCAGCTGGATCGGTATGCCGGTGTAATCGCGGTCGTTCGCCGCATCCCAGTTCCAGAAGCGCCACGCGGTGACGGAGGTGAGCGTAGCGCCGCCCAGATTCCAGTCGACGATCCCGCCGACGCCGCCCTCGTTGGTGTCGACGCCGAGCGGCGCGTCGATATCGGTCAGACGATCGTACGGGTTGGTGCTCGGCGGGGCATAACCGAATTGCGCGGCCAGACCAGTCGGCCCGCCATATTGCCGCGTCGCGGTGCGCGGCACATCGCGCCCCGCCACGCGGTAGAACACCTGTGTGCAGCAATTGCTCTGGAAATTGGTGAAATCGGCGCTCAGCTTCACCTGCACGGCGTCGCTCGGCTTGAACAGCAACTGCCCGCGCACCGCCTGATTGCCGATCTGGTTGTGAGCGCGTCCGGTATTCACATTGTCGATCACGCCGTCGCGCCGCGTCACTACCGCGGAAATTCGCCCGGCCAGCGTATCGCCCGACAACGGCCCCGAGGCTGCTACCCGCGCCTGGACGAAATTGAAACTCCCGACCGAAAACTCCTGGCTGGCCTCTGGCGTAAAGCTGGGCGCGCGCGTCGTGATGTTGATCGCGCCCGCGGTGCTGTTCTTGCCGAACAACGTCCCCTGCGGCCCGCGCAACACCTCGACCTGCGCGATGTCGCTGAAGTCGAACGCCGCGGTCGCAGGACGCGCATGATAGACCTGATCGACGTAAAAGCCGACGCCCGGCTCCAGTCCGTCGTTCGCCTGGCTGACGGCCACCACACTGCTACCTAAGCCGCGGATCGTGAACGCGGTGTTGCGCGGATTGGCGGAGCTGTAGTTCAGCGCGGGGACCAGTTGCGCCAATTGCTGGGTGTTCACGGTGTACGACCGGTCGAGCAGGTCGCCCCCGACTACCGAAAGCGATCCCGGAATGCGCTGCGCATCTTCCGCCCGCCGCCGCGCTGTGACGGTCACT
Organism: Sphingomonas sp. SUN019; assembly: GCF_024758705.1. Classification (NCBI taxonomy): domain Bacteria; kingdom Pseudomonadati; phylum Pseudomonadota; class Alphaproteobacteria; order Sphingomonadales; family Sphingomonadaceae; genus Sphingomonas; species Sphingomonas sp. SUN019. The sequence continues at coordinate 2,765,624 of NZ_CP096971.1, read as the reverse complement.
TCTCCGCCCAAAGGTTCCGCCCGATCTAGAGTTTCGGTGCGCAGCGCTGCATCCGTCGTCGACGCCTCGTCGGCCGACAACGCCTGCGCACCGGCCGGCACCGCACCAGTCGCCATCAGCAACGCCAGTGCGCTCGACGCCTGAAAATTCCGCATGATGCCCCCTCTTTGCGGCGCACTCCAACGGCGACTCGCTATATCCGGCCGTATATAGCAGGTCGCACGCGATGAAAGCGGCGACGTCCGCCTTTCGCTATCTCATCGCTTCGGGTCGATTTCCGCCGTCGCAGCCAGCGGCGTCTCACGCACCATGCCAGTCAGCGCGCGATACGCGTCGCTTTCAGTGATCACCGTCGATCGTTCCTCCAGCGCGCGATAGGCGGCCAGCACCGCGCGTCCGTTGTCGGTTAGCTGCGCGCCGCGCTCACGCCCGCCGCCTGGGTGCGCCGCAACCAGCCGTTCGCGAAAACAGCGGTTCATCTCGTCGACCAGCAGCCAGGCACGGCGATAGCTCATGCCCAGCGCGCGCGCCGCCGCCGAAATCGATCCCGCGCGCGCGATCGCCGCCAACAGGTCCGCCTTGCCCGGCCCCATCGCAAACGCATCGCCGCACACCAGTTGCAGCTTCAGCTTCAGCGCGCCGACCCGCATCCTATTTGCCGATCAGCACGTCGCTCGCCTTCACGATCACCGTCACCTGATCGCCCTCGGTAAGCCCGAGATCAGCGATCGCTTCCTCGGTGATGCTCGCGGTGACGATCATCCCGCCGCCGATATCGACCTTCACAGTGCCGTTGACTGCGCCGGGCGTAATCTTGGTCACGTGGCCGGGCAATTGATTACGTGCGCTGATTTTCATGCCTGCTCCCGATCAACGCGGAAAACATAACACCTGTCGGCCGATGCGACCACACAATCAGCGTCGCGCACGCGCGCAATAACCCCCGCCAGCGAACCCCCGCATCGCCGCCAGCGTCTCCTCGCTCAGATGGTGTTCCAGCCCCTCGGCGTCCATTTCCGCCACCGCTTCCGACACCCCCAGCGCGCGCAGGAACGCCACGACCAGTTCGTGCCGCGCCTTCGCCTTCGCCGCCATTTCGGTTCCGACGGGGGTCAGGAAGATCGAACGGTACGGCCGCATCTCGACCAGCCCGTCGCGCTTCAGCCGGTTCAGCGTGTTCGCGACGGTCGCCGGGGTCACCCCCAGCCGCTCGGCCAGGTCGGTCGCGCGCGCCTCGCCGGCATCCGCGATAAGGTCCGCGATCAGCTCGACATAGTCCTCCTGCGTTTCGGTGCGGTGCGCGGTGCGCACGCGGGCGAACCGCGCCGCCTGTTCTTGTGCATCCGGCAACGACACGCATTCGGCTCCCATCAAACCTCACCTTTCGCACATGACAGCCCGGGGCACAAATCTTAGCACTGGCTAATCCGGGAGACGCGTGCTTATTGCGCATCATGGCCGAAGACTCACCCGCGTGGCGCACCCGATCGGGTGACAGTTTGCCGGAAGTATTCCGCTCCATCGGCGTACCCGCGAACGCGCGCTTCTGGACCAAGCTCGGCGCGTTCTCCGGCCCCGGCTACCTTGTCGCGGTCGGTTACATGGACCCCGGCAACTGGGCCACCGATCTCGCCGGCGGATCGCAGTTCGGCTACACGCTCCTCTCGGTCATCCTGCTCTCCAACGTCATGGCGATCCTGCTGCAGGCGCTGTCGGCGAAGCTCGGCATCGTCACCGGCCGCGATCTCGCACAGGCGTGCAGCGATCACTACAGCCGCCCGGTCGGCTTCATGCTCTGGGTCGCGTGCGAACTGGCGATCGTCGCCTGCGACCTGGCCGAGGTGATCGGCACCGCGATCGCGCTGCAATTGCTGTTCGGCCTTCCGCTCGTCTGGGGCGTCTGCCTCACCGCGCTCGACGTGCTGCTGATCCTGCTCCTCCAGCAGCGCGGCTTCCGGAAACTGGAGGCGTTCGTCATCGCGCTCCTCATCATCATCGCGCTCTGCTTCGCGGTGGAACTCGCGCTCTCCCAACCCGCGATCGGCGACGTGCTGACCGGGTTCATCCCGACAACGCAGGTCGTCACCAACCCCGCGATGCTCTACATCGCGATCGGCATTTTGGGCGCGACGGTGATGCCGCACAACCTCTACCTCCACTCCGCGATCGTCCAGACCCGCGCCTTCGAACGCGACGACGCGGGCAAGCGCGAAGCGATCAAATACGCCACGCTCGACAGCACGATCGCTCTGATGCTGGCGCTGTTCATCAACGCCGCAATTTTGATCCTGGCCGCCTCGACCTTCCACGTCGCGGGCCGCACCGACGTGGCGGAGATCCAGGACGCCTACCAACTGCTCGCCCCGATGCTTGGCGTCGGCATCGCCAGCACCCTGTTCGCGGTCGCCCTCCTGGCTTCCGGGCAAAACTCCACGATCACCGCCACGCTCGCGGGCCAGATCGTGATGGAGGGCTTCCTCAACATCCGCCTCCCCCCCTGGCAACGCCGCCTCATCACCCGCCTGCTCGCGATCATCCCCGCGGTGACGGTCGCGGCGCTCTACGGCGAAAGCGGCACCGCCAATCTTCTCGTCCTGAGTCAGGTGGTTTTGTCAATGCAGCTTCCCTTCGCGGTGATCCCCCTCGTCGCCTTCACCAGCAACCGCGCGAAGATGGGCAAGTTCGTCAACCCCGCGTGGCTCAAATGGGGCGCATGGCTGATCGCGGCGGTCATCGTCGGCCTGAACGTGAAGCTGCTGCTCGCCTTCGTCGGCATCGGCTGATGCGCATGCACCCCGTCTTCCTACTGGCCGCGTTGCTGCTAGTCCTCCCGCTCCCCGCGCTCGCACAGGATCGCGAGATGGTCACCGACCGCCCGGACAAGACCGAATCGCCTTATACCGTCCCCGCCGGGCGCGTGCAGGTCGAACTCGATGTCGCCACCTATACCCGCGATCGCAGCGACGGTTTCCGTCTTGAGACGATCGGCGTCACGCCCGTGAACCTGAAACTCGGCCTCGCGCGGAACACCGATGTTCAGCTCATCGTCGCACCCTATATCCATCAGATCGCTACCGATCTGCAGAGCGGCGCGCGAACGAAGACCGGCGGCTTCGGCGACATCACGCTCCGCCTGAAACAGAATCTGTGGGGCAATGACGACGGCACAACCGCCTTCGGCCTGATGCCCTATGTCACGCTGCCGACCAGCACCAACGGCGTCGGCACGGGCAAGGTCGAATTCGGCCTGATCGCCCCGCTCGCGATCAAGCTGTCGGACGCAGTCGACCTCGGCGTGATGACCGAAATCGACGTGGTGGCGGACGACGACGCCCGCGGCCACCGCATCAATTTCGTCAACTCCGCCACGCTCGGCTTTTCGCTTACCGACAAGCTTGGCCTCTACACCGAGATATTCACCGAAAAGGGCGCGGCCTGGAACGTCACCGGCGACGCCGGGATCACCTACAAACTGACCGACGAGCTCCAACTCGACACCGGCCTCAACCTCGGCCTGACCGACGCCGCCGACGACGTGATGGCCTTCGTCGGCCTGTCACGGCGGTTCTAGAGGCGGTAAATAATCCCCCTCCCCGTTCATCCTGAGTAGCGGCTGAGCTTGTCGAAGACGCGTATCGAAGGACACGTGCCGCGGCGTATCCTTCGATACGGGCCTTCGCCTGCGCTCAGTCCCTACTCAGGACGAACGGTATGAGTAAATTCGACCCGCGCGAGACCACCGTCTTACCCCGCCACATAATTCCCCGGAAACTTCTTTAGATCGTCGTCGATCGCATACCAGTCCGGCTTCGACTCCACGTTCAGATGCGCGGTCGGCCGAATACCCGGATCGTCGTCCAGCACCGACGCCGCGACGACGTACATCGCGCCCGACTGCAACTCCCCCAGCGCCGATCCGCACCCGTCGCAGAACGCGCGGCGATGCGTCCACGGCGGCTCCGGCTCGATCCGGCGGATACGATCCTCCCCGCTGACGATCCGCAGATCGTCCGCCGCGCCGATCAGCACCGCCGCGAACACGCCCTCCGCCTTGCGGCAGCGGCTGCAATGGCAATAGCTTAGCGACCGCGGCGTCCCCGATATCTCCAGCCGCACCGCGCCGCACAGGCAACTTCCCCGAATCATCTGCCCGCTCCTCTCAAGAAGGAACATATCACGAACACAATCCAACGCAATCACCCCCGTGGAAAATCGCCGCGAAATCGCCTATGTGCCCGCGAATGCATACAGCAGCGGCCGCCAACATGCCCATTCCGGGGCACTTCGATCCCGTGCCCGTGGCGCGTTCGTTCGCCCCGCGCAGCGACGGTCGCATCGACCTGCTCGGCCTGTCGAAGGACGATCTGCGCATGGCGCTGGAGACGTCGCAGCTCGAACCGAAACAGGCGAAGCTGCGTGCGAAACAGCTGTTCCACTGGATCTACAACCGCGGCGTCACCGATTTCTCGCTGATGACCGACATCGCCAAGACGATGCAGCCGTGGCTCGCACAACGCTTCGTCATCAGCCGCCCGCAGGTGGTGGAGGCGCAGGTGTCGACCGACGGCACACGCAAATGGCTCCTGCGCAGCGATGACGGCCAGGACTATGAAATGGTCTTCATCCCCGACGCTGATCGCGGGACATTGTGCGTCTCCAGTCAGGTCGGCTGCACGCTCAACTGCCGCTTCTGCCACACCGGCACGATGCGGCTGGTCCGCAACCTGAATCCGGCCGAGATCGTCGGCCAGGTCATGCTCGCGCGCGACGGCCTCGGCGAATGGCCCAGCCAGCCCGAAGGCCGGATGCTGACGAACATCGTGATGATGGGCATGGGCGAACCGCTCTACAATTTCGACAACGTCCGCGATGCGCTGAAACTGGTGATGGACGGCGACGGCCTCGCGCTCAGCAAGCGCCGCATCACGCTCAGCACCTCGGGCGTCGTCCCGATGATGGCGCGCGCTGGTGAGGAGATCGGCGTCAACCTCGCCGTGTCGCTCCACGCGGTGACGAAGGAGGTACGCGACGAGATCGTGCCCCTGAACCGCAAATACGGCATCGAGGAATTGCTGCAGGCCTGCGCCGATTACCCCGGCGCCAACAACGCGCGCCGCATCACCTTCGAATATGTGATGCTGCGCGATAAGAACGACAGCGATGACGACGCCCGCGAACTCGTCCGCCTGATCCGCCATTATAAATTGCCCGCCAAGGTGAACCTGATCCCGTTCAATCCGTGGCCGGGCGCGCCCTACGAATGCTCGACGCCGGACCGGATCAAGTCGTTCAGCAGCATCATCTTCGAAGCCGGCATCAGCGCCCCGGTCCGCACGCCAAGAGGCCGCGACATCGATGCGGCATGCGGCCAGCTGAAGACCGCGAGCGAAAAGAAGTCGCGCGCCGAACTCGATCGTCAGGCCGAGGAAAAGCTCGCCGCGCTCGGCTAGACTTCGCGATCCGCGCTTGCACAGGCACGTGCGGTGCGTTCTACCCTCCCTCAAACAACGGGAGGGGACAGGCATGGCGACCGCCGCCAACACGATGAGCGGCCGTCTGGCCAAGCGCCACATCCTGGTCGCGATGTGCGCGATCGCGACGTTCATCTGCTACATCGACCGGGTCAACATCTCGGTCGCGATCATCCCGATGGCCGAACAATATGGCTGGTCGGGGACGACCAAGGGCTTCGTCCTGTCGTCGTTCTTCATCGGTTACATGGCGGCGATGATCCCGACCGGCTGGCTCGCCAACCGCTACGGCGGACGCCGCCTGCTGGGGATCGCGCTTCTCGCGTGGTCGCTCTTCACCTTCCTGACCCCGATCGCCGCCGGCCTGTCCTTCGCCGCGCTGATCGCCACGCGCATCCTGATGGGGATCGGCGAAGCCGCCAGCTTCCCCTCGGTCTACAATCTCCTCGCGCGCTGGGTGCCCACCACCGAGAAATCGCGCGCCGCCGCGATCAACCTGACCGGCATTCCGATCGGCACGATCTTCGCGCTGTCGACCACCGGCTGGCTGATCGCGACCTATGGCTGGCCGAGCGTATTCTACGCGTTCGGCAGCCTCGGCATCGTCTTCGCGCTGTTGTGGTTCCGTCTGATCCACCAACGCCCCGCGACGCATCCGACGATTAGCGCGGCCGAACGCGACCTGCTCGCCCCGCTGGAGGCAAGCACGGGCGCGGCATCACTGCCGATCCCGTGGCGACGCCTGTTGTCGCACCCCGCGGTCTGGGCGCTCATCATCAACCATTTCTGCTCCAACTGGACGCTCTACCTGATGCTCGCATGGCTCCCGAGCTACTTTCGCGATGTGCAGGGGCTGTCGGTCGCCGGGTCGGGGCTGTTCGCGATCGGGCCGTGGGTGTCGCAATTCGTCGTCGGCAATGCAGCGGCCGTGGTCGCCGACCGGCTGATCGCGCGCGGTGCGGACATCACGCGCGTACGCCGCTTCATGCAGTGCGTCGGTCTGCTCGGCAGCGCGACGTTCTTCCTCGCCGCATCGCAGGCCGCCACGCCCGGCGTCGCGTTGCTGTGCATGTGTGGTGCGCTGGGCGTCGGCGCGCTCAGCTTCGCGGGGTTCGCGACCAACCATCTCGATATCGCGCCGCGCCATGCCGATGTCCTGTGGGGCATCACCAATACCGCCGGCACGCTGCCGGGCATCATCGGCGTCGCCGCGACCGGGCTGCTGCTCGACCTGACCGGCGGCTATACCGCGACCTTCATCGTCGCCGCGGGCGTGAACGTGGTCGGCGCGGCGGTCTGGTTCGCGTGGGGGACGGGGGAACGAATCTTCGATTAAGCGCATGACGGGGCCGCGGATCGGTCCCTATAGGCGCTGCGATGATCGAACTCGCCGCTATCGCTCTCGCCGCCGGTGCAGGCCTGATCGGCGGGGCGATGAACGCGCTCGCAGGCGGCGGCACCTTCGCGACGCTTCCCGTACTCATCGCGCTCGGCCTGCCCGCCAACACCGCCAACGCGACCAGCAATGTAGCACTGCTCCCCGGCGCGGCGACCAGCGCGTGGGCGTTTCGCGACGAACTCGGCCCCGTCGCGGGGATCGACGTGCGCGTGCTCGCCGGGATCACCTTTGTCGCCGGGCTGGCCGGATCGGCCCTGCTGGTGATGACCCCGACCCGCGCGTTCGACCTCATTATCCCGTGGCTCCTGCTGTTCGCTTTCGTCGCGATGTTGTTGGGGAAAACCGCCGCCGATTGGCTGGCGCAGCGCGTCACGATCGGCGCGCGGACATTGGTCGTCATGCAGACCCTGCTCGGCATCTACGGCGGCTATTTCGGCGGCGGCGTCGGGCTGATGACGACCGCGCTCTACGGCCTGCTCGCCGGGATCACGCCCCGCGCGTTATTCGCCCCGCGCACGCTGATGCTGGCGGTGGCCAATGCCGCCGCGGCGATCGTCTTCATCTGGGCCGGACTGATCGTGTGGGGGCTATGCGCCGCGATGCTGGTCGGTGGCCTGCTCGGCGGCTGGCTCGGAGCGCATGCGGGAAAACGCCTACCCGCCCCCGCGGTGCGCATCTGGACGCTGCTGGTGACCGCGGCGACGACCGCCGTGTTCTTCTGGCGTGCTTACGCCTGACCCATATGCGCCGACAGGGTGACCTTGCCGTGATGCGGGCGATCTGATCCACTCAGGTTGGATGTTTCGGGCGTCATCCCGCGCGTATGTCGCGTGCGTTCCACAAACTCTAAGCGACGGAGATGACTATGACTGTTCATGTATCCGCGATTCAGTGGAAGACCCTGGAGCATATTGCCGATGTGAAGCCGATCGACGATATCGATGCGCCGTGTCTGGATGACGTTCGCGCCGTCCTTGAGAAACACGGTTGTCTTGATCGATTCGGAATCGCGCTGATTCATAACCATTTCGATCTGGGCGACGACGAGATCATGATGGAGACGACCGATCTGGATCGTCGCGAGCATCTCGTGCGCCCGATGAAGAAACGCGAGCTGGAGCTGGCGGGCGTGACCGCGCAGACGACGATCGTCCGCTTCGATGAGAACGGCTACCACCAGAATTGCGGATGCGACCCGCGGGCAACCGGCCATCATCACAAATAGCGTATGTCGACGGGCGGCGCGCAAAAAGATGTAACCGCGCGCCTCCCGTCGTCGAACTACCTTTGATGCAGTCACCGCGATCCATGCTAAGCCGACGGCGATGAACGCGCCCACTCGCCGATCCGAAAGGACGATCTATCGCCACGCGCTGTCGACGCGCATCTGGCATTGGGTCAACGCGATCGCGATCTTCATCCTGATCGGCAGCGGCCTCGGCATCTCGAACGCGCACCGGCGGCTCTATTGGGGTCAGTTCGGCGCGAACCTGGATGCTGCTTGGCTCGACGTGCCGCGCTTCGCGTCGTGGCTGACGATCCCCGCCAATTACAACCTCGCACTCTCGCGCCGCTGGCATTTGTTCTTCGCGCTGGTCCTCGCGTTCGGATTGCTGGCGTACATGATCCTCAGCCTGCTCAACCGCCACTTCCAGCGCGACCTGCGCGTGCGCACCGGCGACGTCGCGCCGCGCCATTTGTGGCACGACATCCGCGAACACCTCGCCTTCCGCTTCCACGATCCGGCCAAACCCGGCGCGTACAACGTGCTGCAGAAACTCGCCTATGTCGCGGTGATCTTTATCCTGCTTCCGCTCGTCATCCTGACCGGCCTGACGCTGTCGCCCGGCATGGACGCGGCGTGGCCGTGGCTGCTGGACCTGTTCGGCGGGCGGCAATCGGCGCGCTCGCTGCACTTCATCGCAATGGCGGGGATCGCCGCGTTCATCGTCGTCCACCTCGTGCTGGTGATCCTGGCAGGCGTGTGGAACGAAATCAGGTCGATGATCACCGGCCGCTGGCGCATCCCCGAGGAACCAGCATGACCATCCTCACCCGCCGTTCGCTGATCGTCGGCGGCACGATCGGCGCGGGCGTGCTCCTATCGGGCTGCGACAAACTTGCGCAGAACCAACAATTCCGCACGATCTTGTTCAAGGGCGAGGACATGCACCGCGGCCTCCAGCGCGCGCTCACCAACCGCGAGGCGCTCGCCCGCGAGTTCCGCCCCGATCAGCGGTCGCCCGTGTTCCGCGCCAACGGCACGCGCAACCCCAACACCCCCGACTACAACGCACTCGCCGCGGGACAGTTCGCCGCCTGGCGGCTGAAGGTCGGCGGCCTCGTCCAGCGTCCACTGTCGCTGTCGCTGTCCGATCTCGGGCAAATGCCGCAACGCGCGCAGATCACCCGCCACGATTGCGTCGAGGGGTGGAGCGCGATCGGCAAATGGCAGGGACCGAAACTGGGCGACGTGCTGAAGACCGCAGGGCTGCGCGACACCGCGCGCTACATCGTCTTCACCTGCGCCGATCTCTATCGCGGCACGCCTTATTACGAATCGATTGACCTGATCGACGCGGTGCACCCGCAGACGATCCTCGCCTGGGCGCTGAACGACCGCTTCCTCCCCGTCGCCAACGGCGCGCCCGTCCGCCTCCGCGTCGAACGCCAGCTCGGCTACAAGCACGCCAAATATCTGATGGGGATCAACGCGGTCGCCAGCCTCGACGGCATTGGAAAGGGCAAGGGCGGCTATTGGGAGGATAACGTAGATTACGATTGGTACGCCGGAATCTGATCGCTACTTGATCGTGTCATGGCGCTGATCGACCGCTTCCTCGCATCCCACGTCAAGCGCGGGCTGCTCCACGTCACCCATGCGAACGGCGAAAAGCGCACCTTCGGCGCCGCCGACCCCGACATGCCCGAAGTCGCGATCCGCTTCGCCGACCGTGGCGTGCCGCTCGCCATCGTGCGCAATCCCGGCTTGGGCGCGGCGGAGATGTTCATGGACGGCCGCCTGATCATCGAATCAGGCGACATCCGCGGGTTGATCGTGCTGCTGAAGGCCAACACGCTATGGGAAGCAGGCCGCAAATCGATCGAACCGATCCTGCCGCTGCGCCTGCTCGGCAGCGTCTCGCACCGCGTCGACCGGATCAACATGGCGCGCCGATCGAAGCGCAACGTTGCACACCATTATGACCTGAGCGACCGGCTATACGACCTCTTCCTCGATGCCGATCGCCAGTACAGCTGCGCTTACTATACCGACCCGGCCAATACGCTCGATCAGGCGCAGGCCGACAAGAAGGCGCACATCGCCGCAAAACTCCTGCTGAAACCGGGGATGCGCGTGCTCGATATCGGCTGCGGCTGGGGCGGGCTGGCGCTGTACCTGCACGCGAAGACTGGCGCAGACGTGCTCGGCATTACCTTGTCCGAAGAACAATTGAAGGTCGCCCGCAGGCGCGCCGCCGACGGGGGCGTCGCGGACAAGGTGCGCTTCGAACTGATCGACTACCGCGAACTGACCGGCCAGTTCGACCGCATCGTATCGGTCGGCATGTTCGAACATGTCGGCCCGCCGCAATACCGCACTTTCTTCCGCAAATGCCGCGAACTGCTGGCGCCCGACGGCGTGATGCTGGTTCACACCATCGGCCGCATGGGAAAGCCCGGCGTCACCGACGACTTCACCGCCAAGTACATCTTCCCCGGCGGCTACAACCCGGCGCTGTCCGAAATCGTCCGCGCCTACGAAGGCCTCCGCCTCTTCCCGACCGACATAGAGGTGCTGCGGCTCCACTACGCCTGGACGCTGGACGCCTGGTACGACCGCACCGTCGCCGCGAAAGACGCGATCGTCGCGCTCTACGACGAACGCTTCTACCGCATGTGGACCTTCTACTTGGCGGGCGCAGGCACCGCGTTCCGCCACGGCGGCCTCTGTAATTACCAGATCCAGCTCGCCCGCAGCCGCGTCGTTGTCCCCATCACGCGAGATTACATCGTCGACGCCGAACGCGCGCTCCGCGCTCAATCCGGATAGCGCGCGCGATTATCGGCCCAGGCCGCGGCGATCACCTGCTCCAGCACGCCCCCGTCCACGTCCGCCAATTTCTTGACGTACAGACACCCCTTGCCGGTCGAATGCTTGCCCAACCGCGCAAGCAGCGCGTCGTGCGATCCCGCATCGACGTACAGGACAAGCGCCGCCTTGCGCGGGGAGAAGCCGACCCGGCACGACTCTCCCTCGCGCCCACTCTCGTAGCGATATCGATAGCGCCCGTATCCGACGATCGACGGGCCCCACATCGTCGCCGTCTCCCCTGTCACCCGCGCGAACGTCTCCGCCAGCACCTTGCCATCCACCCGCCGCTGTTCCGGTTCGGCCCGATCCAGAAGCACGGCAACGTCGCTTTGGGTCGCCCTGGTCTTCATCTCCGCCATTTCAACAACTCCCGCGGTTGCGCCGCCGGATGCTCGCTCTTAGAGCGCGGCGCGTCCAGTCCCGCCGGAGTTGCCCATGTCAGACCAGATCAATCGCGTCGTTCTCGCTTATTCGGGCGGCCTCGACACCAGCGTGATCCTGAAATGGCTGCAGCAGACCTATGGGTGTGAGGTCGTGACCTTCACCGCCGATCTCGGCCAGGGCGAGGAGCTGGAACCCGCCCGCCGCAAGGCCGAGATGGCCGGCGTCAAACCCGAACATATCTTCATCGACGATCTGCGCGAGGAATTCGTCAAGGATTACGTCTTCCCGATGATGCGCGCGAACGCGCTCTATGAAGGGCTGTACCTGCTCGGCACGTCGATCGCGCGCCCGCTGATCGCCAAGCGACAGATCGAGATCGCGCGGGCGGTAAACGCCGATGCGGTCAGCCACGGCGCGACCGGCAAGGGCAACGATCAGGTCCGCTTCGAACTCGGTTATTACGCGCTCGCGCCCGACATAAAGGTCATCGCGCCGTGGCGCGAATGGGATCTGACCAGCCGCACGCGCCTGATCGAATTCGCCGAACAGCACCAGATTCCGGTCAGTAAGGACAAGCGCGGCGAAGCGCCGTTTTCGACCGACGCGAATATGCTGCACACCTCGTCCGAGGGCAAAGTGCTCGAAGACCCGTGGGATGAAGTCCCCGATTACGTTTATTCGCGCACGGTCAATCCGGAGGACGCGCCCGACGCGCCGGAAACGATCACGATCGACTTCGAACGCGGCGACGGCGTCGCCGTGAACGGCGTCGGCACGTCGCCCGCGACGTTGCTAGAAGCGCTCAACGACCTCGGCCGCAAACACGGCATCGGCCGTCTCGATCTGGTCGAGAACCGCTTCGTTGGGATGAAGTCGCGCGGAATGTACGAAACGCCAGGCGGAACGATCTATCACCTCGCGCACCGCGGGATCGAACAGCTGACGCTCGATCGAGGCGCGGCGCACCTGAAGGACGAACTCGCCCCGCGCTATGCCGAACTGGTCTATAACGGCTTCTGGTTCAGCCCCGAACGTGAAATGCTGCAGGCCGCGGTCGACCACAGCCAGGAAAAGGTGACGGGCACCGTCCGTCTCAAACTCTACAAGGGCAACGTGTCCGTCACCGGCCGCAAATCGCCCCATTCGCTCTACAGCGAAAAGGTCGTGACGTTCGAAGACGACCAGGGCGCCTACGATCAGCGCGACGCGGCGGGCTTCATCAAGCTGAACGCGCTCCGGCTCCGCCTGCTCGGGCGACGCGACCGATAGCGCGGGCGAAGCGGCGGGTCGTTGCCGTTCTGGAACGACTCAGGGAGATTTGGCGTTACACTGCTCACCCCGGCCGAACCCCGGCCTGTAGAGAGGGAGGATGTATGAAAGCCGGATATCTCACCGCGCTTCTGATCGGCGCGACCGCGCTCAGCGCCTGCGCCACCGATCGCGAGGAAATCGTCGCGCCCGCGCCGCCGACGGGTCCGGGCGCAATCGCCGGGACGGTCGCCGCGGACAGCAATGGCGACGGCATCGTCGACGGTTACTACACGCCCGATGGCGTGTTCCACCCTATCTCCGGTCCGCCCTGCCCGCCTCCGCCACCGCCCCCGCCGCCCACCCCGCGCGGCGAACGAGGCTGACCTTGCCCGCCCGCGTCCGGGCAGCCGCCCGGCACGCGGGCTGGCTCGCATTGCCGCTCGCGCTTGCCGCCGCCGCCACGCTCCCAAGCGTCGCGGCGGCGCAGGCTGTGGCGGTCGCGCCGACCGAATCGAGTGCGGTCGCGAAGTCGATCCGCGACCAGGTCGGCGGGAAGATCAAGAATTTCTACCGCCAGCGCGGCTATTGGCCGATCTGGGTTACCGACACCGGCGTCGCGCCGCAGGCGCAGAACTTGGTCGATATCATCGAGACGGTCGATGTCGACGGCCTCGACCCCGACCGCTATAACCCAGATCGCCTCCGCCGCCTGATCGCCGAGTCCGAAAGCGGCGATCCCAAGGCGTTGGGCTATACCGAAATCGCGTTGTCGGCCGCGTTCGCCGAACTCGTCCGCGATATGCGTAACCCGCGCATCGACATCCGTTACCTCGACACCGAACTCGAACCGCAACGCGACAAGCCCGAGGAAATCCTCCGCCGCGCCGCGCTCGCACCTTCGTTCGGCGATTACGTAGCGCGCATGGGCTGGATGAGTCCGCTCTACGCGCGCCTGCGCACCGCGCTCGCAGAGAGCAGACCGGCCATCGAAGGCCCGCCGGTCGAAATTCCGCCCGGCCCACTGCTGAAGCCCGGCGCGACCGGCGACCGCGTCGCGCTGCTCCGCCAACGCCTCGGCCTCGACGACGGCAACGCCTTCGACGATGCGCTCGCCGCCCGCGTCCGCCGCTTCCAGGCGTCGCACGGCCTTCCCGCTGACGGCATCGCGGGCGCGCGCACCATCGCCGCGCTCAACACCAATCAGGCCGATCCAGCCCCCGATCGTCGCGCGCTACTCCACCTGAACCTCGAACGCGCGCGTCTCTTGCCCGGCGCATGGACCCGCCACATCGTCGTCGACGCCGCCGGCGCTCGGCTGTGGTATTTCGGCGAAGGGTCCGAACAGGGCACGATGCGCGTCGTCGTCGGCACGCCCGAAACACAGACCCCGATGATGGCCGGCATGATCCGCTACGCCACGCTCAACCCCTATTGGAACGTGCCCGTCGACTTGGTCCGCAAACGAATCGCGCCCAAGGTGCTGGCGGGAAAATCGCTCGCCGCGCTCGGCTATGAAGCCATGTCGGACTGGACCGCCGACGCCACCGTCCTTCCCGCATCGTCGATCGACTGGCGCGCGGTCGAGGCGGGCACGGTCGAACCGCGCGTCCGCGAACTGCCCGGCCGCGGCAATTCGATGGGGTCGGTGAAGTTCATGTTCCCCAACGACCAAGGCATCTACCTCCACGACACGCCGCAAAAGGCGCTGTTTGCAAAGGCCGACCGCCACCTCAGCAACGGCTGCGTCCGGCTGGAGGACGCATCCCGGCTCGGCCGCTGGTTGTTCGGCCAGACGCTGAAACCCAAATCGTCCGCGCCCGAACAGCATCTCCCCGTGCCCGCCGCGGTTCCGGTGTATCTGCTCTATTTCACCGCCAGCCCGGCCGAAGAGCGCATAACCTACACCCCCGACACCTACGGCCGCGACGCGGAACAGATCGCCAGCCGTTAACCACCCCTCAACCATCCTCGTTCATTTCCGGCTCCGAGAAAGCTTGGGGGCTAAGGCGAGATGGCGAATTCCGGCGGTGCGGTGGACGTGGCGATCATCGGTGCGGGGCCTGCGGGGCTTACCGCGGCGTATCTGTTGGGGAAGCAGGGCTATTCGGTCACGGTGATCGAGAAAGATCCGACCTATGTGGGCGGGATCAGCCGCACGGTCGAACATCAGGGCTTCCGCTTCGATATCGGCGGGCATCGCTTCTTCTCGAAATCGCAGGAAGTCGTCGATCTCTGGAACGAGATTCTTCCGCACGATTTCATCGAACGCCCGCGCATGAGCCGCATCTATTACGAGGGCAAATTCTACAGCTATCCGCTGCGCGCGTTCGAGGCGCTGTGGAATCTCGGCATCTGGCGCTCGACGCTCTGCATGGCCAGTTTCGCCAAATCGAAACTGTTCCCCAACAAACTGGTGAAGAGCTTCGAGGACTGGACCGTCAACCAGTTCGGCTGGAAACTCTATTCCATCTTCTTCAAGACCTACACCGAAAAGGTCTGGGGGATGCCGTGCGACGAAATGTCCGCGGACTGGGCGGCGCAACGCATCAAGGGATTGTCGCTGTGGGGCGCGGTCACGGATGGGCTGAAACGCAGCCTGGGCCTGAACAAGCGCAAGAACGACGGCATGGCGGTGAAGACGCTGCTCGAAAGCTTCCGCTACCCGCGGCTCGGCCCAGGCATGATGTGGGACGCCGCGCGCGATCTCGTGATTGGTCGTGGCAACCGCATCCTGATGGGCCATGCGCTGAAGCAACTCGCCTTCAACGACGCTACGCAACGCTGGACCGTCACCGCCACGCATGACGGCGCGGCCGTGGCGATCAACGCCGCGCACGTCATCTCCTCAGCCCCGATGCGCGAACTCGCGACGCGGCTTCACCCGCTCCCCGCGACGCTGCCGGAGGCCGCAAACCTGCGCTATCGCGACTTCCTGACCGTCGCGCTGATGATCAGATCGCCCGATCTGTTCCCCGACAACTGGATCTACATCCACGATTCGAAGGTGAAGGTCGGCCGCGTGCAGAACTTCCGCTCGTGGTCGCCCGAAATGGTGCCCGACGCCGGGATCGCCTGCGTTGGCTTGGAGTATTTCTGCTTCGAAGGTGACGGACTTTGGGCGTCCAGCGACGAAGACCTGATCGCGCTGGCGACGAAGGAAATGGCGATCCTCGGCCTCTGCGATCCCGCGCAGGTGACGGGCGGCGCGGTCGTGCGGCAGGAAAAGGCCTATCCCGTCTATGACGAGGATTACGCCGCCAACGTCGACGCGCTGCGCCGCGAGATCGAAGGCCGCTACCCCACACTCCACTGCGTCGGCCGCAACGGCATGCATCGCTACAACAACCAGGATCACGCGATGATGACCGCGATGCTGACCGCCAAGAACATAGCACTCGGCCACCGCGCCTATGACATCTGGGCGGTCAACGAAGATGCCGAATATCACGAAAGCGGCACCGAGGGCGAACAGGCCGCACTGGCCAGCGTCCGCGACGTTCCCGCACGCCTGCCGGACCGAAAAGCGGCGTAAGGCGATGAGCCACCCCCTACCTTTCGGGGCGTCGGAAAAGACGGAGATACCGTTGCTGGCCCGGCCCATTCTTGTCACCTGGGCCATCGCGGCGACGATCCTGATTCTGGTCGCGCTCCCGGCCATCGCGGTCCTGAAACTCCCCGACCCCGACGATATGATGCGCCTGATGGAGGTACGCGACTGGCTCGCCGGGCAAAGCTGGTGGGACGTCGCGCAGCACAAACTGAATCGCGGCAATTTCCCGATGCACTGGTCGCGCCTGGTCGACCTCCCGCTCGCCGCCACATTGCTGGCGCTCCGGCCATTGCTCAGCGATCCACTCGCCATCCGCGGCACGCTCGTCATCGTGCCCCTGCTCACCCTGCTCGCCGCAATGGCTGCGGCGGCGATGGTCACGCGCCGCGCCGCGGATGGCGCGACCGCTCGGCTGGCGATGATTCTGCTGCCGCTATCGGCTCCCATCCTGTACCAAATCCGTCCGCTCCGGATCGATCATCACGGCTGGCAGATCGTTCTAACGTTGGCCGCGACCGCACTGCTGCTTGCGCCGCCCACAGCAAGGCGCGGCGCGCTGGCCGGACTGTCTCTCGCCGCGTTGCTCACCATTTCGCTCGAAGGGCTGCCGATCGTTACAATGATTGTCGTGGTCGCCGGCGCCGCGTGGGCTTTCCAGCCCGATCGACGAGCGTTTTTGCTGGCGTTGATCTGGTCGCTGTTCGTCGGCGCGCTCACGCTCCACGCCGTCACCCGCGGTCCCGCCCTGTGGCTCCCCGTCTGCGATGCGATCGCCCCGGCGTGGCTCGCGATGCTCGGCGCGGCCGCGATCGGCGTTACCGCTGCGGTCGGCACGACGCGCTTCGGGCCGCTTGCACGCCTCGCCGCACTTGGAATAGCCGGTGTCGCGACCGCAACCACGCTCTTTCTGACCGACCCGGCATGCCTCAAAGGCCCCTTCGCGACGCTCCCGCCGATCGTCTATGATTTCTGGTATCTCAACGTCCCCGAAGGCCGTCCGATCTGGGAACAGACCCACTATTGGGCCGCGATGAGCATCGGGCTCCCGCTTGCCGGTCTGTACGGTACGATTCGCGCTCTGCGTCTATCGACCGGAGCGGCGCGCACACGCTGGCTGCTTCTGCTAGCTCTACTCGCCGCCGCCACCGTCCTGTCGCTTCTCGTCAACCGCGCCAGCGCCACCGCCAATGCTCTGGCGCTTCCCGGCGCCGCCGCACTGCTGTTAGCGATGTTGACCCGTGCACGGGCGATCCGCTCACCGACGAAGCGACTGTTTGCCACCGCCGGCGCGCTGTTGGTCGCGTCACCGGGACAGGCGGCGGGAATTGCGCTGGTCGCTGGCGGAGCACTCTCCTCTTCGGCCTATCACCCGACTGCCCCAGCCTCGAACCGCCCGTCGTGTGATGCCTTCGCCGATATCCGCGCGATCGATCGGCTGCCAGCCGGCCTCGTCTATGCGCCGATCGACGTCACGCCGGAAATCATCGCCATGACCCGCCATCGCGCGATTGCGGGCGGCTATCACCGCGGCGCGATCCCGCTCGCCAATGTGCTGACGACTTTCACGGGAAGCCCGCTATCCGCCCGTCGAATGATCCTGGCCAGCGGCGCGGACTACGTCGCCTTTTGTCCCGGTCTTGCCGAAGGGGCGATCTACCACAGGCTCGCCCCGAACGGATTCTGGGCGCGGCTGGAGCGCGGTGAGCGGTTCGATTGGCTGCAACCGATCGATCTCCAAAGCCCCGCCCTGGCTTGGCGCGTCGTTCGCCCCTTGCCGAGCGCGCCCGCCCGCCCCTAGAGCGCGGCGCATGGACCGTCCGGGCGCGCCCCTCACCTGGTGGCAGACACGCAGCTTCGTCGCGCTGGCGACGTTCGTCGCGATCGTGCCGCTGCTATGGCCGAACATCCCGCCGCTGGTCGACCTGCCGGGCCACATGGGCCGTTTCCGTGTTCAATTGTCGCTCGATAGCGCGCCGTGGCTCGCCGACTGGTTCGACTTCCGCTGGTCGCTGATCGGCAATCTCGGGTTCGACCTGCTGATCGAACCGCTCGCGCCGGTCTTCGGGCTGGAGTTTGCGGTCAAGCTGATCGTGCTGACGATCCCCGCACTCACCGCCGCGGGCCTGCTATGGATCGCGCGCGAAGTGCATGGCCGCGTCCCCCCGACCGCGTACTTCGCGCTGCCGCTCGCCTACAGCTACCCCTTCCAGTTCGGCTTCGTGAACTTCGCGCTGTCGATGGGCATCGCACTCTGCCTGTTCGCCCTGTGGCTCCGCCTCGGGCGGCTCGGCAAATTCCGCCTGCGCGCGATCATCTTCGTTCCCGCGTCGTGCCTGTTGTGGCTATGTCACACCTTCGGCTGGGGCGTGCTCGGCGTGCTCGCTTTCTCCGCCGAGATGATCCGTCAGCATGATGCGCGAAAGGACCGTGCGGGCGGGCATTGGATCGAAAGCTGGTTCCGCGCCGGGCTCGGCTGCCTGCCGCTCGCGCTGCCAATGCTGATGATGATCTTCTGGCGGTCGGGCGATCACGTCACCGGGCAAACCGCGGACTGGTTCAACTGGCGCGCGAAGATCGGCTGGCTGACGATGATCCTGCGCGATCGGTGGGAGGCGTGGGACGTCGCCGCGACGGCCATTCTTTATCTCGTCCTGTTCAAGGGCTTTCGCGATCCCGCGATCGAATATTCGCGCAACTTGGGCCTATCGGCGATCTTCCTGGCGCTCGTCTTCGCGGTGCTGCCGCGGATCGTGTTCGGTTCGGCCTATGCCGACATGCGCCTCGCCCCGTTCGTAATCGCCATCGCCATCGTCGCGATCCGCCCGCGCGCGGCGATGACCGCCCGTCACGCCAGCATCCTTGCGGTGCTGGCGGTGACGTTCTTCCTGCTGCGCACCGGCGGCACGACGATCAGCTACTGGATGTTCGATCGCGACTACGACACCGAACTCGCCGCGCTCGATCGCCTGCCGACCGGCGCGAAGGTGGTCACCTTCGTCGGGTACAATTGCAACAACGACTGGATGATGACGCGGCTCGAACATATTTCCGCGGTCGCGCTGGAACGCAAGCTCGCCTATTCGAACGATCAATGGTCGATGGCCGGCGCGCAATTGCTGACCGCGAAATACACGATCGCGCGAACCTTCGCGCATGATCCGTCGCAAATCGTCACGCCGGTGCAGTGCAAGCGCGAATTCTGGCGTCCGATCAACCGCGCGGTGGCGCGTTTCCCGCGCGACGCGTTCGATTACGTCTGGCTGGTCCGCCCGCCGCTGTTCGACCCGAAATACGCCAGCGACCTCATACCCATCTGGCGCTCGCCGACCAGCGCCAGCGT
Source organism: Sphingomonas sp. SUN019 (assembly GCF_024758705.1). Taxonomy (NCBI): domain Bacteria; kingdom Pseudomonadati; phylum Pseudomonadota; class Alphaproteobacteria; order Sphingomonadales; family Sphingomonadaceae; genus Sphingomonas; species Sphingomonas sp. SUN019. Next base: position 2,746,133 of record NZ_CP096971.1, on the reverse strand, counting down.
CCTGTACCGCGTCGACCACCGCCGTCCCCCGCCAAGCTTCGACGACAGCGAATTCGGCATCGTAAGGCGCTAACCGCGCCGGAACGGCGTCATCTGTCCCAGGAACTCAGCGTCCGCCGCCACCGCCGCCCGCTCGCGCACCAGGAAATCGGACACCGCGCGTCGGAACCCCGCGTCAGGAATATAGTGCGCCGAAAACGTCGCCACCGGCGCATAGCCCCGCGCCAGCTTATGCTCCCCCTGTGCGCCCGCCTCGACCGTCCCCAGCCCCCGCGCGATCGCGGCGTCGATCGCCTGATAATAGCATAATTCGAAATGCAGGAACGGGACGTCCTCAGTACAGCCCCAATAGCGCCCGTACAGCACATCGCCGCCGATCAGGTTAAGCGCCCCCGCGACCGGCCGCCCGTCACGCTCGGCCAGGATCATCAGCACGCGCTCGCCCAGTTTCTCCCCCAGCAACGGGAAGAAGTCGCGCGTCAGATACGGCTGCCCCCATTTCCGGCTGCCGGTATCCTGATAGAACGCCCAGAACGCATCCCACTCACGCGCGCCGATTTCCGCGCCCGTCAAATGCCGGATCGTCAGCCCCTCGACCGCGCCGCTGCGCTCCTTGCGGATCGCCTTGCGCTTGCGGCTAGACAGGCGTCCGAGGAAATCGTCGAACGTCGCGTAACCATCGTTCTTCCAGTGGAATTGCGTGCCGTGCCGGATCAGCCACCCTGCCGCCTCGAACAGATGCACCTGACCGGGCGCGACGAACGTGGCGTGCGCAGACGATAACTTATGCTGGTCGGTCACCTCCTCCAGCGCGGCGATCAGCGCAGGCGCGGCCGAGGAATCGCGCAGCAACAACCGCGGCCCCGGAACCGGCGTGAACGGCGCTGCGATCTGAAGTTTCGGATAATAGCTGCCCCCGGCCCGCTCCCACGCATCGGCCCAGCCATGGTCGAAGACATACTCGCCCTGACTGTGGCTCTTGGCATAGGCGGGCGCGACCGCGGCGGGCGTCCCGTCCGCGCCATCGACGATCACCGGAATAGCCTGCCACCCGCTACGTCCGCCGACGCTGCGCGATTCCTCCAGCGCCGACAGAAACGCGTGCCCGACGAAGGGATTATCGCCCCCCGCACACGCATCCCATTGCTCGGCCGGAATGGCGGAAACGCCGTCCGCGATGCGAGCGATGAGCGCGGTCATCCGCCGCTAACGTAGCAGGGGTGGGTTAGGGCTCAAGCCACCTGCACGATCGCATCGATCTCGACCGCCGCGCCCAGCGGCAGCACCGGCACGCCCACCGCCGACCGCGCATGACGCCCGGCATCGCCGAACAGCGCCACCATCAGCTCGCTCGCACCGTTCGCCACCTTCGGCTGGTCGGTGAAGTCGCCATGCGAATTGACGAACACGCCCAGCTTTACGATCCGCTCGACCCGGCCTAGATCACCGCCCAGCGCGGCCTTGATCTGCGCGACCAGCATCAGCGCGCAGCGCTGCGCCGCATCCTGCCCGTCCTCCAGGCTGACGCCGTCGCCCAGCCTTCCGGTGACGACCTTGCCGTCCTTGAACGGCAACTGCCCCGAAATGTGCAGCAGATTGCCTGCCAGGACGGTCGGAACATAGGCCGCGACGGGCGCGGCGGCAACGGGAAGCTCGAGTCCGAGTTCTTCCAGCTTGCGATCGATATGCGTGGTCATGGCCCGGCTTCAACACCGCCCGCGCGCCGCGGTCAATCCTTCGCCGGGCGTCCGTCGGCAAAGCGCGCCGCGATCCAGTCCTGCGCCTCACGCCAGTCGTCGATCCGCGCGTGCGCGAACGGCGCGGGCGGGATTTTTTCCGCCAGCGTCGGCTCGCTGATCATGTGCAGCCGGTGGACCCCCGGCGCGGCCCGCGCGACCGATTCGTGATGCACCGCCAGATCGTCGATGAACACCGTGACGGGATCGCCATATTCCGCTACCAGCCGCGCGACCGGATCGCCCTTGCCGCCCTGGTTGCATTCGACCCGGTGGTCGATCCCGAACGCCGCCAGTTGCTCGATCCGGTGGGCGCGGCAATGATCGCCCAGATTGGTCAGGATCACGATATCGGCCCGTTCGCCCAGCGCCGTCAACGCCTCGCGCGCATGCGGCACCAATGTCTGGCGGTGCATCTCGCCGGGAAAGAAACCCTGAAAGAACCCCCACATATCCTCGCGCGTCGGCGCCGCGCCGCCGCCCCGCCGCGTCATGCTGCCCGACAGGTCGCTGCCTGCGATCGCGAAGTCGATCTCATGCGCCTCTTCCAGCCACGCGCCGAAATGCTTCACCATGTGGAGCAGCACTTCGTCGCAATCGGAAATCAGCAGCGGGCGGGTCATGTATTCTCCAAGGTATGCCGCGCCCGCACCAGCGCCTCGGGCTTCACCCCCAGCCCCTCCGCGCACGCGATCAGATCGGGCTCATGCGCCTCCAGAAAGGCGAGACTAGCGGCCAAAACCGTAGGATCGGTGATCCGCGAACGCAGGTCGGACGGCTCCAGCCCCGTCAGCGAAATCAGCCGCAAGGCGCGATCGGGTTCCGCCAATGTCCACACCAACGCGCGCAGCGCCAGCGAATCGGCGTCCTCAATTGTCTCGCGCGTCCGCATCGCCTAATCGTCTCGCCATGGAGGATGAACCGCGCGTGGCAAAAAGGGTGCTCGTTGTCGAGGACAACGAACTCAACCTGAAGCTGTTCTGCGACCTGCTGCGCGCGCACGAATATGCCGCCGAACCCGTTCGCGACGGCCGCGAAGCCGTCGCCCGCGCCCGCGAATTCACCCCCGACCTGATCGTGATGGACATCCAGATGCCCCACGTAACCGGCTACGAACTGATCCTGGAGCTGAAGGCTGACGACGAGTTGAAAGGCATCCCGGTCATGGCGGTGACCGCTTATGCCGGGCGCGAAGACGAGGAACGCATCCGCGCGGCGGGGGCCGACGCCTATGTGTCGAAACCGATCAGCCTCGCCCGCTTCATGGACGCGGTCGGCGCGCTGATCCAGCCGCCCGCAGCGCCAGAGGCCGAACCCGACCTGGAAACCACCTAACACGAAAAGGCCGCTCGGCTCATCGCCGGCGGCCCGTTCGAACCTTCGCCGGCGACCGTCAGGCCGCCGCTGCGATCACTTGATCTTGGCTTCCTTGAACTCGACATGCTTGCGCACGACGGGATCGTACTTCTTGAACGAAAGCTTTTCGGTCTTGGTCCGCGGGTTCTTCTTGGTGACGTAGAAGAAACCGGTGTCGGCCGAGCTCACGAGCTTGATCTTGACGGTGGTTGGCTTGGCCATGACCTCCTCCTGTAGCTGAAAAACGAAAATAGCGGCGAGGCGAGCCCACCGCTGCAAGGGGCGGCGCATGGCGGAAGCCTGTGCATGAGTCAAGTCTGACCTGCCGTTAACGCGTCCTTTACCCTGTTCGGGCGACGCTGTCGTCCAGAAGGGGATTGGGCATGATCGAGGACGGAATCATCACCGCACGCGCGGAACTCACCCGCCGCATCGCCGCGATCGAATGGCGCGCTGGCCCCGCCACCGTCGCGAACGAAATCGACGCGATCCGTCGCGTCGCGCACCGCAACGGGATGCTGCCCGCGGTCACCGTCGCCCACCTGCTCGAATCGGCGCTCGCCCGCGGCGAACAGGGCGTGCTCGTCCACGGCTGGCTGGCGATGCTGAAGGACGCGGTCGGCTGCGACCGGCAGGACGCCGCCGCCTCGGACGCATTCGCCGCCGCGTGCCAGGTCCGATTCGCCGCCTGATTCATGGACGCGCTGATGGCCGCTCTTGTGCTCGGCGCCCTGTGCCAAATCGGCGACAAGACCCCGTGGCTCGCCGCAATTCTGGCCGATCGCTTCCGCTCGCCCGCCTTGGTGATCGCCGCGATGACGATGGCGCTCGCCGCCAACTACGCGCTCGGCGTCGTCGGCGGCATCCTGGTCGCGCCGCTCCTGACGCCCGAAGCGAAGCAACTCCTGCTCGCCCTCGCGCTCCTGTTCGCCGGCCTCGGCGCGCCGTTCCGCAACAAGGCACCCGACCGGCTGGAGAACTGGCGCATCGGCGCGGTCGCGACAAGCATCCTCGGCCTCGCCATCATGGCGCTCGGCGACCGGATGCAGTTCGTCACCGCCGCGCTCGCCGCGCGCAGCCCGATGCCGTGGCTCGCCGCAATCGGCGCGACGATCGGGGCGCTCGCTGTCGCCACGCCGGCGATCCTGCTCGGCGAAGCGAAATGGCAGGCGCTCCCGCTCCGGCCCGTCCGCATCGCCGCCGCCGCGATCCTGACGATCGCCGGACTGTGGATCGGCCTGACCGGGCTTCGTCTGATCTGATTCGTCGCTTTCAGTGACCGCCACAATCACGGGAGCGATTCCGTGATCGGTTCGTTATCGCAACAAATCCCAGCACTGGAGCCGAATCAATGGCCGACATCGCCCCCGCCCTGAAAACCCCCACCGATCTCGCCCGCAACGACGTGAAGTCGGTGGCCGATGCGCTCAATTCCGCGCTCGCCGATTGCTACGCGCTGTATTTCAAGACGAAGAACTTCCACTGGCACGTGTCCGGCCCGCATTTCCGCGACTATCACCTGCTGATGGACGATCAGGCGACGCAGATCCTGGCGGTCACCGACGACATCGCCGAACGCGTGCGCAAGACCGGCAACGTCACGCTTCGTTCAATCGGCGACGTGTCGCGCCGCCAGACGATCAAGGACAATGACAAGGAATTCGTGCCCCCCGCCGAGATGCTGGCGGAACTGCGCGAGGACAACCTCAAGCTGGTCGAGAGCTTCCGCGTCGTGAAGGACGCCGCCGACGACGCAAAGGACAACGCGACAAGCGGCATCGTCGACGAATGGACCGACCAGGCCGAGGAACGCGCATGGTTCCTGTTCGAGGCGAGCAGGAAGGGCTGATTCCGGTCGCGGCGAAGGCTGTCCCACGATGCACGCCTTCGCCGCGCTTCTCGATTCGCTGATCTACACCCGCTCGCGCACTGCGAAGCTGAAGCTGATCGGCGATTACCTCCGCGCCACCCCCGACCCCGATCGCGGTTGGGCGATGGCGGCGCTGACTGGCGATCTCGATCTGCCCGGCGTCAAATCCGCGGTGATCCGCGGGCTGATCGAGGAACGCGTCGATCCCGTCTTGTTCCGGATGAGCCGCGATTATGTCGGTGATACGGCGGAGACGGTAGCGTTGCTGTGGCCCGAACCGCATGAGGTGGGACAGGCCGAACCGCTGAGCGTCGCTGCGGTTGTCGACACCCTGCAGAATTTATCCCGCTCCGAAGCCCCCGCTGCTCTCGCCGCGATGCTCGACGCGTCGGATGCGGAGGAGCGCTTCGCCCTGCTCAAGATGGCGACCGGGGGGCTGCGCGTCGGCGTCTCCGCGCGGCTCGCCAAACAGGCGCTGGCCGACGCGTTCGGGATCGACGTCAATGCGGTCGAGGAAGTCTGGCACGGCCTGAAGGCCCCCTATCCCGAACTGTTCGCCTGGGCCGAGGGCCGCGGCGCACAGCCCACGCCCGCCGACGTCCCCGTGTTCCGTCCGTTCATGCTCGCGCATCCGCTCGAAGACCTGCGCGTCGACCTCACCGACTACGCCGCGGAATGGAAATGGGACGGCATCCGCGTTCAGATCGTCCATGTCGCCGGACAAACGCGGCTCTACAGCCGCACCGGCGACGACGTGACCGGCGCCTTCCCCGACGTCGCCGCCGCCTTCGCCGAACCCGGCGTGGTCGACGGCGAACTGCTGGTGAAGGGCGACACGCAAGGCGGAGAGGCGGCCAGCTTCAACGCGCTTCAGCAGCGCCTTGGCCGGAAGGTCGTGTCCGCGAAAATGCTCGCCGAAGCCCCCGCCTTCGTACGCCTGTACGACATCCTGTTCGACGGCGCGGAAGATTTACGCACGCTGCCGTGGACTGAGCGTCGCGCGCATCTGGAAGGCTTCGTCGACCGCCTCGACCCAGACCGCTTCGACCTCAGCCGCGTGATCGAGGCCGAGAACTTCACCGCACTCGAAGGCATCCGCGCCGGCACGCGCGACGCCGCGATCGAGGGCGTCATGCTCAAACGCCGCGACTCCCCGTACGTCGCGGGCCGCCGCACCGGACTGTGGTATAAATGGAAACGCGACCCGCTGACCGCCGATTGCGTGATGATGTACGCCCAGCGCGGCAGCGGGCGGCGATCGAGCTTCTACAGCGACTACACCTTCGGCTGCTGGACGCCGGATGGAGAGTTGCTCCCGGTCGGAAAGGCCTATTCCGGCATCACCGACGAGGAGCTGAAGATGCTCGACAAATTCGTCCGCAACCACACGACGGGCCGCTTCGGCCCCGTCCGCGAAGTCGAGAAGACGCTCGTGCTGGAAATCGCCTTCGATTCGATCCACCAGTCGAAACGCCACAAATCGGGCGTAGCCATGCGCTTCCCCCGCATCGCGCGGATCAGGACCGACAAACCTGCGGCGGAGGCGGATAGCGTGGATGGGCTGAAGCGGTTGATTACGTAGGGTTTGCGCTTCGCGTGGCCGCGGAAAGTTAGGCTAAGGTTAGGCCAAGACGGCAGTCGGCGCGTTCCAAAAGTCGCAGTAATGCCGCACCCATGCACCGGCATCGAACGCGCGCGGCGGTAATTCAGCGCTCAGGAATGGTCATCGGCCAGCGCGCGGTCGAGTGGCATTACGCCCGCGAATGTTGAGAATGTTGAGACGCTGGCACGTTTTTGGACGCGAATGTTGAGAGCGCCGACCGGCTAACCCGCGTGGGAGGGAATCGACAAAGTGAAAGAGCGTCCGTTAGCCAGCGAGCATTAGCAGATCGGCATCGTGTAGGAAAACGCGGGTGCTACGTCATCCTCCCCCGCCAGGGGGAGGTGGCGCCGAAGGCGACGGAGGGGGTGGTAAGCGATGCGTCTGCGATTGCCCCGTCGCGGAACAGCAACCGCGATGACCAACGCAACTTCAACGCGCATTGCTTTCCTCCCCCTCCGTCACGCTACGCGTGCCACCTCCCCCTGGCGGGGGAGGATTGCGGTCCATGCCTTGCCTTCCTCACTCCGCAACCCCCTCCCGGGCCGCCCACCGCGACTTGATCGTTTCGCTCGTGTCGCGCGATCCGTCGTGGCTCCAACCCGGCGGACGCCAGATGTAGCCGAGCTTCGACCCCCACGGCGCGGCCCAAACGTCCTTCGCAATCCCGAACCATTCGTGCACCGCCGCCCACAGCAGATTGAAAGACCCAAGCTGCTTCACGATCCCATAGCGCGGCCGATCGTCGTCGCGCTCGGGTTCGAACGTGCCGAACATCCTGTCCCACACGATGAACACCCCCGCATAATTGCGATCGAGATAGCGCGGGTTGGTCGCGTGGTGGACGCGGTGGTGCGACGGCGTGTTCATGACGGCCTCGAACCAGCGCGGGCAGCGTCCGATCACCTCGGTATGAATCCAGAATTGATAGATCAGGTTCAGCCCTGCGACGAAGAACACCATCACCGGCGCAAAGCCGATCAGGAACAGCGGCAGGCGGAACAGGAAGGCCAGGCTGAAGAAACCGGTCCACGTCTGCCTGAGCGCGGTCGACAGATTATAATGCTGGCTCGAATGGTGGATGACATGGCTCGCCCAGAACCACCGCACGCGGTGCGCCGAGCGGTGGAAGAGGTAATAAGCCAGATCGTCGAGCACGAAGCAGACGACGAACCAATACCACGCATATCCGATGTCGAAGACGCGGTAAGCGCTCACCCACGTCGCCAGCGCGAATACCGCCCCGCCCGACAGCACCCCCGCCACCGTGCTCCCCAGCCCCAGCCCCAGCGAGGTCAGCGTATCGCGCGGTTCGTAGCGCGTCCGGTCCTTCCACCGCGCGACCAGCATCTCCGCCAGCACCAGCAGGACGAAGCCGGGAACCGCCAGATCGACCGGATTGGGAAGCGCCATGACGACACAAAGCTTACACCTGTGTCAGTTGCGGCGCCAGCCTTCGCACGTCGAGCGCGTTGACGCCCTTCACCAGCACCGATCCGAAGCGTCGCTCGCCCGTCTCGACGATCATCCCGTCGGGCGCGGACCGCACCGCGCGCCACGGCACCTCACGCGCCGCAACCTTCGCGCCATGCGCCTTCAGCACCGCGACCCGACCGCCCCGGTCGAACACCAGCGCGGCGCTGAAATCCTCGCTCACCGCGGCGGAGACGGCGACGAAACCCGACAGCGCCTCTTCCGCGCCGCGCATCGCCTCGGCCGGATCGGTCAGCGCGACATCCTTGCCGCCCAGCTTCAGCCACGCGGCGATCCCAGCCAGAATCACGATGGCGGCGAGCGATGCGCCGAAGACGATCCAGTTCATGTGCGTTCAGGCTTTGGCGGAAACGGCGTCCATCAACGGCCTCAGCCCGGTAAGGTCATATCCCGCCGCCGCGCCCTTCGCCGTCACCTCGTCGGCATCCGCGCCGAGCCCTGCGGCGGACAGCGCCCACAGATTGCACGACCGCGTGCCCGACCGGCAATAAGCCAGCACCGGCCCGCCCGCCTGCCCGACCGCATCGATCATTGCGGTCACCTGCGGATGCGAGAAGCCCGCCGAGGTCACCGGAATCGCGGTGTAGGAAAGTCCCGCTTCCTGGCACGCCGCGCGGATCGCCGCGCCGGTCGGCTGGCCCGCTTCCTCGCCATCGGGACGGTTGTTGACCACCGCGACATAGCCCGCGGCCTTCACCGCAGCGATGTCGGCGGGGTCGATCTGCGGCGCGACCGCGATGGTGTCGTCGATGGGGCGAATGTCGAGCATCGCGAATCCCTAGAGCGGTTCAAATGAAAATACACGGTTCGATTCGTCGGCTCCGGAAAGCACCATCGCTATTCCACCCCCGTCACCCCGCGAAGGCGGGGATCCATAATCACCGCCGTTGCGGCCCTTTCAGCAAACGCAGCGACTATGGATTCCCGCTTTCGCGGGAATGACGACCGCCGGGATCAATTCTCGCGGATCACTTTCAGGAACGCTTCCCCATAAGCGTCGAGCTTGCGCTGCCCGATCCCCGACAACCGGCTGAGCCGAGAGATCGAGTCCGGCCGCCGCTCGACCATCTCGCGCAGCACCGAATCGTGGAAGATGACATAGGGCGGAACCCCCGCCTCCTTCGCCAGATCGCGACGACGCGCGCGCAGCGCCTCGAACAAGGGATCGCCGATCGGGTTCAGCGTCACCTCGCCCCCGCGCCCGCCGGTCCGCGCCCGCCGTTCGCGCTTCGGCGGCACGATCATCGACAGGCTATCCTCACCCTTCAGGATCGCGCGCGCGTCCGGTCCGAACTCCAGCCCGCCATGCGGATTGGTGCGCAAAGCGTCGCGCAACTGCAGCGCGCGCCCGACGGGTTTCAGCAACGCCGCCTCGTCGCCAGACACGATCCCCCACACCGACAGCGCCTCATGCCCGTTCATCAGGCTGCGCTCGGACGATTTGCCGACCAATACCTCCTCGACATACGTGCTGCCGAACATCTGCCCGGTGCGGAATACCGCCGACAGATATTTCCGCGCGGTTTCGGTCGCGTCGATCGCGGCGGGCGGGTTCAGGCAATTGTCGCAATTGCCGCACGTCACCGCCGGGTCTTCGCCGAAATGCTTCAGCAGGATGCGCCGCCGGCAGCCCGCGGTCTCGACCAGCGCCCCCAGCGCGGTCAGCCGCTGCCGTTCGCCCGGCTGGCGCGCGGGTTCGACCTCGCCGATCCGTTGCCGCGCCTTCGCAAAATCCTCCGCCCCCCAGAACAGATGCGCGACCGACGGATCGCCGTCGCGCCCCGCGCGCCCCGTCTCCTGATAATAGGCCTCGATCGACTTCGGCAGCCCGGCGTGCGCGACGAAACGCACGTCGGGCTTGTCGATCCCCATCCCGAACGCGACCGTCGCGCAGATCACCATGTCCTCCGACGCGACGAAATCGGCCTGGTTCCTCGCGCGGATCGCGGGTTCCAGCCCGGCATGATACGCCCGCGTCGGCCGCCCGGTGACCGCCAGCGCCTCGGCCAGCTTCTCGGTCGCGACGCGCGTCTGCGCATAAACGATCCCCGGCCCCGGCGTCGCACGCACCAGATCGACGATCTGCCGCGTCGTCCCGTCGCGCGGCGCGATCGTATAGCGGATGTTGGGCCGGTCGAACCCCGCGACGATCATCCCGTCCTCGGGAATGCCGAGCTGTTCGAGGATATCGGCCCGCGTATGCGCATCCGCGGTCGCGGTCAGCGCGAGCCGTGGCACATCCGGAAACAGATCGAGCAACGGCCGCAGCAACCGGTAATCGGGCCGGAAGTCGTGGCCCCATTCGCTGACGCAATGCGCCTCGTCGATCGCGAACAGGCATAGTTTCCCACGCGACAGCAGATCGCGGAAATCGCCGCCCGAGGCACGCTCCGGTGCGACGTACAGCAGGTCCAGTTCGCCATCCAGGAACCGCCCGCGCGTTTCGGCCTGATTCGTGTCGACGCTGGTCAACGTCGCGGCGCGGATGCCGACCGCCTCGGCCGCGCGCAGTTGATCGTGCATCAGCGCGATCAGCGGCGACACCACGACGCACGTCCCGTCGAGCATCGTCGAAGGCAATTGATAGCACAAAGACTTGCCTGCCCCGGTCGGCATCACCGCCAGCGTGCGCTGATGACCGAGTACACGGTCCACCACCTGCCGCTGGACGCCGCGGAAGTCGGGAAAGCCGAAGATGCGCTGAAGATCGGGAAGGGGATCGGAAACCATGATTAGCGCGCTATAGCCGCCGGAAACGCCTCACGGGAAAGAGACTTTGATAGAAAAGGTGCGCGACAACCGGGCCGAACAGGAATTCGAGCTGACCGTCGACGGATACCGCGCGGTCGCGGCATATCAGCGCGAAGGCGACCGCATCGTCTTCACCCACACCCACGTCCCCAAACCGATCGAAGGCCACGGCGTCGCCGCCCGCCTCGTCCGCGCCGCGCTGGACAGCGCCCGCGACGAAGGGCTGAAGGTCGTCGCGCAATGCAGCTACGTCCGCGCGTATATCGACCGCCACCCGGAATATCGAGACCTGCTCGGCTGACTATTCCGCCGCCAAGGCCTCATCGCGCTCCTTCGCCTGCCGCATCCACATTTCGGCATACAGCCCGCCGCGCCGCAGCAGCTCCGCGTGCGTGCCTTGTTCGACGATTCGCCCCGCCTCCAGCACGACGATGCGGTCGGCGTTGACCACCGTCGACAGCCGGTGCGCGATGACGATGGTGGTGCGACCGCGCTCGATCGCCTCCAGCGTCTCCATGATCTCGCCCTCGGTGCGGCTGTCGAGCGCGCTGGTCGCTTCGTCCAGGATCAGCACCGGCGGATTCTTCAGCAATGTCCGCGCGATCGCGACGCGCTGCTTCTCGCCGCCCGACAGCTTCAGCCCGCGCTCGCCGACGCGGGTGTCGTAGCCCAGCGGCTGCGTCTCGATGAACCCCGCGATCGCCGCGCCGCGCGCCGCGTCACGTATCTCGACGTCGCCCGCGCCCTCACGGCCGTAGGCGATATTGTAGCCGATCGTGTCGTTGAACAGCACGGTGTCCTGCGGCACGATCCCGATCGCGGCGCGGAGCGACGCCTGCGTGACCAGCGCGATATCCTGTCCGTCGATCGTGATCCGCCCGCTCGTCAGATCATAGAAGCGGTACATCAGCCGCGCGAGCGTCGATTTCCCCGCGCCCGACGGCCCGACCACTGCCAACGTCGTCCCTGCGGGCAGATCGAGATCGATACCCTTCAGGATATCGCGCCCGGCATCGTATCCGAAGCGCACGTCCTCGAACCGCACATGCCCCTTCGTCACGACCAGCGGTGTCGCATCGGCCGCGTCGACCACCTCGGACGGCGTATCAACCAGATCGAACATTGCCCCCATGTCGATCACGCCTTGCCGGATCGTCCGATAGACCATGCCGAGCAGGTCGAGCGGCCGGAATAACTGCGCCAGCAGCGTCGACACCAGCACCACGTTGCCCGCAGTGAAACGCCCCTGGCTCCAGCCCCACGCGACATAGGCCATGCCCGCACCCAGCATCAGGTTCGTAATCAGCGCCTGCCCGATGTTCAGCCAGGCGAGGCTGTTCTCCGATTTGACCGCCGCATTCGCATAAGCGGTCATCCCCGCCTCGTACCGCCGCGCCTCGCGCTCCTCCGCACCGAAATATTTCACCGTCTCGAAATTCAGCAGCGAATCGACCGCATGCGCGACCGCCCCGGTATCCAGATCGTTCATCCGCTCGCGAAGCGACGCGCGCCAGTCGGTCACGACACGCGTGAACCAGATATAGACGACCACCATCAGCACCGTCGCCGCCACCAGCGGCCAGCCGAACTTCACCCAGAAGATGCCGATGACCAAGCTCAACTCCAGCACCGTCGGCGCGATGTTGAACAGCAGGAAGTACAGCATCGTGTCGATGCTCTTCGTTCCCCGCTCGACCACCTTGGTCACCGCCCCCGTGCGGCGCTCGAGATGGAACCGCAGCGATAACTGATGAAGGTGCCGGAACACGCGCGCCGCCAGCCGCCGCGTCGCCTCCTGCCCGACCTTTTCGAACACCGTGTTGCGCAGATTGTCGAACAGCGTCGTGCCGAACCGCGCCGCCGCGTAGCCGATCACCAGCAGCACGACCAGACTGACCGGGCTGGGGCTGACCGTCCCCATCCCGTCCACCGCGCCCTGCAGCGCGAACGGCGCGCCGTACACCTGCACCAGCTTCGACGCGACGACGAGCACCATCGCGACGCACACACGCGCCTTCATCCCCGGCGCGTCGGACGGCCAGAGATACGGAAGGAAGCGGCGGAGCGTCGGCAGCAACGGGCGGTCGGCGCTGGTCCGGGTGGTCGGATCGAGCGGAGGCATTGGCGCTACAGGTCGTGCGCCCCGTCCCCGGCGTCAATCCCCGACCAAAAGACGCTCTTGCGGATCACTCGCAACAAAGCTACCGGCAGGGCAGTTATTGCGAAGGGGTCTCAATTAAATGTCGCGTCGCCTGTTCACCGTCTGCCTGCTCGCTACCGCCGCGCTCCCGATCGCCGCCCACGCCCAGTCCGCAGACGCCCAGAGCGAGGACGTGATCGTTACCGGCACCAGCGCGTCCGCGACAAAGACCGACACCCCCGTCATCGACGTGCCGCAATCGCTGTCGATCATCGACGAACGCCGCCTGGAGGACCGCGCACCACGCACGATCAACGAGGCACTTGCCTACACGCCGGGCGTCAACGTCGGCAGCTACGGCTTCGATACGCGCTACGACGCATTCTTCCTGCGCGGCTTCAACGCCACCTACACCGGCGTCTTCCGCGACGGCCTGCGCCAGCTGAATTCACCCTCGGGCATCTACCGCAACGAGCCCTACGGCCTCGAAAGCCTTACCGTCGTCCGCGGCCCGGCGTCGGTCCTCTACGGCGCGAGCGGCGCGGGCGGGCTGATCGACCTGACCAGCAAGCGTCCGACCGACATTCGCTTCGCCGAGGTCGAGGGACTGATCGGCAGCTATGACCGCTATCAGGTGAACGTCGATCTCGGCGGTCCGATCGGCGACAATATCGCCTACCGCCTGACCGGCGTGTTCCGCGACAGCGGCACGCAGCTCGACGGCTTTCCCGACGACCGCCTATTCATCGCCCCGGCGGTCAGCGTGCAGGTCGACGATCGCACGAAGATCACGCTGCTTGGCGAGCACATGAAGTCAAAGACTGGCGGCAGCGCGGCATTCTATAACGATGCGAACGGCATCACCGACATTTTCTCGTCCGACCCGCGCTACAACGCATTCGAGCACGAACAATGGCGTGCGGGTTACGAGCTGGAACACCAGCTGACCGACACGATCTCGCTGCACCAGAACCTGCGCTTCCAAGGCATCTGGCTCGATCTCGGCTATTCCTATCTGGTCGATCCGACCCCGCCGATCGCGCGCTTCACCGGCCGCGTCAGCGAACTCAGCAAGAGCTTCAGCGTCGACAATCAACTTCGCGCGAACCTGACGACGGGCGCGCTGACGCACCGCATCCTCGTCGGCGTCGACTATAACGGGGTCCGCTACCGCTCCGCGCAAGGCTTCGGCGCCGAACCGATCCCCGCGACCGGCTCGGTCGACGCACCACCACTCGGCGCGCCGACGCGGCAGCGGTTCCAGCAGACCGGCGTCTATGCGCAGGACCAGATCGAGGCCGGGCGGCTCGGCATCACCGCGGGCATCCGCCACGACTGGCTCGACGCGCGGACGCAGACGCCGGGCGTCGCGAGTATCGACCAGGACAATACCGCGCTCACCGGCCGCGTCGGCGTGACCTACAAACTGGACGGCGGTTTCGCGCCTTACGCCAATTGGTCAACCTCGTTCGAACCCAATATCGGGCTGCTGGTCGACGGAACGCCCGCGCAGCCGACCAGGGCGCGCCAGTTCGAAGGCGGCGTCAAATGGCAGCCGCGCGCGGGCATCCTGCTCACCGCCGCCGCGTTCGACATTCGTCAGCGCAAAGGCATCGTGTTCGACGCGTCCAGCGGCGTCAACGAACAGGTCCAGCTCGACCTGCGTTCGCGCGGGCTGGAGTTCGAAGCATCGGTGCGCGTGCTGAAAGGCCTCGACCTGACCGCAGCCTACGCGCTGACCGATGTGGAGATCGAACGCGGCGCGCAGGGGACGACTGGCAATACGCTGAACGCGACGCCGCGCCACACCGCCTCGGCCTGGGCCGATTATGCCGACGCGGCCAGCGGCTTCGGCATCGGCGGTGGCGTACGCTATTTCGGCAAAAGTTTCGGCAACGACCAGAACACGATCCGCAACGGCGATCGCGGCTTCGTCGACGCGGTCGCGCATTACGACGTTCGCGCGGTTCAGGGCCTGCGCTTGCAGCTTAACGCCTACAATCTGTTCGATTCGGAGCCGACGATGTGCGCGGCTGGCTATTGCTACCGCGATCAGGGCCGGACGGTGCTAGGCAGCGCACGGTTTCGTTTCTAGGAATCATTAGCATGACGCACGGCCGCCTTCGCACCTGGGGTATCGTCCACAAATGGACCAGCCTGATCTGTACGGTCTTCCTGCTGCTGATCTGCGTCACCGGCCTGCCGCTGATCTTCCATCACGAGATCGAGGGAGCCTTCGATCCCGCCCCGCCGCCCGCGCTGAGCGGCGCGCCCGCCGCGGTCGATCCGATGGTCGCCGCGGCGAAGCGCGCGGTGCCCGGCTGGGTGATCGGCGGCGTTTATCTCGATCCCGAAGCGCCGGTCACGACGGTCTATTTCCACCCCTCGCACGACGCGATCGCGAACGAGCCGTATAAGGTCAAGGACGTCGCCTTTTCTCAGGCGACCGGCGAACGCCGGGGTGAAGCCACCGCGAACCCGGCGGAGGGTTTCATCCTCTTCATGTACCGGCTGCACGTCGATCTGTTCGTGCTGCTGCCGGGGATGCTGTTCATGGGTGCGATGGGCCTGCTGTTCCTCGTTGCGATCGTCTCGGGCGTCGTTCTCTACGGCCCGTTCACGCGAAAGCTGGAGTTCGGCGCTGTCCGTAAACAGCGCGCGACCCGCGTGAAGTGGCTCGATTTCCACAATCTGCTCGGCATCATCACGCTCGCCTGGGCGGTCGTCGTCGGCTTCACCGGCGCGCTGAACGAGATTTCGGGGCCGCTCTACAGCCGCTACATCGCGACCGACGTGGCGGCCGCGATCGCGCCGTGGAAGGGCGAGACCCCGCCCGCCGCCGATGCGAAACTCGCCTCGGTCGACGGCGCGATCGCGACCGTGACAAAGGCGTTCCCCGACCGGAAGATCACCTTCGTGTCCTTCCCCGGCAACCCCTTCGGCAGCCCGCATCACTATTTCGTGTGGACGCAAGGCTCGTCGGCGCTGAACGCGCGCCTGCAGACTCCCGTGCTGGTCGATGCGACCACCGGCAAGCTCTCCGCCGCGGTGCCGATGCCGTGGTACATCCGCGCGATCGAGGTCAGCCGCCCGCTGCATTTCGGCGATTACGGCGGCCTGCCGCTGAAGATCATCTGGGCGCTGTTCGACATCGCCACGATCGTCGTGCTCGGCAGTGGCCTGTATCTGTGGATCGCGCGCGGCAGATCGGTCCGCCGCACCGACCGCTACGCGCCGCAACTGCAACCCGCCGAATGACCCGCAACCCGTACCAGTGGCGCTGGCCGATCGTGCTCGCCGTGCTGACGACGCTGGGGCTGATCGCGGCGTTGATCGGCGAGGGCGGGGTGTGGTGGCCCGCATCGTGGATCGCGCTGGGCGTGCCGCTGGTGCTGGCCGGCTGGCATATGTGGCGGCCGCGCTAGACTAATCCTCCCCTGCAAGGGGAGGTGGCTCGCGAAGCGAGACGGAGGGGTGTCGACCTCCGTTGCTATTGGTGACACCCCTCCGTCAGGCCTTCGGCCTGCCACCTCCCCTTGCAGGGGAGGATTGGGTTCTCAATTCCCCGCCACCGGAGCCGCAGGCGTCGCCGCCACCCCCTTCACATAATGACCGCCCGCCTTCACCTGCGCGGTCGACCCCGTCAGCGCCCCGCCGATCGGCTCCGCCCGTCCGCCCAGACACCCGGCGAGGAAATTCTCCGCCACCGCATTGAACGCGATCGAGTTCACCGGCCGCGCGAAGCCGTGGCCTTCGTCGGGGAACAGCACATAGGTGACGGGAATCTTCTTCGCCTGCATCGCCGCGACGATCTGGTCGCTTTCCGCCACGTTGACGCGCGGATCGTTCGCGCCCTGCCCGATCAGCAGCGGCACCTTGATCTTGTCGACATAGGTCAGCGGCGATCGTTCGGTCAGCAGCGCGCGGCCCGCCTCGGTCGTCGGATCGCCCATCCGCTTGTAGAATTGCAGCTTCACCGCCTCCCAATAGGGCGGGATCGTCTTCAGCAGCGTCTGCAGGTTCGACGGCCCGACGATATCCACGCCGCACGCGAATGTGTCCGGCGTCATCGTGACCCCCGCCAGCGTCGCGTAACCGCCGTAGGAGCCGCCGCCGATCGCGACCTTGTCCTTGGTCGTCACGCCCGACTTCACCGCCCAGTCGACCGCGTCGATCAGATCGTCGTGCATCTTCCTGCCCCATTGCAGGTCGCCCGCGGTGACGAAGCCCTTCCCGAACCCGGTCGATCCGCGATAGTTGACGCTCAGCACGGCATAGCCGCGGTTCGCGAACCATTGGTGATAGCTGTTGTAGCCATATCCATCGCGCGCCCACGGCCCGCCGTGCACCCACAGCACCATCGGCACGGGCTTGTCCGCCTTCCCGTCGCCGTTCGCATCCGCGCCCTTGGGCAAGGTCAGATACGACGTCAGCGTGAGGCCATCGCGCGCCTTCAACTCCTGCGGCCACATCGGCACCAGCGGCGCGCCGACCAGCTCGGGCCGCGCGATGTAAAGCTGCGTCAGCTTCTTCGATCCGCGGTCATACACCCACGTCGACGGCGGCGCTGAGACGGGATCGAACGCCACCAGCCAGCGATCGTCGGCGTCGGTGCGCGACGTGACGCTGAACTCGCCCTTGTTCTGGCTCTTGAGGAAGTCGAGATCGGCGCGGATGCTGTCGTCGACCGGGCGGTATTCGCTTTTCAGGTAATCATCCGAATAGGCCTGCAGCTTGCCCGTCTTCGGATCGAACAACCCGCTATCGACATCGGCCTTCGCACTCTCGCCGACTGCGGTCATCTTGCCGCTCGCCACGTCCTGCGCGAAGATCGCCGCGCGGTCACGGTTGCGTGAATCGGTCCAGTACAGCGTCTTGCCGTCGGTGGTGAAGCCGAGCGGATAGGTCGTCTGCGAATCGTCCAAGCCGAAACTGACGACCGGCTTCGCCTCCGGCACGTTGTTCACCACCCGGAACCAGTCGCTGCCCGCATCGGGGCGCGGCTTCGCCGCCAGCCGCAGGTTCAGCTGATCGTCGGCCTGGAAACTCGAATAGCCATCGTTCTTGAAGACGAGCGTCAGCTTGCCGGTGTTCAGATCCAGACTGTGGACGTCGTGCCAGCGCGGATCGCGGTTATTCACGCCGATCAGGATGCGGTCCTTGATCGTCGTGCTGAACCCGAGAGGGATGACGCGGGTCTTTTCGAACGGCGTGAAGGCGCGTTCCTTCCCGCTATTAACGTCGACGCCGTACAGCAGGAAATTCTCGTCTCCGCCCTTGTCGTTGATGAACAGCACCTGTTTCGAATCGGGCGACCAGAAGGTTTGGCGGATCGGCCGCGTCTTTTCCGCGGTCAGCGGCTTCGCGGCGGCGGGATCGGCGGCGGGCGCGACCCATACGTTCAACACCCCGTCGCGCGGCGCGATGTACGTGATCCACTTGCCGTCGGGCGACAGCTTGCCCGCGGTCTTGGTCGGATTGCCGAACAGTTTCGCCCGCTCGATCAGCGGCACGTCGCCGGTCTGCGCAGGTTTTGTTTGCGCGACCAGCGGCGCGGCGAGCATCACGCCCCCTGCCAGCAGGATGACTTTGCTCGAACGACGCATGATTCTCTCCCCGGTGTGTTGCCTCAACATTACACGTGTCCCGATCTCGGACAAGCGCGATTTGGGAACCCTTTGGCGCACCCGTCTGTTGTGTCGGACAGAGTGGAGGCGGTCATGGAACCGGTGTTTTTCGTACTTGCGATCATGGGCTGCGGCGACGGCGCAGAACTGTGCTCCGAGGCGCGCGTCGAACCCGCGCGCTACGTGACGATGGCGCAATGTCGCGCCGACCTGAACGCCGCGCTCTCGCGCAACACCGATCTGTCCTACCCCGTTATCAGCGCGGCCTGCCGCGCCAACGGCCCGCAATGGGTCGATAAGGATGCGGGCGCCAAGCGCGGCTAACGCGTTGCGGTGATGAAATAATCCAGCGCGGTCGAATCACTCAGCGCAAAACCCTTCCCCGGCGAGAATGACAGTCCGCGCACGTCGCTGACGGTCAGCCCGGCGTCCTTCACCAGACCGGTCAGTTCATCGGGCGTAAGAAACCGATCCCAATCATGCGTCCCGCGCGGGATGCGCCCTGTCCCCTCGGCCAGCGTAATCAGCGCCAGCCGCGACAACGGCGTCCGGTTGGGCGTAGACAGCACCAGCAACCCACCCTCCGCAACCGCCCCCGCCAGCCCGCGCACGAACGCCGCCGGGTCCGCGACGTGCTCGATCACCTCCAGGCAGGTGACCAGATCGAACGTCTCCCCCCCCGCCGCCTCGACCCCGCCGACACGGTAGTCGATCGTCAGCCCGCGCGCGTGGTCCCGCGCCACCGCGATACTTTCAGCCGCAGCATCGATCCCGGTCACTGCCGCACCCAGCCGCGCCAGCGGCTCCGCCAGCAGCCCCGCGCCGCACCCGACGTCCAGCACGCGCTTCCCCGTCAGCGGCGTGAACGACGCCGCATCCAGCCCGAAATGCGTATCCACCTGTTCGCGAATGTAGCGCAGCCGCACCGGGTTCAGCCGGTGGAGCATCGCCGACGATCCCTTCGGATCCCACCAGTCCGCCGCCAGCGCACCGAAATGCGCAGCTTCCCGCGCGATGATCGAGGACTCGTTGGTTGCGGTTGATACGGTTGCGTCGGACATAGACGCTTCGTAACAGGGCCGCCCTTCCACCCCAAGGAATTTGACCTTCCACATGGCGCGCATCGTGATGAAGTTCGGCGGCACGTCGATGGCCGGGATCGAGCGCATCCGAAATGTCGCCGCGCGCGTGAAGCGCGAGGTCGCGGCGGGCAATCAGGTCGCGGTCGTCGTCTCGGCGATGGCGGGGGAAACCGATCGCCTCGTCGGCTTTTGCCGCGAAGCCTCCGCGCTCTACGATCCGCACGAATATGACGTGGTGGTATCGGCTGGCGAACAGGTCACCAGCGGATTGCTCGCCATCGCGTTGCAGGCGATCGGCGTCCCGGCGCGCTCATGGCTCGGCTGGCAGCTCCCGATCCGCACCTCCGACGGACACGCATCGGCGCGGATCGGCGAAATCGACACGACCGCGCTGAACGAAAGTCTCGCGAGCGGCGAGGTGGCGGTCATCCCCGGCTTCCAGGGCGTTGCCGCGGGATCGCGCGTCACCACGCTCGGCCGCGGCGGATCCGATACGTCGGCGGTCGCGATGGCGGCGGCGATGAAGGCCGACCGCTGCGACATCTACACCGACGTCGACGGCGTCTATACCACCGACCCCCGCATCGTCCCACGCGCGCGCAAACTCGCCAAGGTGACGTATGAGGAGATGTTGGAACTCGCCAGCGTCGGCGCGAAGGTGCTGCAGACGCGCTCGGTCGGCCTGGCGATGAAGGAAAAGGTCCGCGTTCAGGTATTGTCGTCGTTCACCGGCGACGATGCCCCGATGGCGGACACGTTGCCCGGCACGATGATCGTCGGCGAAGAGGAGATTGAAGACGTGGAACGCCAGCTCATCACCGGCATCGCGCACGACAAGAATGAAGCGAAGATCACGCTGACATCCGTGCCCGACAAGCCCGGTGCGGTCGCCGCGATCTTCGAACCGCTCGCCGCGGCCAACATCAACGTCGACATGATCATCCAGAACATCGCGCACAACAGCAACGGCCGCACGGGCTCGACCGATGTGACCTTCACCGTCCCCTCGGCCGACCTGCCGCGCTCGATCGAGGCGCTGAACCAGGGCCGCGAGGCGATCGGTTTCGCCGAGCTGGTCCATGACTCCCGGATCGCGAAGATCTCGGTCGTCGGCGTCGGGATGCGCAGCCACGCGGGCGTCGCCAGCACGATGTTCACGACCCTGGGGCAACGCGGCATCAACATCCTCGCCATCTCGACCAGCGAGATCAAGGTGTCGGTCCTGATCCACGAGGACGAGACCGAACTCGCCGTCCGCGTCCTGCACACCGCCTACGGGTTGGATGCGGAGGACGTCGCGGCCTGAGAAGGCTGGCACAAGACAGCCGCCCCCGCTAACCCGCCGCGCATGACCACCACCACCATCGGCGCAGAGCGCCTTCAGCGCCGCATGGCGCGCGGCGTCGCGTTTCTCGGGTCCGAGGTCGCCATCATGGCGGGCGCGATGTCGTGGGTTAGTGAGCGCAACCTCGTCTCCGCCATGTCCAACGCCGGGGGGTTCGGGGTGATCGCGTGCGGGGCGATGACGCCCGCGCTGCTCGATGCCGAGATCGCAGGCACGAAAACCCTTACCGGCAAACCGTTCGGCGTGAACCTGATCACGATGCACCCCGACCTGTTCGAACTGATCGCGGTCTGCGCGAAGCACCAGGTCGGTCACGTCGTCCTCGCGGGCGGCCTTCCCCCGAAGGGCAGCCTCGAAGCCATCAAGGAAACCGGTGCGAAGGTCATCTGCTTCGCTCCCGCGCTCAGCCTTGCGAAGAAACTCATTCGCTCCGGCGTCGACGCGCTCGTGATCGAGGGGATGGAAGCGGGCGGCCATATCGGTCCGGTCTCGACCAGTGTGCTCGCGCAGGAAATCCTGCCCGAAGTAGCCGAGCAGGTGCCCGTCTTCATCGCCGGCGGGATCGGCCGCGGCGAGGCGATCGCAGGCTATCTCGATCAGGGCGCGTGCGGGGTCCAGCTCGGCACGCGCTTCGTGTGCGCGCACGAATCGATCGCGCACGCCAATTTCAAGAAAGCGTTCATCCGCGCCTCGGCCCGCGACGCGGTCGCCAGCGTCCAGATCGATCCGCGGCTCCCGGTCATCCCGGTCCGCGCGCTGAAAAACGCCTCCAGCGAACTCTTCACCGCCAAGCAACGCGAAGTCGCGCAATCGCTCGACGAAGGCGCGCTCGCGATGGCCGAGGCGCAGTTGCAGATCGAACATTATTGGGCTGGGGCGCTCCGCCGCGCGGTGATCGACGGCGATGTCGAACACGGCAGCGTGATGGCCGGCCAGTCGGTCGGCATGGTCACGAAGGAAGAACCGCTCGCCGAGATCATCGCGACGTTGATGGCCGAAGCCGCACACGCGCTGGAGAAACGCGCGCAATGAGCCAGATTCGGTGACCGAAGAGCGCGACGGATTGCCGATCCGTGCCTTCGTCGACGCCGCGAATTGGGAGGCTTGGCTGGCGCAGCAACCACGCGACAGCGTCGGCGTGTGGCTGAAGCTCGCCAAGAGCGGCAATCCCGAATTTTCGGTCACGAAGCCGCAGGCGATCGACGGTGCGCTGATCCACGGCTGGATTGACGGCCAGCTCAATCCCTATGATGCGCTGTGGTGGCTGATCCGCTTCACGCCGCGCAAACCTCGCAGCAAATGGTCCGAGAAGAACCGCACGCGGGCGATCGAGTTGATCGCGGACGGCCGCATCGCCGCCGCGGGCCTGCGTGAGATCGACGCGGCGAAAGCCGACGGCCGGTGGGACGCCGCCTACGCGCCGCAATCGACCGCCGCGGTTCCTGACGACCTCGCCGCCGCGCTCGCCGCGACGCCCGGCGCGCGCGCGTTCTTCGACGCGCTCGACGGCACCAACCGCTACGCGATCCTACACCGCACCGCCGACGCCAAACGCCCCGAAACCCGCGCCACGCGTATCGCGAAGTTCGCGACGATGTGCGCGGCGGGCGAAACGATCTACCCGGCGCGATCGGACCGGAAGAAAAAGTAAACGAAAAATTAACCATTCGCGCGCACCCTCTGATTACAAAGGGAAGAAAAGGGTGATTGCGATGCTAACGCAGCTACGGCCGCCGGTATGGGCGGCATTGGTGCTGATCCTCGCCGGATGCGCCAGCCGTCCCGAAGTGGCGGTTACACCGCCGACGATGTACGTCCCCGCACAGGTCGCGGAAATGCCCAAGGGCGCGTCGCCCGGCATGAGGATACCCGCGCGATTGGCCGACGGCAGCTACGCCACCCCCAACCGCGTACTGACCCCTGCCGCCACCGTCTGGCATCTGCGCGCGGCGCTGAACGTCGCCGCGCTTGCCTGCCGCGGTGTGCAGGAAACCACGACGGTCGCGCAGTACAACGCGCTGCTCCAAACGCAGAAGGCCGCGCTGAAGGACGCCGAGGCAAACCTGTCGGCCGAATATCGCGCGAGCGGTGGCGACTGGCAGGATCGCTACGACGATTCGATGACCCGTCTGTACAACTACTTTTCACAGAGTTTCGCGCGCGACGCCTTCTGCGCAAACGCCGCCGCGGTGCTCGCCGACAGCGCCACGGTCGCGCCCACCGCACTCCCCACCTTCGCCGCGACGCGTCTGCCGATGCTCGACCGCCCGTTCACCGATTTCTACGCGGCCTATGACGCGTGGCGCGCCCGCACCGCCTTCCCGAACCCGGTGATCGCGATGAACACGCCCGTCCGCCGCGCGCCGTCGTCCACGCCACGCCTGCAAGTCGACGTCGCCGATCTGGGGGAATAGCGCGTCGCGGGCGGGGTTCCGCCCGCCGCCCGCTTCGGTTAACACGCGCTGGCATGACGCTCGGCGCGACAGATCAGCCTCCTGAAGGGCGTTTCGAGGGAACCGAGCACCGCTTCCCCGTGCGCGTCTATTTCGAGGACACCGATCTGTCGGGCGTCGTCTATCACGCCAACTATCTGCGCTTCATGGAACGCGCGCGTTCGGACATGCTGCGCCTCGCCGGGATCGATCAGCGCGCCACCTTTGAAGCGGGCGAAGGCTCCTACGCCGTCGCCGACCTGACCATCCGCTACGCCGCACCCGCACGGCTGGACGACGCACTGATCGTCACCAGCCGCATCACGCACGTCCGCGCCGCGGCGGTTTCCATTCATCAACGAGTCATGCGCGGCGAGCTTGTGCTGACGCAAGCCGACGTCGTGGCGGCGCTGGTCGCACCGTCGGGGCGCGCACGGCGGCAACCGCACGACTGGACCGACCGCTTCGCCGCGCTCGTCGCAAAAGGGGACACGACGCCTTGAACCCGTTCTTCAATACCGACGCCGCCACATTGTCCCCGATCGCCTTGTTCATCCAGGCCGATTGGGTGGTGAAGTTCGTCATGCTCGGGCTGTTGCTCGCCAGCGTGTGGACGTGGGCGATCATCTTCGGTTTCTGGCGGCGCATCGGCCGCACGCGCAAGGAAACCGAGGCGTTCGAACGCGATTTCTGGAAGGCCGACGACATCGACGCTTTCTACAAGACCCGCGCCGACACCGATCTGCCGTCGGCGCGCATCTTCGCCGCCGGGGTCGCCGAATGGCGCCGCTCGACGCAGGGCACGACGATCGACCGCGGCGGCACGCGCGAACGGCTGGCGACGACGATGGGCGCGGCGGTCGCGACCGAGATCGACAAGCTCAGCGACCGGCTGAACATCCTCGCCACGGTCGGATCGGTCGCGCCGTTCGTCGGGCTATTCGGCACCGTGTGGGGCATCATGCGCAGCTTCACCAGCATCGCGAGCGCACAGAACACCTCGCTCGCGGTCGTCGCGCCGGGTATCGCCGAGGCGCTGTTCGCCACCGCCATCGGCCTGTTCGCCGCCATCCCCGCGGTCATCGCCTACAACCGCTTCAGCCACGGCATCAACCGCATCGAAGCGCGCCTGAACCGCTTTGCCGACGGTTTTCATGCCACCTTGAGCCGTCAGCTCGATCGCGAGCGCTGACGTGGCGATCAACCTTCCCTCGCAGAAAAGCGGCAGCCGCCGTGCGCCGATGGCGGACATCAACGTCACGCCATTGGTCGACGTGATGCTCGTCCTGCTCATCATCTTCATGGTCACCGCGCCGCTGCTGACCGCCGGCGTCCCCGTGAACCTGCCCGACAGCCGCGCGAAGCCGCTCGATCAGGATGCGGAGCCGACCGAAATCTCGCTCGACGAACAGGGCCGCATCTTCATCGCCAAGGAAGAGGTGTCGCAACAGGCGCTGCCACAACGCCTGGACGCGATCGCTGCAAAGGGCACCGCCGACGCCCCGCCACAGGTGTTCCTGCGCGCCGACAAATCGCTCGACTACGGCCGCATCATGCGCGTGATGGGCGAACTCAACCGCGCCGGGCTGAACCGCGTCGCGCTGGTCACGATCGGCGACGAGTAAGCCTGCGGTGGAGCGCAACGAGAAGATCGGGCTTGGCGTCGCCGCGGCGGGACATGTCATCCTGTTCGGGCTGCTCTCGGTCGGCTTCCTCGCCACGCCCAACCCGGAAAAACTGAAGACCCAGCCGGTCGAGGTCAGCCTGGTCGACGCGGTCGCGCTGGAGGCCACCGCCCCCGCCGCAGTCGAACCGCCCGCGCAATCGATCGCGCCCGAGCAAGGCGCGCCAGAAGACGCCGCGCCACCCGCCCCGGTCGAAGCCGCGCCCGAGCCAGAACCCGAACCGGTCCCCGCCCCGCCGCAACCGCAGCCCAAGCCCGCCCCTGCCAAACCTGCGCCGAAACCCGCCCCGGCTCCCAAACCCGCGCCGGTGAAACCGAAACCGAAACCGCCGACCCCCGCCGCGGAAAAGGCCCCGGCCAAGCCGACGAAACCCGCACAGACCGCCGCCGCCAAACCCGCGAAAAAGCCCCCCGCCGCCGCGCGCGGCAGCGGATCGACCGACACCGCGAAAACCACCCGCCCGCGCGGCAGCCGCCTCGGCGACGATTTCCTCAAAGGGCTGACCGATACGCCCTCGAAAAGCCGCACCCCCACGCCCCCCGCGGCGCGGATCGGCGCGCAGGCGGCGGCGAACATCGGCTCGGCGATCCTGCGGCAGGTCCAACCCTGCGCCGACCGTCAAGTGAACCCCGGCCCCGGCGCGGAACGGATCCGCGTGACGATCAACCTGCGCATCAACCGCGACGGATCGCTCGCCGCACGCCCCGTGATCCGGTCCCGCGACGGCGTCGACGACGACAACAGCCGCTATGTCGCGCGCGTCGATGATCTCGCCATCGCGACGTTCGTCGGCTGCGCGCCGCTCCGCGGCCTGCCCGACGAACTTTACGACGTACCCGGCGGGTGGAGTAATTTCACCTTGCGCTATAAGCTTCCCGGCTAAGGATAGTATCGATGTTCCGACCGCCACTCGCTCTCGCCCTCACCCTGCTGCTCGGCACCTCCGCGGTGGCGCAGCAGACCGCGCCCGTCACGCCGCCCCCGCTGCCCGCGACCGCGCCCCCCGCCCCGCAAAGCCAGGAGCTGGTCGTCGACGTCACCGGCGGCATCTCCGCGCCGATGCCGATCGCGATCCCCGCGATGGCGACCCCGGCGGTCGTCAACACCGCCGCCAAGCCGACCGACGTGATGGGCCGCGAACTCGCGCAGATCGTCACCAACGACCTGAAGAACTCCGGCCTCTTCAATCCCCTCCCGCCCGCGCAATTGCGCACCGTGATGTTCCCCGAAGTCACCGCCCCCGCGTTCGATTACTGGGGCGGTTCGGGCGCGCAGGCGTTGGTGCAGGGCTTCGTCCGCGCGAACGGCGATGGCACGCTGACCGTCGGCTGCTATCTCTACGACGTCTCCGCGCGCACTGAACTCGCCCGCCAGGGCTTCGTCGTGTCGCCCGGCGACTGGCGCCGCGCCGCGCACAAATGCGCCGACACGGTCTATGCGCGGCTGACCGGCGAAGGCCCGTATTTCGACAGCCGCATCGTGTACGTCAGCGAAACCGGACCAAAGGGCCGCCGCATCAAACGGCTCGCAATCATGGATCAGGACGGCGCGAACCACCGTTTCCTGACCAACGGCCAGTCGATCGTGCTGACCCCGCGCTTCGCGCCGAACCAGCAGTCGATCGTCTATATGAGCTATCTGAACGACAAGCCGTCGATCTACGTCTACGACATCGGCAGCGGCCGTCAGCGCCTCGTCGTGTCGAACGTCAGCCTGGCGTTTGCGCCGCGCTTCTCGCCCGACGGGCGCTCGATCCTGTTCTCGATGGCGCAGAGCGGCAACACCGACCTCTACCGCGTCGCGGCCAGCGGCGGCGCGCCGCAGCGGCTGACCAATTCGCCCGGCATCGACACCGGCGGCAGCTATTCGCCCGACGGCCGCCGCATCGTTTTCGAAAGCGATCGTTCGGGCGGGCAGCAGCTCTATGTGATGAACGCCGACGGTTCGAACCAGCAGCGTATCAGCTTCGGCGGCGGGCGTTATGCCACGCCGGTCTGGAGCCCGCGCGGCGACCTGATCGCCTTCACCAAGCTGGGCGGCGCGTTCCGTATCGGCGTGATGAACGCGAACGGCGGCGGCGAGAAATTGCTGACCAACAGCTGGCAGGACGAAGGGCCAAGCTGGTCGCCCAACGGTCGCGTGCTGACCTTCCTGCGATCGGCGCAGGGCAGCAGCGGCAAGGCCGATCTGTGGTCCGTCGACCTGACCGGGGTCAATGAACGTAAGATCCCGACCCCGCTCGACGGCTCCGACCCGGCGTGGGGACCACTTCGGCCGTAAAACTGTTATTGGGGGCGATAACGGGGACGACATCTCACTTTAGGAGACCGATAATGGCCAAATTCACGACCACGCTTCTGCTGGCGACCGCGCTCGTCGCGACCGCCGCCTGCTCGAAGAAGCGCCCCGAAGTCCTCCCCCCCGCTCCCGGCGAGGCCCCCGTCGATCCCAACGCCGGTGCTGGCGCCGGCCCCGTCACCGGCGCCGCAGTCCCCGGATCGGCCGAGGATTTCAAACGATCGATCACCAGCGACACGGTCAATTTCGGGCTCGATATGTACGATATCAACGGCACCGCACGCGGCATCCTCGATTCGCAATCCGACTGGCTGCAGCGCTACCCGAATGTCCGCATCACGGTCGAAGGCCACGCCGACGAACGCGGCACGCGCGAATACAACCTTGCCTTGGGTGACCGGCGCGCGAACTCCGCCAAGAACTATCTCGTCTCGCGCGGCGTCTCCGCGGCGCGCATCACCACAATCAGCTACGGCAAGGAACGCCCCGCCGCCCTGGGCTCGGACGAAGCCAGCTGGGCGCAAAACCGCCGCGCCGTAACGGTGGTGCTGAACTGAAACCAGTCCTCCCCTGCAAGGGGAGGTGGCAGCGCGCAGCGCTGACGGAGGGGTGTCGCGCTATCGAGAGGGCGACACCCCTCCGGCGCTACGCGCCACCTCCCCTTGCAGGGGAGAATTATCGAAGCCCCACCTTCTCCCCCAACCACCGCGCCGCCGCCTCCGGCGTCGCCTTGTCGGCATCGCGGTCGACCATGTAATTCGCCTCGCGCATCGCGCTCACCGGTATTCGCCCGACCAACGGCCGCAACGCCGCCACGAACGCGGCGTCCTTCGCCCGCTCCGGCGACACCAGCAGGATCGCATCATACCCCGGAATCGCGCGCTTCGGATCCCTCAGCACGGCCAACTTATCCGCCGCGATCCGCCCGTCCGATGAAAACGCGCTGATAACATCAGCCCGCCCGCTCGCCAGCGCGCGATACATGAACGTCGGGCTGTACGGCGTCGCCGCCCTGAACCGCAGCGGATAGGCCCGCTTCACCGCCGCCCACTCCGACCGTTCGAGAAACTCCAGATCAGACCCGAATGTTAGCTCGGGTGCAACCCACACCAAATCCGCAAGCGTCGCCACCCCCCGCCTGCGCGCATCGTCGCCGCGCATCGCGAACGCATAGGCGTTCTCGAACCCCAGCGCCCCGACCAGCCGCACGCCGTTGGTGCGCTGCGCCCATTCCCCGATCGCGCGTACCTGTTCCGCCCGCGGCGGCACGTCGGTCCGCTTCATCTGCCCGGTCCAGAGCGTCCCGGCATATTCGACATAAGCGTCGATCTCGCCCCCCGCGACAGCGCCGTAAGCCACCGCAGACCCCAGCCCGTCACGATACTCCACGCGATACCCGGCACGCTCCAGCCGATCCCCGATCAGCCGCGCAAGGATATACTGCTCGGAAAAGTTCTTCGCCCCGATCACCACCGTCTTTGGCCCCGACCGCCACAATGGCGCTGTCGCCACGACGACCCCGACGGCCAGCAACCCCAGCGCCACCCCCGTCAGCCACGGCCGCCGCGTCCGCAAGCCCCGCTCCGCCAGCCCGAGCAGCGCGTCGACCGCCAGCGCCAGCCCCGCCGCCGACACGCACCCCGCCAGCACCAACGCCCACGCCTGCGTCTGCAACCCGGCGAAGATCAGGTCGCCCAGACTCGGCTGGCCCACCGTCGTCGACAGCGTCGCCGCCCCGATCGTCCACACCGCCGCAGTCCGGATTCCCGCCATCACCACCGGCAGCACCAACGGTGCCTCGACCAGCCGCAACTTCTGTGCGCGCGTCATCCCCACACCATCCGCCGCCTCGATCACCGCCGGATCGAGTCCGGTCAGTCCCGTCACGGTGTTCCGCAGGATCGGCAGCAAAGCGTAGAGCGTCAGCGCGATCAGCGACGGCAGGAATCCCAGCGCAGGCACCCCGCCCCCGACCAGCGCCGACACCCACAGCAACACCGGATAGAATAACGCCAGCAATGCCAGACTCGGGATCGTCTGCACCAGACTGGCGAACCCCAAAGCGACCCGCGCCACCCGCGGCGATCGCGCCGACCACACCCCCAGCGGCAGGCTGATCGCGATCCCGAGCGCCAGCGCGCACATCGCCAGCAACAGATGCTGCGCCGCCAGCCCCGGCACCCGCGCGAAGGCGTCCCAGAAGGCGCTCACGCCTCAAGCCCCGCCATCCGTCGCGCCTGCTCGCGCGGCACCGCGACCAACGCCTGCGCCGCCGCCCCGCCCGAGCCCGCCACCAGCGCGCGCGGCGTCTCGTCCGCCACGATCCGCCCCGCCTGCATCACCAACACCCGCTCGGCGAGCAGCAGCGCCTCCGCCATGTCATGCGTCACCAGCACCGTCGTCAGGCCCAGCCGGTCGTGCAGCGCCCGGATCGCCGCCCCCAGCACGTCGCGCGTCACCGGGTCGAGCGCCCCGAACGGTTCGTCCATCAGCAACAGCTTCGGCCCACTGGCCAGCGCGCGCGCCACGCCCACGCGTTGCCGCTGCCCGCCCGACAATTCGTCCGGCATCCGCGCGCCCAGATCGCGCGGCAGTTCGACCAGATCGAGCATCTCCGCCACCCGAGCGGCATCCTCCGTCCCCGCCAGCCGCAACGGCACCGCGATATTCTCGGCAATTGTCATGTGCGGGAACAGCCCGACATTCTGGAACACATACCCGACACGCCGCCGCAGCAACGGCGCAGGCTCCGCCCCCACATCCCGCCCGTCGACCGTCACGCGTCCAGCGCTCGGCTCGACCAGCCGGTTGACCATCTTCAGCAAGGTCGATTTCCCCGACCCCGACGTCCCGACCAACGCGACGAAACTGCCGCCCGCCACCTCCAGCGTCACGTCGTCGACCGCGGCGGCCCCGGCGTAGCGCCTCGTCACGCCATCGAAGGCGACGGCTGGACCGGTTTGTTCTGGCATCGCGGCGTGTGATGCGGGATGGACAGACCAGCGTCAAACGGAGGAAAGATGAAGGCGATCCTGATCACCGGCGGCGGCTCGGGCATCGGCCGCGCAGTCGCGCAGCATTTCGCCGCGCAGGGCTGGCGCGTCGGTCTCGCAGACATCAACGAACGCGGCCTCGCCGAAACCGCAGCACTGCTCCCCGCCGATCGCACCACCATTCATCCGATGGACGTGCGCAGCATCGAGGATTGGGAGGAGACGCTCGCCGCCTTCACCAAGGCCAGCGGCGGTCGCCTCGATGTGCTGTTCAACAACGCCGGGATCGGCCAGGGCGGCCCCTACGGCCAGATCGCGCTCGACGAACTCGACCGCGTCATCGACATCAACTTCCGCGGCGTCGCCTACGGCGCCCGCGCGGCGTACCCGTATCTGAAGGCGACGCCCGACAGCTGCCTGCTCAACACCGCCTCGGCCTCCGCGATCTACGGCTCGGCGGGCCTCGCGCTCTATTCCGCCACCAAATTCGCGGTACGCGGGCTGACCGAGGCGCTCGACGGCGAATGGGCCGCCGACGGCATCAAGGTCCGCGACCTGATGCCCGGCTTCATCGACACCCCGATCCTGTCGCTTCGCGCGGACGGATCGAACCGCACCGCCCGCGACGCGGTGGTCGATGCAGGGCTGGAATTCACGCCCATCGAAACCGTCGCGCAGGCCGCCTGGGACGCGGTCCACGGCGACAAGGTTCACGCCGTCATCGGCAAGACCGCCCGCCGCCTTACCTTCGCCGCCCGGTGGACGCCCGGACGGCTGCGGAAATTGATGCGAAGCCGGGTGCTCAACGACTAAATCCTCCCCTGCAAGGGGAGGTGGCGCGCAGCGCCGGAGGGGTGTCGACCCCTCGATAGCGCGACACCCCTCCGTCAGCGCTTCGCGCTGCCACCTCCCCTTGCAGGGGAGGATCAGAAGGCTGAGCTAACCATCCAATATCGTATCAATCGCCTCGGCCAGCTCGATATCCCGCTCGCTCAGCCCACCCGCGTCATGCGTGGTCAGCAAAATCTCCACCCGGTTCCACACGTTCTTCCATTCCGGATGATGCTCGGCCTTTTCCGCGATCAGCGCGACCTGCGTCATGAAGCCGAACGCCTCGGCGAAATCGGTGAACACGATCGACCGCGTGATCGCGTCGCGCGCCTCGTCGTAATCCCAGTCGGGCAGGCCGTCCAGCGCATCCGCCCGTTCGGTCTCGTTCAATTGCTCGACCATGATCCGGCTCCTTCCCGCGTGCGATGTCACGGGGTATGGCGTAGGGCATGGACGGGCAAGACCTGATCGGCGAAGCGCCCTCCCCCGACACGTTCGAGCGCGTCGCACGCGCCACGATCGAAAAGCTGCCGGCCGAATTTCGCGCGCATCTCGGTGAAATCGTGCTGATCGTCGAGGAATTCGCCGACGACGAAACGCTCCGCGGCCTGAACATCGAACACCCGCTCGACCTCACCGGCCTGTACCACGGCCGCCCGATTGGGGAGAAATCGGTGTTCGAGAGCGGCGCGACGCCCGATCGCATCCACCTCTACCGCCAGGCCATTCTGGCCGAATGGTGCGAAACCGGCGTCCGCCTCGACGATCTGATCGCGCACGTCACGATCCACGAGATCGGCCACCACTTCGGCCTCAGCGACGACGATATGCACGCGCTGGAAGACGCGGTGGCGGATTGAGCCTGCTGCGGTTCGACCGGGTGGCGTGCGTCCGGCGCGGGCGAATGCTGTTCGAGGGGCTGTCGTTCACGCTGGAGCCGGGCGGCTCGGCGATCGTCACCGGCCCCAACGGCGTGGGCAAATCGAGCCTGATCCGCATCGCCGCCGGTCTGCTGCCCCCCGCCGCGGGCCGCGTCGAACGCGCCGACCCACCCGCGCTGCTGACCGAAGCCGCCGCGCTCGACCCCGAACGCACGCTGGCGCAGGCGCTGGACTTCTGGGCGAAGATCGATGGCGTTACGTTTGCCCGCATCGACGAGGCGCTGACCGACCTCGACCTCTCCGACCTGATCGACATCCCCGTCCGCCTCCTCTCCACCGGTCAACGCCGCCGCGCCGCACTCGCCCGCGTCCTCGCGTCGCCCGCAAGCCTGTGGCTGCTCGACGAACCCGCCAACGGCCTCGACGTCGCCGCGGTCGAGCGCCTCGAAGCCCTGATCGCGCGCCATCGCGAAACCGGCGGCGCAACGCTGATCGCGACCCATCAACCGATCGAAATGGCCGACGCGCAGGCGATCACGCTCCACCACCCCCACCCCGGCGAAGGCCAGGGCCCAGTTTCGGACCGCTTGCAACTGGGCCCCGGCCTGCGCCGGGGTGGTGCAGGGGTGGAGGCGCAATGATCCCCCTCATCCTCCGCGACATCCGCCGCGGCTACGCCTCGGGCGGCGCGACGCTGATCGTCGCCTTCTTTTTGCTCGTGACGACCCTGTTCCCGTTCGCGATCGGCCCCGACACCAAACTCCTCGCAAGGATCGGCGGCGGCGTGATCTGGGCCGCCGCGCTGCTCGCCGCCCTCCTGCCGGTAGAACGCCTGATCGCCCCCGATCTCGATTCGGGCGTGCTGGATCAACTGGCCACCCGAGGCATCCCCCTCCCCGCGATCGCCGCCACCAAGATCGCCGCCCATTGGCTGGCCTTCGCCCCCCCGCTGATGATCGCCGCCGTCATCGCCGCAGGCCTGCTCGACCTCTCCGCCGAAACCCTGCTGCTGGTCGAAGCAGGCCTCGCGATCGGCACCCCCGGCC
Source organism: Sphingomonas sp. SUN019 (assembly GCF_024758705.1). Lineage (NCBI taxonomy): Bacteria > Pseudomonadati > Pseudomonadota > Alphaproteobacteria > Sphingomonadales > Sphingomonadaceae > Sphingomonas > Sphingomonas sp. SUN019. Next base: position 2,712,966 of record NZ_CP096971.1, on the reverse strand, counting down.
TCGCCGCGCTCGCGGTCGCCACCGGCGCGCTAGTCGCAGGCCTCCGCGGCGCAGGCGCTGTCGCTGGCTTGGTCATGCTCCCGCTCGCCATCCCGCTGCTGATCTTCGGCGCAGGCGCGATCGAAGGCGGGCCGGGCGGGCTGAAACTGTTAGCGGCGGTCAGCCTCCTGCTGGTCGCAGGCGCGCCGTTCGTGGCGGCGGCGGCGATGCGGGCGGGGATGGAATGACGTCAGTGAAACGTAGGCGGCGTTCCGACAATGGCGTAGTGAGCCCAGTGTTCTAACGGTATTGCTTGAACGACTTCGGCGAATACGGTCTCTCCAGCAATAGCCTTATCAAACCAGAACGAAACATCCCCATCGGATCTGCGCTCGACATATATTGGCCGAAACCCCACCGCCTCGAACGACGCAACGACAGAGTCGGCATGTTCTGGCTTGATCCGGATACGTGCGCCGACCCGCCGATCCGATGGCGGTCGCTCGCTCAGCGTGACCACCGCGCCCAGATCGCGGTCGGCAGCACCAGCCCCCGCGCCTCCTCGCGCACGCCCAGTTCCCCCGCCTCCACCGTGCCCGGCAAATCAGCAAAAGCCTGCCGCAGCATCTCCCCGATCGCCAGCGCCGACATCCGCACGGCGTAAACCGTCAGGAACAGCGCGCGGGACTCCGCGTCCAGCAACCGCCGGCAATCCGCGATCAGTCCCGGCAGGTCTTCCTCCAGCCGCCACACCTCGCCCTCCGGCCCGCGGCCGTATTTCGGCGGGTCGAGCAGGATCGCGTCGTAGCGCCGCCCGCGCCGCACTTCGCGCGCGACGAACTTCGCCGCATCGTCGACGATCCAGCGCACCGGCTTGCCCGAATGGCCCGACAGCGCCGCGTTCATCCGCGCCGCCTCGACCGACTTCTTCGACGCATCGACATGGACGACGCGCGCCCCCTTAGCCGCGAACGCCAGCGTGCCGACGCCGGTATAACCGAACAGGTTCATCACCTCCGGCGCGTCCAGCCCCTCGATCTTCTCGCGAATCCAGCCCCACACCGGAGCCATGTCGGGGAAGAACCCCAGATGCCGGAACGGGGTGGTCTGCGCGTGGAAACGCACGTCGTCCCACGCCAGCGGCCAGCCCTCACGCGGAGTCGGCTCGGCATAATGCCATTGTCCGCCCCCGTCCTCGTCCGCGCCGGGAATGAACTCCCCCGTCGCGCGCCAGTCGTCGCTCGCGGGCGCCCACAACGCCTGCGGCTCGGGCCGGATGAAACGGAACCGGCCATAGCGTTCGAGTTTCCGGCCGTTGCCGGAATCGATCAGGCCGTAGTCGGCCCAGGGTTCGCCGATGAGGGTCTTCAGGTCCACGCCGACCTCACGCAGGGGTCGCGCGCGGCGACGTATTCGCTGACCGCATCGAACGTCGCATCGACCGTATCGAACCGCTCCGCACGATCGAACAGATCCCCGATCCGGCCCGGCAACGACGGCCGCAGTCCCGTCGCCCGCTCCACCGCGTCGCGGAACTTCGCCGGATGCGCGGTCGCCAGCGTCACCATTGGCACGCCGTCCACCGCCTGCCGCCGCGCCGCCGCCAGCCCGATCGCAGTATGCGGATCGATCACTTCGCCCGAATGCTCGCTCGCCCAGCGCATCGCCAGCGCCATCTCGTCGACATCGACCCGTTCGCTGAAAAACAAGCCACTCGCGCCCTGCGACTGCGCATTGGTCAACCGCATTGCGCGACTGCGCTCGAAATCCTTCATCTGCGCCGCTAGCGCGCGCCCGTCGCGCCCGCCCAGATCGAACAGCAGTCGTTCAAAATTCGACGACACCTGAATATCCATCGACGGCGTCGGAGTCGCAATCACCTCCCGGCTCGAATAGTCCCCGGTCGAAAGAGCACGCGCGAGGATGTCGTTGACGTTGGTCGCCACCACCAATTTGGCGATCGGCAACCCCATCTTCGCCGCGACATAGCCGGCGAACACATCGCCGAAATTCCCCGTCGGCACGCTGAACGCCACCGCGCGTTCCGGTCCGCCCAGCCGCACCGCTGCATAGAAATAATAGACCACCTGCGCCATCAGCCGCGCCCAGTTGATCGAGTTGACCGCGCTTAAGGTGAACCGCGACGAAAACGCCGGGTTGTTGAACATCGCCTTCACCAGGCCCTGCGCGGTGTCGAAATCGCCGCGGATCGCGATGTTGTGGACGTTGGGCGCGATCACCGTCGTCATCTGCCGCCGCTGGACGTCGCTGACGCGTCCCTCCGGGTGCAGCATGAAGATGTCGATGCCGTCACGCCCCGCCACCGCGTCAATCGCCGCCGACCCCGTGTCGCCGCTGGTCGCACCGATGATCGTCAGCCGCGTATCGGTGCCGGTCAGGAACTTCTGGAACAACTGCCCCAGCAATTGCAGCGCCACGTCCTTGAACGCCAGCGTCGGGCCGTGGAACAACTCCATCAGCCACTGGTCGTGGTCGACCTGCACCAGCGGCACGATCGCCGCATGCGAAAACCGCCCGTAAGCCGCCTCGCACAACGCCTTCAATTCGTCGCGCGTCAGCGATCCCGCGACAAACGGCGCCATCACCGCCACCGCCGTATCGACGTAGGACAACCCCGCCAACCCGGCGATCTCTTGCGCGCTCAGCGTCGGCCAAGTCTCGGGCAGATACAGCCCACCATCGGAAGCCAAGCCCGCCAGCGTCGCGCCGCGGAAATCGAGGGCGGGCGCATCCCCGCGGGTGCTGACGTACCGCATGGGAAGCGCGGTTAGCGGGGGTCGCCGCTCCGGGCAATCCTGCGCCGGACCGCAATGACATAGATCACCGCCGCCACGATCGCGAAGAAGAACCACTGGAACGCGTAGGCAAGGTGGTTGTTCGGCACCAGCGACACGTCCGGCCGCGTGTTTGCGGTCAGCCCCGCCGCGGGCGTATCCGCCACTAGCAGCATTTCGCGCGGGGCCTTATCGAATATCTTCGCGATCAACGGGCGCGCGTCGGGCGCGTGGCTGATCCAGCCCGACACTTTGCCGCCCCGCCAGGCGACCTTCGCGTCCACCGACCGAGTCGTCCCCAGTTGCACCCGAAACCCCGGTCCCTCCGCCCCGGTGCGGCAGTTCGCGATCATCCGGTAACCGGCGTTCCCCGCCCCCGACCGGTCGATCGACACCGGCTCCAGGCAAAACGCGCTCGTCCGCCGGAACAACAGGCTGTCGTCGGGAAAGCGCGGAAAGGCCGTAGCGGGCAGCGATGGATTGGCGGACAGCTGCGCCAGTTGCGCCTCCTTCTCCGGCAGGCGGATGAGCAATTGCCATAAGCCAAGCCCGATCATCGCCGCCACCGCCAGCGCGACGATCACGCTCGGCACCACCGGCCAGCGCCTCATTTCGCGATCCGTCCCTCTTCCGCCGCGTTGCGATATTCCAGCGCGAGCAGCCAGCCCTTCGCGAGCCTGAGCGACGCAAGCACCGCGCCCGCGGTGATCGGCACCCACAGGATGACATGGACCCACCACGGCGGCCCGGCCGACAGCTCCAGCACGATCGCCGCCGCCACCACCGCCGTACCCAGGATCAGCGTCAGGAACGCCGCCGGCCCGTCACCCACGTTGAAGCTGTTGAAATCGAGCCCGCACGCCGCGCATTCCGGCGCAAACCGCGCCACACCCGCGAACAACGTCTTCGCGCCGCACCGCGGACACAGGCCCTTCAGCCCGCAATCGAGCGGGCGCGGCTCTTTCGTGGCCGCGCCCTTATCGATCATCCGCCCCAATTACCCACCGTGCACCGGCGCGCCCCAGCCGCCCCAGACATAGACCGAGACGAACAGGAACAGCCACACCACGTCGACGAAATGCCAATACCAAGCCGCCGCTTCGAAGCCGAAATGCTGTTTCGGGGTGAAATCGCCGCGATACGCGCGGATCAGGCACACGATCAGGAAGATCGTACCGATCAGCACGTGGAACCCATGGAAACCCGTCGCCATGAAGAACGACGCGCCATAGTTCAGGCCCTTGAACGGGAACGGCGCGTGGGCGTACTCATAGGCCTGGATCGCAGAGAAGATCGCGCCCAGCACGATCGTGATCCACAGCCCCTTCAATACGCCGTCGCGATTGCCGACGCCCAGCATGCCCCAGACGCCGGTCTTTTCGCCACCGCGCTGGTTGTGGATCATCGCGTGATGCGCCCATGTCACTGTCGTGCCCGAACACAGCAGGATCAGCGTGTTGAGCAACGGCAGTTCGAACGCGTTGATGACTTCCAGCCCCTTCGGCGGCCATTGCGCGACCAGCGCCGCGCCTTCCGCTGCGCGTTCGACCTGGCCCTCGACGAAGCTCATCGCGGTCGGGAACAGCGAGAAATCGAAGAACGCCCAGAACCAGCCGACGAAGAACATCACTTCGGACGCGATGAACAGGATCATCCCGTAGCGGAAATGCAGCTGCACGACCGGGGTGTGATCGCCCGCGTGCGCTTCCTTGATGACATTGCGCCACCACGAGAACATCGTGAACAGCACCGCGGAAAGCCCTGCGAAGAACAGGAAACCGCCACCGTTGGGCTTGCCGACATGGCCACCGTGCATCCACATGATGCCGCCTGCGGCCATCGCCAGCGCGGAGAACGCGCCGATCAGCGGCCAGATATCGGGCGGAAGGATATGGTAATCGTGGTTCTTGGCGCCGGCCATCGGAGCTTCCCTGTCGTCTAAGTCGGTCTGTCTGATACGGCCCTAGCTTGCCGCTTTGCCGGAATCCACCGGGTAAAACGTATAGCTGAGCGTGATCGTGGATATGTCGTTCGCATCCGGGTCTTTCAGGATCGCGGGATCGACGTAGAAGATCACCGGCATCCGCACCGTCTCGCCGGGCTTCAACGTCTGCTGCGTGAAGCAGAAGCATTGGATCTTCGTGAAATATTTGCCCGCCTGCGCGGGCGTGACGTTGTACGTCGCGGTCCCGGTGACCGGCACCGCCGCGCGGTTCGTCGCGGTGAAGAACGCCATGTCGCGCGCGCCGATCGCCACGGTTTCGCTAGCCGCCTCGGGCGCGAAACGCCACGGCAGCTTCGGACTGACGTTCGCGTCGAATTCGATCCGCACCTGCCCGCCGACCGCGCCGGGGGCCTTCAGTCCGACCTGCGTCGTGCCGTTCAGCCCGGTCACCTGACAGAACAGCCGGTACAGCGGTACGCTGGCCCAGGCGAGCCCGGTCATGAAACAGATGCCCAGCACCGCGAACATCGCCGTCCGGCCCTTGCCCGCAAACACCCGCGGCGCTGCAGCCTGCGTCGCCATCAGTGGTTCATCCCTGCGCGGATCTTCACGATCGAGATCGCGAATACCAGGATCACGAACGCGCCCAGCAACAGCGCCATCACGGTCGCGCGGCTTTTTTGCCGGCGGCGGATCAGGTCTTCGTCGTCACGCATCATGCCAGCACCCAGCGATCGACGACCAGCGCCGCAAACACCACGAAGAGGTAGAGGATCGAGAATTTGAACAGCCGCTTTTCGGGCGTCATCTTGTCCTCGGCTCCCGTCCGCCGCACCGCGACGCGGTACGCCAGCCAGCCGAAATACGCCGTCGTCGCGACCGATACGATTCCGTAGATCACGCCCGCCAGCCCGAGTGGCCATGGCGCAACCGCGGCGATCGCCATCGGGATCGTGTAGATGCCGATATGCTGCCGCGTCACGACTTCGCCCGCCACCACTGGCAACATCGGCACGCCCGCATTCGCGTAATCGGTCTCGACGAACAGCGCGAGCGCCCAGAAATGCGGCGGGGTCCACAGAAAGATCAGCATGAACAGCAACACCGGCATCAATGTCACATCGCCGGTCGCCGCGGCCCAGCCGATCAGCGGCGGAAACGCGCCCGCCGCCCCACCGATGACGATGTTCTGCGGCGTCCGCGGCTTCAGCCACACCGTATAGACCAAAACGTAAAACAGGATCGAGATCGCGAGAATCACGGCCGACAGCACATTCACCGCCAGCCCCATCAGGATCACCGCGAAACTGCCGAGCCCGACGCCGAAATGCAGCGCCGCCTGCCGCTCCATCCGTCCGCCCGGCAACGGCCGCTTGGCGGTGCGCCGCATCGCCGCGTCGATATCCGCCTCATACCATTGGTTCAGCGCGCCCGCGGCACCCGCCGCCAACGCGATGCACAGGATCGCGGTGAAGCCGATCACGGGATGGATCGGCACCGGCGCAGCCAGCATTCCACACAATGCGGTGAACACCACCAGCGTCATCACGCGCGGTTTGGTCAACGCCAGAAAGTCGCGCCAGTCGGCCGGCGCCATCAGGGGGGTCGCGATGCTCATGATATGACCAGCGCCTATAGTCGCTTCGCGCGCACGAAGAAAGGCTCTGCGCACGCTGGCGCTAAGCCGTTCGCCCCGCACCAAAATCCGCATCTAACCCGTTTGGGTGATGCGCAATATCGTTACGGCCGTGATAACGATGTCACGAGGCGACGGACAGCAGCGACCGGGGGGTGCGCGCGGCCGTCGCCCCGAATCTACCCGGGGGCGGCGGCCGACATCGCGCAGATGTCGGCCGCTACGGGCAGCTTCCCGGACGGGCGCGCGGGTCTAGGCTCGCGCGTCGTTCGGGGCCGCCGGGCCGCGCGATTCATGCGACGCTTCGCGCGGTCCGGTGGCAAGCCTCAGCGGCGCTTCGCCAGCCAGTCGACCAGCAATCGTGTCACCGCCGCGGGCCGCTCCTGCTGCGTCCAATGCCCGCATCCGTCGAGCAGATGCCCCTCCAGGTCAGGCACGTTCGGCCGCATCAGCGCGACCGGATCAGCGACCGCGCCGAACAACGTCGTCGCCGGATCCTTCGTGCCGCCGATGAACAACGCGGGTTGCTCGATCCGCCAACCCTGGAACTGCTGCAGCCACTCGAAATCGCGTTCGTGGTTGCGATAGCGATTGATCGGCCCGCGAAACCCCGACGATTCGAACTCGCTCACGTAATAGTCGAGGTCCGCGGGCGTCAGCCATGCCGGAAAAGGATCGGGATCGACCATCTTGTCCAGCAGGGCCGCCCCCGCCGGCTTGTCGGGCCACGTTCCCGGCGGCGCATCGCCCGAGATCGCGAAATAGAACTTCCGCAGGAAATCGCGCACGTCGCGCTCCGCCTCCTCTTCGGGCGGCCCCTCGGCCTGGAACCACTCCTGATAGAAGAACCGCCCCTTGTCGGTGAACGCCTGCCGGAACACCTCGGTGAACGGCCTCGCAGGCACCCCGGCATACGGCACCGACAACGCCGCGACCGCACTGAACCGGTCGGGCCGGGCCAGCGCCGAATTCCACACGATCGGCGCGCCCCAGTCATGCCCGGCGAGGATCGCAGGCGCGTCCGGCTGCAACGCATCCGCGACCCCGACAAGATCGCCGACCAGCCGCTCCATCGCATAATCCGCGACTGCCGCCGGCCTGTCCGACCCGCCATAGCCGCGCACGTCGATCGCCGCCGCGGTGAAGCCCGCATCCGCGATCGGCCCCATCTGATGCCGCCAGGAATACCAGCTCTCGGGAAAGCCGTGGACAAGGATGACCAGCGGCCCGCTTCCCTCGATCGCAACGCGCAAGTTAACCTCACCGGTGTCGATCATGCGGAAGTCAGGCATTTCATGCTCCTGTTATCTCGTTGCATATAGTCGCGTAATATGGCGCATCATGCCGGGGCACCCGCACCAAGCTCACCCGTCGGGTCGAGCAAGGTCAGCGCCGCGCCGTCACCCGCGGTCGCTGCGTCATGCCAGCGCCACAGCACCAGATTGACGCCGTCCGGTCGCTGGAACGACGGCACGAGCGCGCCGGCGCAATCCGCTGCGACCAGGCGATCGACCAAGGGCCAAGTCGGCGGTACGCCTCGCTCAATCGCGTGGATCGTCCGCCACGCGCAAGCCAGATCGGAAGCCGTTACCTTCAACTTTTCGCAGATTGCAGGATCGGTAAGGTCGACGATCACGTCTGCCGTTACGTCATAGGCGACAAGCGTGCCGGGCCGGATCAGATCCTGATGCATTTCGGCGATTGCGGTGTTGTAGTCGCGAGAGAGATAAAGCGCGAGAACGCCCGGAGGATTGAAGCGCCCGCCGGTGACGTGTGATCCGCTATCGAACGGCCGCTGCTGCCAGCGAACCCCGAGCATCCGCCAGAAGCGGCCTGATAGCGGTGCGAAGAGCGAATCTATCGCCACTTTTATGCCGGTCGCGTCAATCCGCCGCCACCGACGTCAGGCATGGACGCCCTGTTCCATGCTTTCCAACGTCCACATCACTGCCGCCGCATGACCATCCTCGACCATCTGCTCAGCTGTGCGATTGCCGAAACCGGGGATCGGCTGATGCTTGAACCAGATGATCGCGCGACCTTCGTCGCCCGCCATCTCGGCCGCCCGCGCGATGATCCGCGCGATTTCGCCCAGTTTGGCCTGCACCGCCGGACTTCCCGGTCGGGCAGCCATCGTGTTGCGGTTCAGATGCGCCAACTTCGACAACCGCGTCATCGGCAACCGCAACCGGTCGGCCATGCGCTTCGGCGCGATCACGTCGCCGTCGCGAATGTCATCCAAAAAAGCAGCAAGCATCAGGCACTCCTTGCCCGATACATGCACCCAAAATGATTTCACTTCAATGATCACGCCCCAAACGAAAACGCCCCGCGGTTTCCCGCGGGGCGCTTCGTATAAGGCATCAGCGGCGCTAAGCCTCAGTCAAACCTCAGTGCTTGTGATCCTCGATCACCGGCAGCGTCTCGAACTGGTGGTACGGCGGCGGGCTGGATAGCGTCCATTCCAGCGTCGTCGCGCCGTCGCCCCACGGGCTGTCGCCAGCGGGCTTGCCCGCGATCAGCGACCAGATGACGTTGACGAAGAAGATCACCATCGACGCGGCCATGATCTCGTAGCCGTGCGAGGCGATCGCGTTCCAGTACGCATAGGCGTCGGGATAATCCGGATACCGCCGCGGCATCCCCTGCAGGCCCAGGAAGTGCATCGGGAAGAACAGCACGTTCACGCCCAGGAAGAACACCCAGAAGTGCAGCTGCCCCAGGAACTCATTCATCATCTTGCCCGACATCTTCGGGAACCAATAGGTGAACCCGGCGAACAGGCTGAACACGGCACCCAGCGACAGCACGTAGTGGAAATGCGCCACCACGTAATAGGTGTCCTGCATGTAATCGTCGACGCCGCCGTTGGCGAGCACGACGCCGGTCACTCCGCCGACCGTGAACATGAAGATGAAGCCGATCGCCCAGACCATCGGGGTCTTGAAGCTGATCGAACCGCCCCACATCGTCGCGATCCAGCTGAAGATCTTGATGCCGGTCGGCACTGCGATCACCATCGTCGCCGCGGTGAAGTACATCTTGGTATTCACCGAAAGGCCGGTCGTGAACATGTGGTGCGCCCACACCACGAACCCGACCACGCCGATCGCGACCATCGCGTACGCCATGCCGAGATAGCCGAACACCGGCTTGCGGCTGAACGTCGAGATGATGTGGCTGACGATGCCGAAGCCCGGCAGGATCATGATGTACACTTCGGGATGGCCGAAGAACCAGAACAGATGCTGGTACAGCACCGGATCGCCGCCGCCCGCCGGATCGAAGAACGTCGTCCCGAAATTGCGGTCGGTCAGCAGCATCGTGATCGCCGCGGCCAGCACCGGCAGCGCCAGCAGCAGCAGGAATGCGGTGACCAGCACCGACCATACGAACAGCGGCATCTTGTGCAGCGTCATACCCGGCGCGCGCATGTTGAAGATCGTGGTGATGAAGTTGATCGCGCCCAGGATCGACGACGCGCCCGCCAGATGGAGCGCCAGGATCGCCATGTCCGTCGACGGTCCGGGCTCGCCATAGGTGGACAGCGGCGCATACAGCGTCCAGCCGTTGCCCGCGCCGCCGAAGAACGGCGACGCCAGCAACAGGGTGAAAGCGGGCACCAGCAGCCAGAAGCTGATGTTGTTCATCCGCGGGAACGCCATGTCCGGCGCGCCGATCATGATCGGCACGAACCAGTTGCCGAAGCCGCCGATCATCGCGGGCATGACCATGAAGAACACCATGATCAGGCCGTGCGCCGTCACCATCACGTTCCACAGATGGAGCGATTCGTCGAAGCTCGCCTCGCCGCCGTGCAACATCGACGCCCAACCCTGCAGATATTGCACGCCCGGCTGCGCCAATTCGACCCGCATCAGGCCCGACACCGCGCCACCGATGATCCCCGCGACGATCGCGAAGATCAGGTACAAAGTCCCGATATCCTTGTGGTTCGTCGACATGAACCACCGCGCGAAAAAGCCCGGTTTGTGATCCGCATCGTGATGTTCGTGCGCATGATCGTCATGCGCCTGAAATGCGGAGGGGTTGAGTGCGGTGTCGGTCATGGTCTCAGCGTCCAGCGTCGCCGGTCGCCCCGGCATTGCCGGTGGCGCCCTGCGGGGAAGTGGGGGCGGTGGTGGTGGCGTTCTCGACCGGGCCGGTCGTATTGGCGGTCGCGGCCGCAGCATCGGTCGCCGCGGCGGCATTGTCGGCGCCCGCCTGCGGGATCGCGGCATTCGACGGCTGACCGGCGCCAGGCATGCTGCCGCCCTTCGCCGCGATCCATGCCGCGAACTGCGCCGGGCTGACCGCTTCTACCGCGATCGGCATATAGGCGTGACGCGCACCGCACAGTTCGCTGCACTGCCCGAAATACAGGCCCGGCTTCTCGATCGTGAAGCTCGTCTCGTTCAGGCGGCCGGGGATCGCGTCCAGCTTGATCCAGAAGGCGGGGACCGCCCAGCTATGGATCACGTCGTTCGCGGTCGTGATCAGCCGGATCGGCACGCCGACGGGCAGCACGACGCGGTTGTCGGTCGCCAGCAGCCGCGGGCCGTCCGCATCGGTGCGCGCGCGCTCGCCCGCGCCGATGTCCTTGGCTTCCTTCAGCATGTTGGCGGTAATCTCGACGCCGCCGTGGTCAGGATATTGATACGACCAATACCATTGGTTGCCGATCGCCTTCAGCGTCACCGCGCCCGCGGGCGCGGGCTTGAACTGCGCCGACAGCAGGCCGATCGACGGCACCGCGATCGCTACCAGGATCAGCACCGGGGCCAGCGTCCAGATCACCTCGATCGTGGTGTTGTGGCTGGTCTTCGACGGCACGGCATTCGCCGCCTTGCGATACCGGAACGCGACCCAGAACAGCAGCCCGAGCACGAACAGCGAGATGACCGTGATCAGCGGGAACAGGATGACGTCGTGGAACCACTGCGCGCGCTCACCATTCTTGGTGACCTGCGGCTGGATACCGATCAATCTGTCGACCGGCATTCCGATACCCGGCGTCGGGCGCAGCGCGGGCGCCGAATCCATCGCCAGCGAAGGCGACGCCGGAGCGGCGGTCGCGGGCGCGGCGGCCGACGTCGGCGCGGCGGCGGAAACATTGCCCGGCTCGGCGGCGGCTTGCGGCGCAGCCTCGACCGTATTGGCCGGCGCTTGCGCCCATGCGCCGCCCGCACCGGCGAGCATCAGCCCCGCCGCCAGTACGATCGTCTTGAAACCGGTCTTCAGCATCTTGTCCGTCTCACCCCTGCAGGCGCGCATCTTGAATCGGCACGCGGGCGGAAATACGCCCGTTTGGTCGGGCCTATACGCACCACACCCCCCGGCCTCAAGCGGCTCGACGTATTTTTGATGGAGGCCGCCGCGCCAATTGCGCCGGCCGCCGCCCGCGCTTAGGTGGAAAACAGACCGATCGCCATCAGGAGCGCGCTTTGACCGACGACGAGGTGCTGGCCGAATTCCGCGCCGCAGAGGCATTGCTCGAAGGCCATTTCATCCTGTCCTCGGGTCTGCGCAGCCCCCGCTACCTCCAATGCGCGCGCGTCCTGATGGACCCGCGCCGCGGCGCGCGGCTCGCCGAGGCGCTCGCCGCGCGCATCCCCGCCGATCTCCGCGCGCGCATCACCGCGGTCGTCTCCCCCGCGATGGGCGGCGTGATCGCGGGGCATGAGATGGCGCGCGCACTGGGGGTGGAGGCGATGTTCGTCGAACGCCCGACCGGCAGTTTCGAACTCCGCCGCGGCTTCCGCCTCTCGCTAGGCCAGGAAGTGCTGATGATGGAGGATGTCGTCACCACCGGCCTCAGCAGCCGCGAAGCGATCCGCGCGATCGAGGAAGCAGGCGGCAAGGTTATCGCGATGGCCTCGCTGATCGATCGCTCGAACGGCGCAGCCACCTTCGACATTCCCTTCTACCCGCTGATCCGGCTCGACGTCCCGACCTACGAGGCCGACGCGCTGCCCCCCGCCCTCGCCGCCATTCCCGCGATCAAGCCGGGGAGCCGCGCGGCGTGATCCGCGCCCTGCGCTTCGCCGCCGCGCTGATCGCCGTGTTTCCAGCGGCGGCGAACGCGAAGACGATGGCGCGGGGCATGGGCGGCGTTCAGCAGGTGATCGATGGAAGCGACATCAGGCGCGGTGGGGAGGTCATCGTCAGCCGGTCTGACAAGGTGCTGTATCAGGATCGCTGGGGCTCAGGAATCACCGCCGCGTCGGGCAAATGGCGCTGGGCGTCGGTCACCAAACAGGTGATCGCCACGCTGGTGATGCAGGAGGTGGCGGCAGGGCGCGTCGATCTCGACCAGTCCGTCGCGACCTATCTGCCCACCTTCGCCAGCCCGAACGCGAAGCTGGTCACGGTGCGCCAGTTGCTGCGCCACCAGTCGGGCCTGCCCAACCCCGACGACACCGCCGCCTCCCCCGACGCGATCCCCGCCTATGACGCGCCGGGCTACAAGGGGAGCCGCGACCCGCTCACCGGCTATTGCGCCGGTCCGGTGAAGGGGCCGCCGGGCGGCGATTGGTCGTACAACAATTGCGATTATGTCGTCGCCGGGGCCTTGCTAAAGGCGGTTACCGGCAAGGATTGGCCGTTGCTGGTGCGCGAACGGATCGCCGGACCATATGGAATGATATCGGTCGGGTCGTTCCCCACCCCTCGCCCGGTCGTATCGGGTACGATCGGGGGCAAGCCCGACAGCGGCTTCGATCTTGCCGCCTTCGGCGCCGCGGCGGGGCTGTACGGCACCGCGCGCGACCTGTGGAAATTCGATCGCGCGCTGATGAAGGACAAGCTGCTGCCCGCCGCCGCGCGCGCGGAAATGTGGGACGGGCATCCGCAGCTCGGATCGATCGCGCTGGGGCAATGGTCGTTCACCGCCCCGCTGAAGGGCTGCCCCCACCCCGTCCGCGTCGTCGAACGGCGGGGGCAGATCGGCGGCGTGCAGGTGCGCAACTTCATCATGCCCGAATGGGACGCGGTGGTGATCGTGTTCGCCGATCGCGCCGAGCTCGATTTCGGCGAAGTGTGGCAGGGCAAGGGGTTCAGCCATGACCTCCTCGCCGCGGCGGTCTGCGCATGACGCCTACCTCTCACCTGCGTCTGGGCGTCAACATCGATCACGTCGCGACCGTGCGCAACGCGCGCGGCGGGGATTATCCCGATCCGGTGCGCGCGGCATTGCTGGCGGCCGCAGCGGGCGCGGACGGGATCACCGCGCATTTGCGTGAGGATCGCCGCCACATTACCGACGCCGACATCGCGCGCCTCGCGGCCGAACTCACCGTGCCGCTGAACCTGGAGATGGCGGCGACCGACGAGATGCTCTCGATCGCGCTGCGCCATCGCCCGCATGCCGCCTGCATCGTCCCCGAAAAGCGCGAGGAACGCACGACCGAGGGCGGGATCGACGCCGCGGGCCAGCACAACCGTCTCGCCCCGATGGTGGCCGAACTCAGGAACGCCAACATCCGTGTGTCGCTGTTCATCGAACCCGACGCGCGCCAGATCGAGGCCGCGCTGCGGCTCGGCGCGCCGGTCGTCGAACTCCACACCGGGCGCTATTGCGAGCTGGAGGGAGAGGCGCGCGCCGCCGAACTCCGCCGCCTGACCGACGCCGCCGCGCTCGCCGCCAGAAACGGGATCGAGGTCCACGCCGGGCACGGCCTGACCTTTGACAACGTCGCCCCGATTGCGGCGATCCCACAGGTGAGGGAACTCAACATCGGGCATTTCCTGGTGGGGGAAGCGATCTTCATCGGCCTTGCCGAAAGCATCCGCCGCATGCGCGCGGAAATGGATGCGGCGCGGTGATCATCGGTCTCGGCTCCGACCTGTGCAATATCGAGCGTATCCAGGCCTCGCTCGACCGCTTCGGGCAGCGGTTCGAAAACCGCGTCTTCACCGAGACCGAACGCGCGAAGGCCGCGCGGCGGCCGTTCACGAAGGCCGGCACGCTCGCCAAACGCTTCGCCGCGAAGGAGGCGTTTTCGAAGGCCGTCGGCACCGGGTTCAGGGCGGGCGTGTTCATGCGCGACATCGGCGTCGTCAACGCCCTCTCCGGCGCGCCCACCCTCGCGCTGACCGGCGGCGCAAAGGCGAGGCTTGACGCGATGATCCCTGACGGCCACGCGCCCCGCATCCATCTCACCCTGACCGACGATCATCCCTGGGCGCAGGCCTTTGTGATCATCGAGGCGGTCCCCCAAGAGTAGGCGCGTGTGTCCGAGGAACTGGCGTTGACGGGCGAACCTCCCGCTACCGAAACCACCCCGGCAGCGAAACCGCGCCGCGGCGTCGACTGGTGGGGTGAGGTCAAGGGCCTGTTCTGGCTGATCCTCGCGGTGCTCGGCTTTCACAGCTTCATCGCGAAGCCGTTCTACATCCCGAGCGAATCGATGCTCCCGGGCTTGGAAGTCGGCGACCGGCTGGTGGTCAGCAAATTCGCCTATGGCTGGTCGTTCGTATCGCCCACCATCCCGAATCCCGCGGCGATCTTCCGCGAAGTCGTCCTGCGTCAGCCGCAGACCAGCTGGTCGGTGCAGATTCCCTTCACGTCGGGCCGCATCTGGGGTGAAATGCCGACCCGCGGCGACGTCGTCATCGTCACGCCACCGGGCCAGACCAGCGACTACATCAAGCGCGTCGTGGGCCTCCCCGGCGACACGCTCGCGGTGCGCGGCGGCACGTTGATCCTGAACGGCAAGCCCGTCGTGCGCGGCCCGCTCCACTATCGCGAGCTGCCGGTCGACGCGAACGCCACCTGCGACCCCGATCAATATTACGATGCGCGCATCACGAAAGCCGACGGCAGTCTGGTCTGCCGCCTGCCGATCGTTACCGAAACGCTCCCCAACGGCCGCCGCTTCGACACCGTCGAACTCGGGCCGAGCGCGGGCGACGATTATGCGCCGGTTCGCATCCCCGCCAACCACGTCTTCCTGATGGGCGACAACCGCGATCGTTCGGCCGACAGCCGCTTCTCGATCCTCGGCGCGCGTGGGCTTGGCGGGCCGGTGCCGTGGGAGAATATCGGCGGGCGCGCCGAATTCATCACTTTCTCGGTCGACGGCACCGCGACGTGGAACCCGCTGACGTGGTGGGGCGCTCTGCGACCGGGCCGCGCCGGCACATCGCTGCATCCGGAGACGAGCCAGTGACCGAACACGTTCAGGTCGTCGACGGCGCCAGTCCCAACGAGGTGCAGGATCCGCGCACGCGGTTCGAGATCAAGCGCGCGACGGTATGGCTCGGGCTGGCGTGCGCGATCGCGCTGGTCGTGCTGCTGATCCAGCCGTTGCTGCTGATCTTCGCCGCGCTCGTTTTCGCATCGATGCTCGATGGCGGGGTTCGCCTGCTGAACCGCATCCTGCCGATCGGGCGCGGCTGGCGGCTTTTGATCGTCGTCCTGCTGGTCATCGCGTTCATCGTCGGCACCTTCTATATCGCGGGCGTCCAACTGATCGAACAGGCGACGCAGCTCCGCTCGACGCTGGAGGTGCAGGTTCAGCGCGGCGCGCAGTGGCTGTCGGCACAGGGCATGATGCCGGGCACGTCGGACCTGAACGGCATGCTGCGGCAGGCGATGGGCTCGGTCGGGCGCGTCACCTCGTTCCTCGGCACCGCCGCCAGCGCGCTGACCAGCTTCTTCATGATCCTGGTGCTGGGGCTGTTCCTGGCGATGGAGCCGAACATCTACGAACGCGGGCTGCAGTGGATGGTCCCGGTCGACAAGCGCCGCGAATTCGCGATCACGCTGCGCCGGATGGGGGAAACGCTGCGAAAGCTGCTGGCCGGGCGCCTGCTCGGGATGGTGGCGGAAGGGATCATCACCTGGATCGCGCTGATGATCGCGGGCGTGCCGATGGCGGCGATCCTCGGCATCCTGACCGGCCTGCTGGCCTTCATTCCGAACATCGGCGCGTTCATCTCGGGCGCGCTGATGGTCGCGGTCGGTTTCTCGGCCGGATACGACACCGGCATCGCCGCGATCATCGTCTATGTCGTGGTGCAGACGTTCGACGGATATATCCTGCTGCCGATCGTCGCGCGAAAGACGGTCGATCTGCCGCCCGCGCTGACGCTGGGCGCGCAGATCCTGACCAGCGCGCTGTTCGGCATCATGGGCCTGGCGCTCGCCGATCCGATGACCGCGATGATCAAGGTCGCGCTGGAACGCCGGTCGGAGGCCGCAGCGGAGGAAATGGACGCGGAGGAACTGGTCGCATGAAGATCGTACTCCACGATTACTGGCGCTCCTCGGCCTCCTACCGCGTGCGCATCTGCCTGAACCTGAAAGGGGTGAAGTACGAAACCGTCCCGGTGAACCTGCTCGACGGCGCGCAGGCGTCGGCCGAAAATCGCGCGATCAACCCGCAGGGCTTCGTGCCGACGTTGGTCGTCGACGGCCGCCCGCTCGTCCAGAGCCTCGCGATCGTCGATTTCCTCGATGCGAATTTCAAGGATCCGCCGATGGTGTCGGGCGACCCGTTCGTCCGCTCGGCCCAACTCGCCCGCGCCTTGCTGATCGCCGCCGACGTCCATCCGCTCAACAATTTGCGCGTGCTGAAACGGTTGGAAACGCAATTCGGCGCGGATCAGGCGGCGAAGGACGAATGGTATCGCCACTGGATCGTCGAAGGGCTGACAGCGCTGGAACAGATGGTCGGCGACGGCCCGTTCCTCGGTGGCGCATCGCCCGACATCTCCGACATCTGCCTCGTCCCGCAACTCGCCAACGCTCGCCGCTTCGACGTGCCGGTCGATCCCTGGCCGAAGCTGCAAAAGGCCGAAGCCGCCGCGCTCGCGCTACCGGAGGTGCAGGCCGCCGCACCCGAGCGCGTGAAGCCCTCAAACTAGCGAATCGAACAGCGCCAGATACCGCGCGACCGAATCCACCCCCGGCGGCGTAATCGGTGCCGGCCGCGCCGCGCCGCCCAGCCAGCGATCGAGCGCCGCGACCAGCGCGTCATTATCCTCCCGCGCCACCACATCCCCCAACGCCGCCGACGAAACGATCTCCCGCATCGCAGGCGAACAATCGGTCGCCACCACCGGCGCACCTACCGACAGCGCCTCGCGCAACACGCCCGGCACGCCCTCATAGTCCGACGTCAGCGCGACAACCGCCGCCCGCTCCATCGCGCCCAGCGGATCGGCGCTATGGCCGGGCAACAGCACGCGGTCCGCCACCCCCGACGCCGCAGCCTGGGCCGTCAGCGCCCCCCGCTCCGCCCCCTCGCCCAGGATGACCAGCGCCACCGACGTGTCAGCCAGCCGCGGCAAGGCGGCGATCAGACGGTCCCACCTCTTCTGCGGCGCAAGCCGCCCCACGCCCAGAATATACAGTCCCGGCAAATCCAGCCCTACCGCCCCCGCAATCCGCATCGCAGGCGGGTTCGGAATGACCGCCACCCGCTCGCGCGCAATTCCCGTCGCCGTGATCGTCGCATCGGCCATCGCCGGGGTCATCGCCACCATCCGGTCGAGGAAATGCGGATGCAGCCGCAGCCACGCGCGATGCCCCGCCCCCACGATCGCCCCGTGATCGCCACGGTCCAGCGCATTCGACACCTTGCCCACGATCGGCGGACAGCCCCCGCGCAACCGCATCCGCGTCCATGCCGCCACGCTGGTGTAATGGCTGCCGGGGCAGAAGATCACATCCGGCCGCAACTGCGCCACGATCCGTGGCACGGCGAACAGCGCGCGATACGCCGTCGATCCCAGCACGATGAGTTCGACCCCGTCGCGCAATTCCGCCGCCAGCGGCCCCTCGCACGACCCGACCAGCAGCGTCACCCGCCGGCCGCTTGCGACCCAGCCGTCACACAGACGTAACAGCGCGCGTTCAACCCCGCCCCCGGCGAACGTCTGGGCGTAACTGAGGATGTGCTGGGCGTCCGCCATCTTGAAACCGCGATGCTACAGCCCAGATTGCCGCCGAAAGAAACCATATTCCGCTGCAACCGGCCCACGGCCTTCCCGGGCTATGACAGGAAATCCCTCTTGGCAGCGAACCCTTCACCGCCATCGATGACGACCCGCACGATCGACCCCGAACTGCCCGATATCGCGGCGCTGGAGCCGGTGCGGTCGATCAAGCGGCGCTGGCCGACGATTCTTGGCGGGGTGCTGACCGTCGCGATGATCGTGATGCTGGGGCGCGAATTGCTCGGCTCGGGCCTAGCCGGGCTCAGCCGCGCGGTGCCCGATTCGCCTTGGTTCTACGTCTTCTTCACGCTCCTGTACCTGTCCGCCCCGACCGGCGACTGGATCATCTTCCGCCGCCTGTGGCGCTTGCCCGCAGAGGGCTTCGTGGCCTTAAACAAGAAGCGGATCGCGAACGACGTCGTGCTCGGCTATTCGGGCGAGGCGTATTTCTACGCCTGGGCGCGCGCGCGGTCGAACATGGTCGCCGCCCCGTTCGGCGCGGTGAAGGACGTGTCGCTGCTGTCCGCGATCGCGGGCAATGCGGCGACGATCCTGCTCTGCGCGCTCGCGCTCCCGCTCGGCCACAAACTGATGCCGCCCGACGTGCTCCACGCCGTCGCCAGTTCGGCCGCGATCACCGTCGCGATCAGCGTGGCGATCCTGCTGTTCTCGAAACGCGTCTTCTCGCTGCCCCGGCACGATCTGTGGTGGGTCTTCGGCATCCACTGCCTGCGTCTCCTCGCCAGTTCGACCTTCGTCGCGCTCGCCTGGCATTTCGCGATGCCGGGGGTCAGCGTCGGGATGTGGCTGTTCCTCGCCGCTGGCCGTCTGCTCGTATCGCGCCTGCCGCTGATCCCGAACAAGGATCTGCTGTTCGCCAGTTTCGCGATCCTCCTGATCGGGCAGGACCGCGCGCTGTCGGAAATGATCGCCTTCTCCTCGGCGCTGACGCTCGCCGTCCATTTCGCGTTGATCCTGCTGTTCGGCGCGGTCGCGCTGGCGCAGGGCAAGAAGGTCTGGCGGCGGTGATCCGCCCCGCGCTGATCCTCATGTCGGTAATCGCCACCCCGGCGACCGCGCAAATCCTCGGCACCGACGCCGCCGCCTGCACGTCGCGCATCGGCCCGGCGATTCAGGTCGCGATCACCGGGTTGAAGGACCGCAAGGGCGATCTGAAGCTCGAACTCTACCCCGCGACCGAAGCCGATTTCCTGAAGGACGACCGCGACCTGATCGCCGCGGGCAAGACCTTCCGTCGCATCCGCGCGCCGACCCCCGCCTACGGCCCGACGACGATGTGCATCCGCGTGCCCCGGCCGGGCCAATATGCGCTGCTGTTCACGCACGACCGCGACGGCCGGAACAAGTTCAACTTCTGGTCCGACGGCGCGGGCTTCGCCTCGAACCGCAAGCTCGGCCGCTCACGTCCGAAGCTGGAGGAAGCGACGATCAGCGTCGGGCGCGGCGTCGCCACCACCCATATCCGCGCGCAATATCTCCGCGGCTTCGGCGGCTTCGGCCCTTTAAAGGCACGCTGAAATGCGGGTCGTCGACGTCAACGAACTCTATTCTCCCACCGGCGGCGGGGTGCGCACGTATATCGACCGCAAGATGGGGCTGATGGCCGATCTCGGTCACGAATTGATCGTCATCGCGCCGGGGCCGGACGAGCGGATGGAGGAACGTCCCGGCGGCGGCCGCATCCATTACCTCAAATCCCCGCCGCTGCCGTTCGACAAGAATTACGGGCTGTTCTGGGACGCCGAACCCGTCACCGCGCTGCTCGACTCGCTCGATCCCGACGTCGTCGAATGCTGCTCGCCATGGAAACCGGCGTGGATCGTCGGCGACTGGCAGGGTCGCGCGGTTAAATCCTACTTCATGCACAACGACAACATGGCCGCCTATGCGCAACGCTGGTTCGAGGGCGTCGCCAGCCACGAACGGATCGAACGTGCGTTCGGCTGGTACACCCGGTATCAGGCGCGCTTCCTCGACAAATACGATTGCGTCGTCACCAACGGCCCTGCGCTGGAAAAGCGCCTGCGCGCGCGCGGACTGCGGATCGACGCCGCCATGCCGCTCGGTATTGAACGGCGTCATTTCTCGCCCGATTTCCGCGACGAAGCCCTGCGTCGCGCGCTGCTCGAACAATGCGAATTGCCAGAGGACGGCCTGCTCCTGCTGGGCCTTGGCCGCCATCACCCCGAAAAGCGCTGGACGATGATCGTCGACGCGGTCGAACGCGCTGGCGCGTCGCTCCCGGTCGGTCTCGTCCTGCTCGGGCAGGGCATCGAAACCGACCGGATCGAAAAGCGCATCGCCGGTTCCCCCCACATCCGCCTGTTTCGCCCGGTCTACGACCGCGAACGCCTCGCGCGAATCATGGCGAGCGCCGACGCGCTGATCCACGGGTCGGAAGCCGAACCGTTCGGTCTCGTCGCCTCCGAAGCGATGGCCTCGGGCCTGCCGCTGATCGCGCCTGACACCGGGGGTTGCGCCGAGATCGCCGACCCGCACTCAGCCGAACTCTACACCGCGCGCGATGCCGCTTCCTGCGCCGCGGCGATCGCGCGGATGCACGCGCGCGATCCCAAACTCCTGCGCCGCGCCGCGCTGATCGCCGCTACCCACGTCCGCAGCGACCGCGACCATACGGTCGACCTGATGGCCTATTACGCCGCTCAGGCCGAGGCGAAGCGCCGCACCCTCACCGCCGCTTGAACACCGAAATCATCTCGTTCCCCAGCGGCGTCCGCGCGGCCAGCCGATAGTCCCGCGCCACCGCCGCGATAACGATCGCGCGTATCTCGGGCCGCTCGCCGATCGACAGCGGCCGCATCACGATCACCGCCGGTTTCACCGCCAGCACGCGGCGCACCTCGGCCTCCTGGTCGACCCCGATCGCGCCGGTCTCACGCGTCCGGTACAAATGGCTGGGAAAGACATAGCGCGTCACGCGGCAGCGCCCGGTCGCCGGATACAGTTTCGTCGTCCCCGAATAGACCCACAGGCACCCCGGCCCGCGCCCCACCGCCGTCGCCAACGCCGCAAATTCGCCCGGCCCTCCGCGCATGACGCGATTGACGACGATTGTGATCTGCCCGGCCAGCGCGACGACGCCCAGGATCGCCAACCCCGCGCCCCGTCTCGCGCCCCAGAATCGCGCGCCCAGGAATCGCGCTGCGCACACCGCCAGCGGCGCCACGGCGGGCAGGGCATAATGATCGAACCAGCCGCCGATCACGAACACGCCGAACAGCGCCGTCGCCGCCCACAGGATCGCAAACCGCCTGCCCTCGCCCGTCCCGCCTGCAGCGGTCCCACGCGCCGCAAACGCCATCGCGGCGAGCGGCGACAGCAACAGAACCAGTTTCGCCAGATTGCCCCAGCGTTCGTGCGGCGGATCGCTGTTCCGCCCCATGATCGACCACAGGTTCGCAAACCAGAAGGCGTCGAGCGCGCCGAGCGCCCGGTAATAGGCCACGATCCCCGCAGTCGGCGCGAACGCCAGCGCCGCCAGCCCCACAGCGCGCATCGCCAGCAGCATCGGCGCCCGTCCGTTGCGCCAGTCATGCACGATGATCCACAGCCCGAAGAACGCGCCTTCGAACACCGCCGACGTCTTGATCGTCAACGCGGTGCCGACCAGCGCCATCGCCGCCGCATCGCGCCACCAGCGCCGCGCCGGATTGCTTACGATCAGCAACGCCGCCGCCGCCATCGGGAAATTGTAGAACACCGGCGATTGCCCGCCCTGCCCGCCCGCCACGTTCAGCCAAAGGATATAGGCGACCCCGGCCAGTGTCGCGCCACGCCCCCACCCGGCGCGCATCGCGATCCGCCCGACGATCCACGCCGTCCCCACGACCGCGCCCAGCGCCATCGCCTGATACGCCCAGATGCCCCACCAGAACGGCAGCGCCGCGGGCGGCATGTACAGCAGGAACAGTCCCACCGGCTTCCTGTCCCACACATCCAGATACGGCACCGCCCCGCGCCACATCGCATCCGCGGCCGCGAAATAGAAATCCTCGTCGACATGAACCACCGGATCGCCGAACGTCGCCGCGCGCGCCGCCACGGCGACCAGCAACAGGATCAGCAACCGGTATCGATCGATCGCGCGGACCATCATCGCCGCGCCGGTAGAGAATCGCTCTCGCCGCGTCGACGCCGTTCTGTCACGTTCGCAGGCCAAGGCGCTCCAGACGCGTATCGTAAAGGGGATTCTCAATGACGCAGTTCGTCAGCCGCCGCTCTTTGCTGACCACCGGCACGCTCGGGCTGGGCGCGTTCTCCATTCCCGGCTTTGCGCAGACCCCGACGATCAGCGCCGCGCGCGGCTTCACGCATTCGGTGGCCAGCGGTGAACCCGGCCCCGACGCGATGCTGTTCTGGACCCGCTACGTCCCCGCCAGCGGCGATTCGGCGACGCTGAAGGTGGAGGCGAGCGAAACGCCCGACTTCTCCCGCGTCGCGGGCGGCGGCGCGATGACCACCGGCGCGTGGCGTGACTGGACCGCGAAGATCACGGTATCCGGCCTGCTGCCCGGCCGCATTTACCACTATCGCTTCGTCGCCCCCGACGGCGCGATGTCCCCCGTCGGCACCGCAAAGACCCTGCCCGACGACCGCGCGCGCCAGTTCCGCACCGCGATCTTCAGCTGCTCGAACATCGGCTTCGGCTTCTTCAACGCCTACGCCCACGCCGCTGCGCGCGACGACATCGACCTCTGCGTCCACCTCGGCGACTATTTCTACGAGTATGCGCCGAACAATTATCCCGCGACCAAGGACGCGATCCCCGGCCGCGTGCCGCTGCCCGCGACAGAGATCATCCACCTCGCCGACTATCGCCTGCGCTACGCCAGCTACCGCGCCGATCCCGATTTGCAGGCGCTGCACGCGAAATTCGCCATGATCGCGCAGTGGGACGACCACGAAAGCGCCAACGACAGCTGGGAGGGGGGGGCGCAGAATCACGATCCGGCCAAGGAAGGCGACTGGAACACGCGCCGCGCCGCCGCGATCCAGGCGTATCGCGAATGGATGCCCGTGTCGGACGAGGCATGGGAATCCTACGACATCGGCACGCTCGGCACGCTGTTTCGCACCGAAACCCGCCTGCTCGCGCGCACGCATCAGCATGAGATCGAGGATATCGCGGTCGGCCCCGATCCGGCCCGCGCGCTCGCCGCCTTCCGCGACGGCGCATGGCGCGATCCCACCGCGACGATGATGGGCACCACGCAGGAGGCTTGGCTGGCGCACGCGATGCGCAAATCGGTGCAGGCGGGGAAACGCTGGCAGGTGGTCGGCTTCGGCACGATCATGGGCAATACCAGCACCCCGCCGCAGGCGCGCGACTGGCTGACCGAGAACAACCCGCGCGCCCGCGCCTATGTCGACCGGGCGATCATGGCGGCGAAAGCGGGCCTGCCCTCCAATCTAGACGGTTGGGGCGGCTATCCCGAGGCCCGCGCGCGGTTCCTGAATGCGGCGCAGGCCGCGCAGGCCAATCTGATCGTCATCAGCGGCGACAGCCACAACGCCTGGGCCTACGACCTGGCGCAAGGCTCCGCGGTCGGGGTCGAATTCGCCGGCCAGGGCGTGACCTCGCCCGGCTACGAAAGCGCGCTGGCCGCCGATCCGAAGGTCGTCGCAAAGGCGATGGTCGCCGCGAACCCCGAGCTAAAATGGTGCGACACCTCACGCCGCGGCTATATGGCGATGACCCTCACCCCCGACCGCGTCACCAACGACTGGCTGTTCGTCGACACGATCAAGTCGCGGACGCCGCGGGCGAGCGTGGGGCACACCGCAACGGTGCGGCGCGGACGGGCGAAGATGGAGGCGTAACACTCCCTGCTACCACCCCGGCGAAAGCCGGGGCCCAGTTGCCAAGTTTTTCGTGAGAGAGCGCAGACCGCGCCCCATAAGACGCTGCAACTGGACCCCGGCTTTCGCCGGGGTGGTGAGGAAGGCGCCGTTACTCCCCGCGCTCGATCGGCCCACCTTCGATCGGCAACGCCCACCGAATCTGGTCGCGCAACATCGCCTCCAGGTCCGCCGCCCCCTGATCGTGCGCCGTCGCGCGCTTGCGCAGCAACGTCGCCAACAGCGTCGCGCGCGTCGGGGGGCTGCGCAGGACGCGCCCCTTCTCCAGCGCACGGGTCAGCGATAGCGAGAGCCGGGTCATACGGTAGTTTGTAGGCGGTTCCCGTTACGCACGCCTGTTCGATTCCGGTTAACGCGGCCTTGTCCACAACATCGCATCGCGCGGACTCTCCGTTACCGGCCGCAGCGCCGCGACCCCCGACCGCGCAATCCACGCCGCCTTCTCCGCTGCGCTTGTCGTCACCCGGTGATCCCACGCATGGCCTCCGCCCGCCGCGACCTTGCGCGCAATGTCGCCGTAAATCCCCGCCGCCGCCAGCACCGCCCAGCGCGACCGGTACGGCAGCCGCGCCGCCCCAACCCGTGCGCTGTCCTCATGCAGCGCCGCACGGGCCGCCAGCCGCCGCGCCAGCACCGCCAGCCGATCGCGGAACGGCGGCTTCATATGCTGCCCAGGCGGCATATCCATCTCGACCAGCCACTCCTCGGGAACATAGCACCGCCCAACCCGGTCATCCTCCTCGATATCGCGCGCGATATTGGCCAGCTGGAACGCCAGCCCCAGGTCGCACGCCCGGTCCAGCGTCGCCTCGTCGTCGGGCGACACCCCCATCACCACCGCCATCATGCACCCCACCGCGCCCGCGACATGGTAGCAGTACCGATACAGGTCATCCTCCGACCGCGGCCGCCACTCCGCCGCATCCAGCGCGAACCCCGCGATCACATCGCGCACGAATCGCGCCGGAATGCCCGTTTCCGCAACAACGATGCGCAACGCATCGAACGCCGGTTCTCCGACGACTTCCCCCGCCAGCGCCACCTCGGTCTTCACGCGAACGTCGTCGAGACGCGCCTCGACGTCGGCGACGTGCGTCATCCCATGCCCATGATCCTGCCCGTCGACCGCGTCGTCACACGCCCGGCACCACGCATACAGCAGCCACGCCCGCTCGCGCGTCGCCCGGTCGAACAGCTTCGACGCCACCGCAAAACTCTTCGACCCTCGCGCGATCGATGCGCGTGCGGCGGCTACCAGCGCAGCTCGATCACTCACAGATCCGCCGCGCTCATCCGCACGATCGGCTGCGTCGGCACGTGCGCGCTCATCCGCTCCAGCAGCACGTCCAGCGTATCCGCCACGATCAGCAGATCGCGGTGCTGCGCGCGCAGGAACCCCACCTCGCCCATCTTTTCCCAGAACGCGATCAGGTGATCGTAATAACCCGCCGCGTTCAGCAACCCGACCGGATCGGCGTGATAGCCAAGCTGCGCCCAGCTCAGCGCCTCCCACAATTCGTCCATCGTCCCCGTGCCCCCGGGGATCGTCACGAACCCGTCCGCCAGATCGGTGAAGCGGGCCTTCCGCTCATGCATCCCGCCCACGACGTGCAATTCGGTGAGGCCACGATGCGCAACCTCGGCATCGACCAGCGCCTGCGGGATCACCCCGATCACCTCACCCCCGGCCGCCAGCGCACTGTCGGCGATCGCCCCCATCAGCCCCAACCGCCCGCCGCCGTAAACGACGCCGATCCCACGCTCGGCGAGGGTACGGCCGACTTCACGAGCGATCTCCAGATACATCGGATCTCTGGGCGTGGCGGACCCGCAATACACAGCAAGCCGCTTCACACCCCCTCCAGCATCAGCGCAGCCGTCGCCTTCGCACTCCCGACGACGCCCGGAATCCCCGCCCCCGGATGCGTCCCCGCGCCCACGAAATACAGGTTCGGGATCGCGTCATCACGGTTATGCACCCGGAAATAGGCGCTCTGCAGCAACGTCGGCTCCAGCGAAAACGCGCTCCCCAGATGCGCGTTCAGGTCGTGCGCAAAGTCCTTCGGTGTATAACTGAACTTGGTCACGATCCTGTCGTGGATGTCGGGGATCAGCCGCCGCCCGATCTCGTCCAGGATACGCTTCTCCAGGATCGGCGCGATGCGGTCCCAATCCTCGGGGAACTTGCCCTGATGCGGCACGGGCGCGAGCACGTAGAAGGTCGAACATCCCTCGGGCGCCAGCGCGGGATCGGTGACGGTCGGGTGGTGCAGATAGAGCGAGAAATCCTCCGGCACCGTCCCATGGGTATAGATGTCGTCCAGCAACCCCTTATAGCGCGGGCCGAACAGGATCATGTGGTGCGGGATGCCCGGCCACGTCCCCTTGATCCCGAAATGCGTCACGAAAAGCGACGGCGAATAGCTCTTCCGCTCCAGTTTCTCTGCCGACCGCCGCGCCGCGCCCGATCCGCGCAGCAGATCGCGGTACGTATGCACGATGTCGCTGTTCGCCGCGATCATGTCGGTATGCTGCCGCCAGCCGCTCGCGGTTTCCACGCCGGTCACGCGGTCGCCGATCGTCTCGATGTTCGTCACCGGATCGCCCAGCCGGATCACCCCGCCCAGCCGCTCGAACTGCGCGACCATGCCCGCGATCAGCCGGTTGGTCCCGCCGCGCGCGAACCACACCCCGCCGTCGCGTTCCAGCTTGTGGATCAGCGCATAGATCGCGCTGGTCGTCATCGGATTGCCACCGACCAGCAGCGTGTGGAAGCTGAGCGCCTCGCGCAGTTTCTCCGACTTCACGAAGCTCGACACGATCGAATAGACCGACCGCCACGCCTGATATTTCATCAGGCTCGGCGCGGCCTTGATCATCGACGCGAAGTCGAGAAACGCGACCTTCCCGAGCTTCTCATAGCCTTCGTGGAAAACCCCCGCGGAGTAATCGAGGAACTTGCGATACCCCGCCACATCGTCCGGGTTCAGCTTGGCGATCTCGGCCAGCAGGATGCTGTCGTCGTTGGTGTAATCGAAGTTCGTCCCATCGGGCCAGTTCAGCCGATAGAATGGCGTGACCGGATCGAGCGTCACGTCGTCCGCCATGTCGCGCCCCGACAGCGCCCACAATTCCTTCAGGCAATCGGGATCGGTGATGACGGTCGGCCCCGCATCGAAGGTGAACCCGTCACGCTCCCAGAAATAAGCGCGCCCCCCCGCCTTGTCGCGACCCTCCACGATCGTCGTCGCGACCCCCGCGGATTGCAGCCGGATCGCAAGCGCCAGCCCGCCGAACCCGGCCCCGACGACGATCGCACTCTTCATTTACCAGCCTTTGCTCTGTGTGCCCTGACCACCCCGATCGCGCGCCAGAACGGCACCGGCGGCTTGCCCGAGAGGACGCGCAACTTGTCCGCCGTCGTCGATCGGCCGGCATAAAATCGCCCGATCAACCCCGGCCGCAACCGATAGAATCGCTCCAGCACGCGGTAACGCCCATCGGGATCGGCCGCACGGAACAGCATCGCGTCGAGCATCCGGTAGAAGCCCCGCGCGTCCCACGCCGCCTTCGCATAATCATGCGTCAGATCGTGCAGCGCAGCGCCCGACAGATCGCCAGTCTGCGCGATCCTCACCGCCAGCCGCACCGCATCGGGCAGCGAATAGCCCGTCGTCGGATGGAACAGCCCCGCCCGTGCGCCCGCCTTGGCGACCTTCGCCCCGCCCGACCGCCAATATGCCTCGAAATCGCCCCCGATCACCACCGGCAACGCCCCGCGCTCCTCGCGACGCGGGGTATTGGCGGGCCACGACGGCGCGACCGCCCACCCCTTCGCCTCGGCATAGACCTCGATCCGCCGGTTCAGCGCGCCAACGTTCAGGTCGGGCTTGTCGGCATAATAGGTATCCTCGACGAACACCCGCGTCGGCGAAAACGGCAGGCAATAGACGAAGCGATAGCCGTCATATTGCGTGACGGTGGCATCCATCACGATCGGCCGGTCCAGCCCGTGCCCGCCCGGCACCTCGATCTCGCGCCCGACAAACTTCTGCCACCCGCACTCGAGCATCGACAGGTCCGCCGCCCCGCGCGCGTCGATCACGCCCCCCGCCTCCACGCGGTCGCCATCGCTCAGGACCACCGCGGTCGCGCTCGTTGCGGACACCTTCCGCCCCGTCATGATCGCATCCGCGGGCAGCGCGGCGCGCACCACCGCGTCAAGCCGCTCGGACTCGATCGAATAATAGGGTTGCGTGAATGCGCGTGAATGCGCCGGAAACGCCACGTCATACCCCGGCCACGCGTGGCAGACGAGCTTGCCCAGCAGCCAGCGATCGTCCTTCGCCACGTCGGCGTCGAAGAACGACCAGATGTGGTTGCCGCCCAGCATCTCGCCCGCCTCGATC
Organism: Sphingomonas sp. SUN019; assembly: GCF_024758705.1. Lineage (NCBI taxonomy): Bacteria > Pseudomonadati > Pseudomonadota > Alphaproteobacteria > Sphingomonadales > Sphingomonadaceae > Sphingomonas > Sphingomonas sp. SUN019. Next base: position 2,684,358 of record NZ_CP096971.1, on the reverse strand, counting down.
AGCCGGATCGACACGTCGGGGCGCTTCTCTGCCAGCGCCAGCGCGATGAGGCACCCCGCCAGCCCGCCGCCGACGATCGCCAGGTCACAAGTTTGGGAGGTCGGCATCCTCCCAGCGCCTAGCCCAAGGATCGTGTGCGCGAAAGGCCCGCGGGGCATGGCGCGCTCACGACCGGCGGTGTATCCGCTCGTCCGTGACCGTCACCCTCGCCATCCTGCTCTCCGCGCTCGCGATGACGCTCATCGTCGGCGTGCGCTATCTCATCACCAGCGGCGGCTTCGCGCTGGCGACGCGGGTGCGGCATCCCGGTCTCTACCGCGGGCTCGACGCACAGATGCGGCGCGAGATCGCGTACAGCCTGGCCGCCGCCGCGATCTACGGTATCCCCGCCGGGATCGTCGCCTGGGGCTGGCAAAATCGCGGCTGGACGCAGATCTACAGCGACGTCGCCGACTATCCGCTGTGGTATCTGCCCGTATCTATCCTGCTCTACCTGTTCGCGCACGACACCTGGTTCTACTGGACCCACCGCTGGATGCACCGTCCGAAGCCGTTCCGCATCGCGCACGCGGTCCATCACGCCAGCCGCCCGCCCACCGCCTGGGCGGCGATGGCGTTCCACCCGATCGAATCGCTGACCGGCGCTGTGGCCATTCCGCTACTGGTCTTCGTAATTCCGATTCATGTTGCGGCACTCGGGGTGGTGCTGGCGGTGATGACCGTTATGGGGGTCACCAATCATATGGGTTGGGAAGTTTTCCCGCGGTTCATGTGGAGGGGACCATTGGGGGCATGGCTCATAACCGCCAGCCACCATCAACGTCATCACGAGCGGTACGGATGCAATTATGGCCTCTACTTCCGGTTCTGGGATCGCCTCTGCCGCACCGATGACGGGATCGGCGATTTCGCGCGCGCCCATGCCGTGGCGGCTGGTCGCGCTGGCCAGCGCGGCGACGTTCCTGATGGGGGCCACCCCGGTCGCGCGGCTTGACGTCGGCATCGACAAGGTCCGCTCGGCGAAGGGCCTGCTGCGCGTCTGCCTGACTGCCGATCCGGCCAATTTCCCCGCCTGCGTCGACGATGCCGACGCCGTCACACGGTCGATCCCCGCCTCCGACCGCACGATCAGCTTCGACGGTCTGCCGCGCGGCAATTACGCCGTCGCCGTGATCCACGACGAGAACGGCAATGCAAAGCTGGATACGTTCGCGGGCATCCCGAAGGAAGGCTTCGGCTTCTCCCGCAACCCCGCAATCGGCTTCGGCCCGCCCCGCTTCGCCGCCGCACGCTTCACGTTGGACGGCGACGCCGCGGCGCAGAATATCCGGCTGCGGTATATCCTGTAATTCACGGCGGCGGTCAGGGTCGAAACGGCCTTCGAGAAAATCCTCCCCTGCAAGGGGAGGTGGCAGGCGCAGCCTGACGGAGGGGTGTCACCCTATCGAGAGGGCAACACCTCTCCGGCGCTGCGCGCCACCTCCCCTTGCAGGGGAGGATTGAAGAAGCACCCCTACAACCTAACCAACGCCCCCGTCGCCACCACCGGCCCGGTCGGCAGCCCGGTCGGCGATCCGCCCTTCGGCTCGATCGACACCGCCAGCGTGACCCCCGCCGCCAGTGCGTCGCGATCGGCGCGCGGCAGCGTGATCGTCGACCGCCCCACCGCCACCATCAGCCCCAGGGATTTCGGCACGCCATCCGTGCCGATCCGCCACAATTCGGCGTCGCGCTCGCTCGGCACCGCCAGATCGCCCGCGACACGCACCGCACCCGATGCCGGATCATAGATCGCGACGAACGGCTTCCCGCCCTCCGGCGCGGCATCGGACGGCACCATCGCCGCGGTCAGCCCGATCGGCATCGTCGTCGGCGCGCCCGGCACGCGCACCATCACCCGCTCGGGCGGCCGCAGCACCAGCACGCCGGCCAGCGCCGCCGCCATCAGGGACGCGACGCCGGTCGCCCAGCGCCACTTGCCCGCGCCGCCGTCGATCGCACGCATCACGCGCGCCTCCAGTTCGGGCGGTGGTGCGACCGGCGTAACGCCGTCCAGCAGGCTGGCGAAATGCGCACGCCATCGCTCCACCTCGCGCGCGAAACCGGGCTCGGCCATCGTCCGGCGAAGCGCGACGGCGCGGTCCTCACCCTCGACCAGCCCCAGCGCCAGTTCGGCTGCCATCACGCTGTCGTCCGGGGGCATGTCGTCGGGGGTCGCCGCATCAGGAGTCGGCATCGAGACACTCCTTCAACCGCATCAGCCCGCGCCGCACCCAGCTCTTGATCGTGCCCAGCGGCGTCGCATCGCGCGTGGCGAGCTCAGCATAGGTCACCCCTTCGAAAAAGGCGGTGCGGATCGCCCCGCGCTGGCGCGGCTCCAGATCGTCCAGGCACAGGTGCAGCTTCCGGTCGGCCTCCCCGCGCAGCATCAGGTCGCTGGCCAGCGGCGCATCGTCGGGCAACGCCTCGGCTTCCTCGACCGGGCGCGTCGCGCGCGCCGGATGGCGTCGTCGCCAGTCGATCGCCCGGTTGCGCGCCACCGCCGACAGCCAGGCGATCGCGCTGCCGCGTGCGGGATCGAACCGGTCCGCGCGCACCCACACCGAGAGATAGACTTCCTGCAAAACGTCCTCCGCCGCCTTTCGTTCGCCGCAGATACGCAGGCAAATCCCGAATAGCTTCGCAGAGGTCATGCGATAGACGCGATTGAAGGCGCGCGCATCCTTGGCTGCGGTGCGGGCCAGCGCGTCGGACAGCCGCGCCCGCGCATCGTCGATCCCCATGCCGCCCGCTGCTTCGCTCACGCTCGCATCCCCGCCATCGCCCCGCCTTTACCTCCCTTAGGCGCACGCCCGCGGGCACGGCCACAGCTGTTTGCGGTTGTTACACTTTTTTACATTTTGGCGCGTGCATCCTTTTTCGTGGCAAAGCGTAACTAGGCCGACCGGATAGCATGACGTGCGTCGGTCCCGGTGTGGGCACCTCGGTCATCGGTGTCGCGAATAGTCGCCTTGGCCACGACCGGTCCGGACAACGGACTGGCCCGGTCGGGAGGATGGGAAAGGGTGCCAGATATGTCCGAAAGTGAACAGCTGATCGAGGTTCTCGACGGCCGGGTGCAGCGACGCGAAAATCGTCGCGCCTTCTTCACCGCGGCGTTCGGCGCAGCCGCCGTCGGCGGCGCTTTCGCCTACGCCAACTCCGCCGCGGCGCAGGCCGCCCCGACCGATGCCGACGTGCTGAACTTCGCGCTGAACCTCGAATATCTCGAAGCGCAATTCTATCTCTATGCGGTCAACGGCACCGGCCTTCCCGCCGCGTCGACCACCGGCCCGTCTGGCACCACGCCCGGCGCCGTGACGCCGGGCCGCAAGGTCAATTTCACCGATCCGCTGGTGGCCGCCTATGCGAAGGAAATCGCGCAGGACGAACTGGCGCACGTCAACTTCCTGCGGACCGCGCTCAGCACCGCCGCCGTCGCGATGCCAGCGATCGACGTCGGTTTCGGCGCGAACAACGCGTTCAGCGTCGCGGCGCAGGCAGCCGGCGTCGTGCCGGCCGGCACCGCATTCGACCCGTATTCCTCCGATGAGAACTTCCTGCTCGGGGCGTTCATCTTCGAGGATGTCGGCGTCACCGCCTACAAGGGCGCAGCCGCGCTCATTTCGAACAAGACCTTCCTCGAGGCAGCGGCCGGCATTCTCGCGGTCGAGGCCTATCACGCCGCGATCGTGCGCACCGTGCTGTATCGCAAGGGGATCGACACGCCTGCGCTGGTCACCGCGGCGGGCAAGATCTCCGACGCGCGCGACATGCTCGACGGCGCGCCTACCGAGGACAGGATCCGCGGCATCGCGCCCGACGACGATCAGGGCATCGCCGCGACGTCCAGCGCCGCTGGTCCGGTGTCGAACATCGTTCCGCTGAACGAAAACGGCCTGGCCTACAGCCGCACGACCGGGGCGGTGCTCAACATCGTGTACCTGGGCAATGCGTCGAAGACGATGGGCGGGTTCTTCCCCGCGGGCGTCAACGGAAACATCAAGTCGGCCACGTGAGCCGCGATATTTTCCGTTCTTAACTTTTCAGGGATGACTTCGCCATGATCAAGGACTCCATCTTCGCGTTGATCGATCAGACCAACGAACGACGCGCGGCCCGCCGCCGCTTCCTGAAGGTCGCCGGCGCATCGACCGCCGCGGTCGGCACGCTCGCCTTCCTCTCCGCCTGCGGCGACGATGACGACGATACGCCGACGCCGACCCCCAGCCCTTCGCCAACCCCGACGCCGACCACCGTCGATCAGGATCCCAACATCCTGAACCTGGCGCTCAACCTCGAATATCTCGAAGCGCAATTCTATTCGTTCGCGGCGTTCGGCGTGGGCTTGCCCGCATCCAGCCAGACCGGCGTGACCGGCACATCGGGCGCGCAGGGCGCGGTCACCGGAGGCCGTCAGGTGATCTTCACCGACCCGGTCGTCGCAGCCTATGCGCGAGAGATCGCCGCGGACGAGATCGCGCACGTCAACTTCCTGCGCACCGCGCTCGGCGCGGCGGCGGTGGCGCAGCCTGCGCTCAACATCGACGGCGGCGCAAACGGCGCGTTCACCGCGGCGGCGCGCGCGGCGAAGATCGTCGGCGCAAACGAAACCTTCGACCCCTACGCCAACGACGAGAACTTCCTGCTCGCGGCGTATCTGTTCGAAGATGTCGGGGTCACCGCCTACAAGGGCGCGGCGCCGCTCCTGAACAGCAAGGTGTTCCTGGAGGCCGCGGCGGGCATCCTGGCGGCGGAGGCATATCACGCCGGCCTCGTCCGCACCGTGCTCTATGCGAAGGGTCTGGCGACCCCCAGCCTGCGCACGGCGGCGGGCGCAATCTCCGACGCGCGCGATTCGCTGGATGGAGCGAGCGACCTCGATCAGGGCATCGTCGGGCCGGATGCGTCGGTGTCGAACATCGTGCCGACCGACGCCAACGGCCTCGCGTTCAGCCGCACCTCGGCGCAGGTCCACAACATCGTATACCTCCGCAATACCGCCGGGATCGGCGGCGGCTTCTTCCCGGCCGGCACCAACAACGCCAATCAGGATCTGCGGACCAGCGGCGCGAACTAAGCCTCTCGCATCTGGCACTGCAGTTAAAAAGGCCGCGCGGCTCCCCCCTCCCGCGCGGCCTTTTCGTTTGTCCGGCCCGCCGCTTGCGCCTATGCCGGTTCCATCCCCGGGGGACCGCGCCTTAGCGGTTGAGATTTGGCTGAAGCCATGACCCGCCGAACCTGATCCGGTTGAGACCGGCGGAGGGAGGGAGGTCACCAAAGACCGTCCTTGCTCCGATACTGGAGCATAAATCATGGCCGACGTCCCCGCCCGCACCGAAATCCCCCTCGCGGGCAGCGCAATAGGCGTAACCACCGGCCCAATCCGCGGCTCGCGAAAAATCCACGTCGGTCCCTTGGGCGTAAAGATGCGCGCGATCGACCTCGATCCGTCGTGCACCGAACCCCCGCTGAACGTATACGACACGTCCGGCCCCTACACCGACCCGAACGTCCGCATCGACATCCAGGCCGGCCTGCCCCCACTCCGCCGCGAGTGGATCGAGGCGCACGGCGACGTAGAATCCTACGCCCGCCGCGAACTCCGCCCCGAGGACAACGGCCAGCTCGGCCCCGACCGCAGCGGCGGGGTACAGCCCTTCCCCAACGTCGTCCGCCGCCCCTTGCGCGCCAAACCCGGCCAGAACGTCAGCCAGATGCACTACGCCCGCCGCGGCATCATCACGCCCGAAATGGAATATGTCGCCACCCGCGAGAACCTCGGCCGCGAGATGATCCGCGGCCACATCCGCGACGGCGAAAGCTTCGGCGCAGCCATCCCCGACTACGTCACCCCAGAATTCGTCCGCGACGAAGTCGCCCGCGGCCGCGCCATCATCCCCAGCAACATCAACCACCCCGAATCCGAACCGATGGCGATCGGCCGCAATTTCCTGGTCAAGATCAACGCCAACATCGGCAACAGCGCGGTCGCCAGCAACGTCGCGGCAGAGGTCGACAAGCTCGTCTGGTCGATCCGCTGGGGCGCGGACACCGTCATGGACCTCAGCACGGGCCGCAACATCCACGACACCCGCGAATGGATCATCCGCAATTCGCCCGTCCCGATCGGCACCGTGCCCATCTACCAGGCGCTGGAAAAGGTCGGCGGCGTCGCCGAAGACCTGACGTGGGAAATCTTCCGCGACACGCTGATCGAACAGGCCGAACAGGGCGTCGATTATTTCACGATCCACGCCGGCGTCCGCCTCGCGTACGTCCCGATGACCGCCAAGCGCGTCACCGGCATCGTCAGCCGCGGCGGCAGCATCATGGCGAAATGGTGCCTGTCCCACCACAAGGAATCGTTCCTCTACGAACGCTTCGACGAGATCACGGAGATCATGAAGGCGTACGACATCGCCTACAGCCTCGGCGACGGCCTGCGCCCCGGCAGCATCGCCGACGCCAACGACGAGGCGCAGTTCAGCGAGCTCTACACATTGGGCGAACTAACCCACCGCGCGTGGAAGAGCGACGTCCAGGTGATGATCGAAGGCCCCGGCCACGTGCCGATGCACAAGATCAAGGAGAACATGGACAAGCAGCTGGAGGTCTGCGGCGAAGCCCCCTTCTATACGCTCGGGCCGCTCACCACCGACATCGCGCCGGGCTACGACCACATCACCAGCGGCATCGGCGCCGCGATGATCGGCTGGTACGGCACCGCGATGCTCTGCTACGTCACCCCCAAGGAGCACCTCGGCCTCCCCGACCGCGACGACGTAAAGGTCGGCGTCGTAACCTACAAACTGGCCGCCCACGCCGCCGACCTGGCCAAAGGCCACCCCGCCGCGAAAATGCGCGACGATGCTCTCAGCCGCGCAAGATTTGAATTCCGCTGGCGCGACCAGTTCAACCTGTCACTCGACCCCGACACCGCCGAACAATACCACGACCAGACGCTACCGGCAGAAGGCGCCAAGACCGCGCATTTCTGCTCGATGTGCGGCCCCAAATTCTGCTCGATGAAGATCACGCAGGAAGTGCGCGATTTTGCCGCGAAGCAGAATTCGAGCGCGGAGACGTTTATTGCCGCCGAGGAGGCGGAGGCTGGGATGGCGCATATGAGCCAGCTCTACAACGAGACAGGCCGCGAGCTTTACGTGGGTGCCAGCGGGCGGGAGCACGACTGATGGCGTCAGAGTTTGACGGCCTTGATGGCCGCATACTCGTTGGCGTCTTGGATCGCGGCAATCAGTTTATCGATCCAGTCCTGAGAGTAGGTGTAATCGCCATGCGCAGGATGGTAAGTGCAAAATTTCTTATTGCAGCCCGACGGATCGGTGCTGTCGGCTTTGGGCCGCACTCCATATTTCCTCCATGCTTGAACGTGATTATGTGAAGAGAAGGCGAGCCCTGTAGCCATCTTGACGGCTTTCACGACGGTCATCGGTTTATAGGGCCATTGCTCATCGGCAGCCACTTTTTGTACTACGACCTCATGTTTTTTGTCGCTGCCTGGATTGTTATTTGTGAAGACGATGTTTGCGTCACCCTTTGATACCTTTTCAAAGGAGTATGCGACTTTGAACTGAAATTGCATACCTTCTGTTCCGTCTTGTTCGGACACCTCCTTAATGTGCTCGTTGATCGCATTGATTTCTGGATTTAAGTCGTACTTTTGTAATTGTGCAATTTGATCCGGACTCATTTTTGAGAACTGAAGCGCGTATGATAATGTACTCCCCAAACTCATTCTTGATCCAAAAAAAGCACAAATCACCTCTTCAAAGTTTAAGCAATTGGCTTGAAACAAGGGATAAAATGAACGTCCTAGCGACGCCAGAATTTTGTGCTCTACATCATCACGAATTGTTTTTATCGCTAGAAGATTTTTTTTGATATCCTTAGCTAGCGGGCAGTCAGATCGCTTGAGCATTTGGCTCAGCAAGAGAGTATTTCCCGTCTTGTCTTCAAGTTTTACGCCCTTTCGGTCATAAAACTCGTGAAGCAGGTAGGTCCATGCCACGTTTGCTAACATGGAAAAGAGCTCGGTCTTAAACAGCAGTCCTGGCAAATTAAAAACCTGAACAGCGAGCATCATCGCCTCGCGCGACCGAACCAGACGCTCGTCTTGGAAAGGCGACAAACCGGTTTTCAAATCGACGAGCGACTTCTCAAATTTGAATGCGCCCGTCTCGTCCGCCGTCGCTGGTTGGATCGACCAGTCCTTTACGCCCGATAATCGTCCAAAATTTACTGAGGGTGTTCGACCGATATTTATAAGGATATGAATATCCTGATTTCTCTCACCATCGATCGCTAGAGCCTTTGCGATTCTTTGCTCGGCAATCGTTAGTGACGGTGTAAGTGCCATAATGCGTAGATCCTGCCGACAAAGCCGGAATTACAAACTAGCTTGCTGTCAGGGTCAATCACAGACGGACTGAATGAATTGCCCCACCTAGCCCACATCGCCCTCGTCGTCCGCGACTATGACGAGGCGCTCGCCTTCTACGTTGGCAAACTCGGCTTCGAGCTGGTCGAGGACACCCACCAGCCCGAACAGGACAAGCGCTGGGTCACGATCCGCCCGCCCGGCGCGCCCGCCAGCGCCACCAATATCCTCCTCGCCCGCGCCGCCACCGACCACCATGCCCAATACATCGGCGATCAGACCGGCGGCCGCGTCTTCCTGTTCCTCGCAACCGACGACTTCGCCCGAGACCACGCCCGCTTCACCGCCGTCGGGGTCGAATGGGTCCGCCCGCCCGCCGACCAACCCTACGGCCGCGTCGCGGTGTTCAAGGATCTCTACGGCAACCTGTGGGATTTGGTGCAGTTCGCGCCCGGTCACCCGGCGGCGTCACCGACTCAATAATGATACCGGCACGACAGCACTTCGACCACCTGCGCGTCACCCGACCGGAGCGCGCGGTAGATCAACCGGTGCTCGCCGGTGATCCGCCGCGACCACCAACCGGCAAGGTCGCGCTTCAACGGCTCGGGCTTGCCCGTCCCACGAAACGGATCGCGGCGGCATTCCTCGATCAGGCCACTGATGTTCTCCAGCACGCGCACATCCTCGCGCTGCCACTGGAGATATTCCGCCCACGCCTCGCGATCGAACGAGACCTTCACGGCCGGATCAGTTCATGCTCCTCGCCTTCGCCGGCGTCGAACCGCTTGATTCCTTCGAGCAGACGCCTGGCGTTCGCTGGCGATGACAGAAGGTGCAGCGTCTCTTCCATCCCGGCCCATTCGCTCTCGGAAATCAGCACCGCGCCCTCGCCGCGCTGACGCGTGATCGTGATCGGCGCACGGTCGGCGACGACCTTGTCGATCATCGCCTTCAGATTTTCACGCGCTTCGGAATAACTGACGGTTTGCATCATCGGAACATGGACAATCTTTTGTCCAATGTCAACGATCGCGCCACTTTCAATGAAAACCCGGTTTCGTGAAAAGTGACCCGCGCAGTTTGTACATCCGTGCAATCTCCATCTGACCCAGTGGACTCCGCGCTCCCCACGCGTCACCCTCCACCCATCGCGCCCGCCGGAGCCCCATCATGCCCCTAGCCAACGCCACCCCCGTCACCTCCGTCATCACCCGCGACCGCGGCGCCGCGGAAGCATTCTACGCCGAGACGCTCGGCCTTCCCCGCCTGCCCGGCGACGATTTCGCCGCGGTGTTCGACCTCGCGGGCGTGCCGCTGCGCGTCACCGAAGTACCCGGACACACCCCCTCGGCACACCCGATCCTCGGCTGGCAGGTCGCCGATATCGCCGCCACCGTCCGCGCGCTCACCGGCCGCGGCGTCGCCTTCACGATCTACGACGGCATGGGGCAGGACGCCCTCGGCATCTGGACCGCGCCCGGCGGCGTCACGAAGGTCGCGTTCTTCCCCGACCCCGACGGCAACGTTCTCAGCCTGACGCAGGCGTAGCGCATGACAAAGTCCGCTATGCCGCGACGCCACAACTGAATGTCGTCGAAGTAACGCTGCTGCTTTAGAGCAACCCGGAAATCGCCCGTGCCCAGCGTACAACGCGGACAATATCGACGCTGCCCGGCCTAAGCCGATACTGCACGGGATAGTTCCCGGCCGACGCGCTGCGCGCTCCATAACCGATATCTGCGCCTCCTGATGGATGCCCCCACGCCACACCGCTCGCGCAAAGCATCCAACAAGGCCCGGCGAAACCTTCCAAAGTTGGAAAACCTTTGCTCCACACTGGTCGATGGCAAACAAACCGAACCGCAACCGCGCGCTCGCCGACACCGGCCAGCGCGACCCCGAAACCGCCCTGGAGCTGGACGATAACGGCGATCCCCCGCCCGAGCCGTTCGACATCACCAGCTTCGACCCGAACGATTACGAATGGCGTCCCGTCGTTCGCCGCCCGCGCGCCGATGGCTGGACGCCCGAGGTGCAGCGCACCTTCATCGAGGCGCTCGCCGACACGGGCCTCGTCTCCACGGCGTGCGAAGCGGTCGATATGTCGGTGCAGAGCGCCTATCGCCTGCGTCGCGCGCCGGGTGCGGAGGGCTTCGCACACGCATGGGAGGCGGCGACCGCGGCGGCGGCGACGCGGCTGATCGACGTCGCCTTCACCCGCGCGATCCAGGGCGTCGACGTGCCGGTGTTCGACCGCGACGGCTGCCGGATCGGTGCGAAATGGCAGTATAACGATCGCCTGTTGATGTTCCTGTTGCGCGCCTATCGCCCCGACCAGTTCCGCCACGCGCAGGACGATACGCGCCGTCCGAACGAACCTGCGCCGGCCGCGCTCCCGGTCGATGATGCGCTCGCCGCGCTCGGGCCGGCCACGCCCGCCGATCCGCACCGCCTGATGCCGCCGGACCGGCTCGCCGACGCAGTCGACATCGCCCACTCCATGGGCGAGCTTTACGAGGCTCATCCCGATCTCGACCGCGAACGCTACGTCCGCCCGCGCATCGAGGCGAACCATCCCCGCGCCAACGAACGCGCCCGCCTCCGCCACAAACGCGAGTATGAGAAATTGCGGCGCGAGGATGAAGAGGGGGAAGGCGAATGACGCGCCGATGCGTTCCAGAGCGGGTTGTGACCTTACGGAGGCGTCATTGATTGCCCGTGCGTGTTCGTCCGGCAAGGAACGTCGTGCCGCGGGTAGCAGCGCTACCCGCAAGCGGCGTGACGCAGCCGACGGGCGCGCCCGGGCAACCGCTGCGCGGCGGGCGGCTTTTGCCCCAGGGCGGCGTCGCTCGTCGGTCACGATGCAAAAGCATCGCTCCGCTCCTCACTTCTTGCCCTGAACCAAAAGCCGCTCCGTCACGATGCCTCCGTAAGGTCACAACCCGCTCTAGGCCTAACCTTAGCCTAACCTTCCGCGCCGCGCCGTCGGGCAATCCCGCGCCAGTGGACACGCTTCGCATTCCGGCACATCCCACCGGCAGACGGTCTGCCCCAGCCGCTTCATCGCAATGTGAAATCCCAAAAAAACATCGCCCGACCAGCGCGGCCTGGCCGCGGTGACGGCCTCGCTCGCTGCGCGATAATCGGCGCCCGGCCCGACGAAGCCCAGCCGCTGCAGGACGCGCAGCACGTGCGTGTCGACGATCAGCACCGGCCGCCCCAACGTGCTGGCGTTGAGCGTCGAGGCCGACACCTTGCGCGCCACGCCCGGCAGCCGTTCGAGCCATCCGAGCGCCTCCTCCAGTGGACGATCACCCAGATGCCCCAGCACGAAACCGCCATCCTCGTGGGCGATCCGGCGCAACGCGGCGACCAGATGGTCGGCCTTGGCCTCGGCGAAGGTCACGTCGTGGATCACCCCAGCCACTGCTTCCGGCGTCGCCTGCGCGAGCGTCGCAACACTGCCATACCGCGCGCCCAGCCGGCGATAGGCCGCTAGCGACACCGCATCACGCGTCCGCGCGCTGATCAGCGATTTGACGAGCTGGCCGATCGGCTTACGCCGCGTCGCAGGCAACGAAACCGGCGTGGCCGCGAACAGCCGGTCACGCCACGCGGACAGATCGGATGTGACGAAGGCGAACGCGTCCTGCACTCCGTGAGTATAGAACATATAAGGAACGAATGGAAGCGTTCAGGCGGGCTGGATCGGCAACGCCCAGTCGATCGGCGTCAGCCCCCTGCTCTCCAGAAAAGCGTTGGCCTTCGAAAAATGTCCGCTCCCGAACCACCCCGCGTGCGCCGACAGCGGCGACGGATGCGGCGCGGTCAGCACCAGATGCCGCCCCTCACTCCCGACGAACGCCGCCTTCTTCTGCGCATAGCTGCCCCACAGCATGAACACGACCGGCTCCTCACGCGCCGCAACCAATCGCACGATCGCGTCGGTAAACCGCTCCCACCCGCGCCCGCGATGCGACGCCGCCAGCCCGCTCTCGACCGTCAGCACGCTGTTCAGCAGCAGCACCCCCTGCCGCGCCCAGCTTTCCAGAAACCCGTGGTCCGGCGGCACGATGCCGAGGTCGGAACGCAGCTCCTTGTAGATGTTGACCAGGCTCGGCGGCGGTCGGACACCCGGCCGCACCGAAAAGCACAGGCCATGCGCCTGCCCTTCGCCATGATAAGGATCCTGCCCCAGGATCACGACGCGCACCTGCGGCAAAGGCGTCAGCTCCAGCGCCCGGAACCAGTCGCGCGAATGCGGAAAGATGCGCTTCCCCGCCGCCTTCTCCGCCACCAGAAACGCACGCAGATCGGCCATATAGCCGCTTGCGAACTCCGGTTGCAGCGGCTCCGCCCAGCTCGGGTCCAGCGACGCCTGCGGCATCAGCGCACGCCCGCATCGAACAGGAAGCTGTTGATGCTCAGCCGCCCGCTCACCGGATCGGCGGGCAGCGCGACCCCCGCCGGGATGTTCGCGCAGTGCAGCGCGTGACTGCGATAGATCAGCCCGCGATTGGGCGCCGCGTCATACGCCGCAATCTGTTCATACAGCGGCGTATCCCCCGCGATATACGCCGCGGGTGGCATCCCGTGTTCGGCCACCCCCGCCGACAGCGCTGCGTCGAACGCCGGAAAGCGCGCCACATCGACCGTCTCGAACCCCGTGCCGCGCTGGCGATAGAAGGCCGTGCCGCCCTGCTCGGCCCCCGACAGATAGATCAGGATCGCCAGCCGGTCCGGCTCCAGCCCGTCGACATGCGGCAACCGCTGGATCGGCGCGAGCGCGGCGGGCTGCGTCGTGACGATCGAAAAGAAGCATTCCAGCACCGGCGGCGCGACCCCGAACACCTCACCAATCACGTCCGCCAGATCGTCGCGCATCGCCCCCGCCGCGGCGGGCGGGACGGGCGCGCGCACGCCCGGATAATATTCGCCCATCCGCCCGTAATCGGCCCGCGCCGCCGCGGCGCGCCAAGAATCGGGCGCGGCGAGCATGTCGTCGATCACGATCACCGGCTGCTGTTCATGCCCCTGCCGCACGACGCGGATTCTGGCCGCAGGATTGAGCACGTTCAGCGTCATCGCGCCCGTCTGCCACCGCATCGCACTCTCGCGCAACCAATGCGCGGATCAGCGGACCTCGACGCCCCTCCAGAATGCGATCCGGTCCTTGATTTCGGCCGCGGCGGATTTCGGCTCGGGATAGTACCACGCCGCGTCGCGGTTCTCCGCGCCGTCGACGACGATCGAATGATAATGCGCGGTGCCCTTCCACGGGCACATGCTGGTCGTCACGCTCGGCCGCAGCAATTCCGCGTCGACCGCGTCGGCCGGGAAATAGTGATTGCCCTCGACCACGACGGTATCGTCGCTCGCCGCGATCCGCGCGCCGTTCCAATACGCCTCGACCATCCCGTCCTCCTATCGCTTGCGCAGCTTCACCGAGTTCGCGTCGCTCAACTCTTCAGCGTCACCATGTTGACCGCATTCTTGCTCGACGGGTTGGAGGCGTTGGCTTTGGGTGGCTTTTCCGCCTTGGGCTTGCGGATTTCCTTGCTCGACTTCTTCTGGCTCTTTGCCATCATCGCTTCCGATCGGGGCGGAAGGCCCCGCCGCCACCTTACGCCCCTCACACAGCGGTGGCGCGGCAAATCGTGTTCGGCGCGTCGAACTGCGCTACAGCCCCGTCATGGACTCCCGCTCGTTCCGCCGCCGCCTGCGCGCCTTTCAGGACATTCACGCAGGGACGCCCGATCCGGGCTTCGTCGCGGACCTCGAATTTCTCGAAAATCGCGACCTCGATCTCTCGGTGCGGCTGGGCGCGATGCTGGCGTTCAACGCGTTGCTCATCACGATCGGCACGCATCCCGTCTCCGCCTCGCCCGGCGCGCCGCTCAGCCTGGACGCCGCGACCCATCCGGCACAGACGATCGCCAGCCTGATCGGCGTCGCACCCTTCGTCGCGGCGAGCTACCTGTGCCTTCGCGCGTTGTTGATCGGCGAGGATTTCGATCCCGACCACAGCGACGCCGACGCGCTCCGCCGCAGCCTGCTCGCCGCCTTCGTCCGGTCGATCGACGCGCAGGGTCGGCTGCTCGGCCGAGCGATCTACGCGACGCTGACCGGCGGCGTCGCCACGCTCCTGGTCTGGGCGTGGATCATCGGGCAGAAGATCGCGGGCTGACGCCTCAGAACGATCCCGGCGCCTCGCGCTGCGGCGTCGTGGGCCGCGCTGGCGTCAACAACTCACGCGCATTGGCCGATGCTGCACGCGTCGCGCTGGTCGATGCGGCGCGCGCATTCGCCGCCACGCCCGAGATGCGCGTACATGGCACGCCCGCCAGGAAGTCGATCGCCGCCCGCGTCGACGCCTCTTCGGGATCGCCCATCTGCCGCGTGATGTCGTCATTCGCCTGACAGCTCGCCTCGACCTTCGTCGCCAGGCCATCGTAATAGTCGCCCTGCCGCGCCGCGTTCTGCGTCGCAAACGCCACCACGCGCAGCCGGTCGTCGCACGCCGCCCGGTCCAGCGCGATCTGCCCGACCGGCTTGCCGAACGTGTTGCCGCCGATCAGTCCCGCATTACTACGCAGATACGGAATGAAGGCGTTGATGACGAGTTCGCTCGCCGACGCCGTCCCCCCGGTGCCGATGAACGCGACCCGCATCGGCGCGATCGATTGCGGCTGCGGCGCGAACTGCCTGGTGTCGTTGTTCGACGATTTCTCCGGCCGGAACGTGGTGTAGCTGAACACGTCGCTGGTCGACCGTCCGCCGCCAAGCAGGTCGCCCATCAGCTCGGCGATCGACACCAGCCCGCCGCCGTTATAGCGAAAATCGACCACCACGTCGGTCACGCCCTGCGCGCGGAAATTGGCGAACGCGCTGCGCAGCGCGGGTTCCGCGGTGTCGATGAAGGTGCGCAGGTTGACGTACCCGTATTTCTTGCCGTTCCGCTCGATGATCTTCGCGCCGTACCGCGACGATACCGGGGTCAGCGTGTAATCGGTCTTGGTCAGCGTCACGTCTTTTACGCCCGATGCATCGGCGATGCGCAGCACCCGCGTCATCGACGCGCTCGATTCGCCCAGCGCGTTGCTCACCGCCTGCGGTCCGCCCGCCGCGATCAGCGAATCGACCGTCTGCAGCGTCGCGGCGCTGGTCCCGATCGCGACGATCTCGGTCCCGCGGTCGATCCCCGCGGAGAGCGCCGCGGTGCCCTCGAACGCCTCGATCACCACCACGCGCCGCGCCGCGGTGTCATATCCCAGCCGGAACCCGAACCCGGCGCTCGACCCCTGCTGGTAATAGGCGTTCTCTTCCGCGATCGAGGTCAGATAGGTGAAATACCGGTCCTTGCGCTGCGCCCGCGCGGTGGCGGTCAGCGCGTCGATATAATCGTCGACCGTCGTAAAGCCAGCCGGGCTCAGGCTGGTGGGCAAGGTGTCGGGAAACAGATACCATTCGCGCAACTGCGCTTCAGCCCATTGCTGCCGATTGAGCAACGAGCACGCGGATGTCGCGGTCGGCGTGGGGGTGGGCGCAGGCCCCGCCGTCGCTCCGGCCCCGGATGTAGACGCGCCACCGCCATCGCCGCCGCATCCGGCCAGCAACGCGCATGCCGCGATCGCCGCCGTCAGCCGATGTCCCACACCCATGATTCGCCCCAACGCTACAATGGCTTGCAGCAATCACACGCCCGGCGTCAACGCAATCGAAATCGCTTCGCGGCTGGTGCTTCAGACGACGATCTCGCCCTCGTCTTCGCCATCCCAATAATGCACGCGCTTCGCCTTGACGTGGATCATCACGACGCCCGGCGTATCGACGCCCTGCTTGAACCAGCGATCGAGATCCTTGGTCCAATGCTCGGCGAATTGCGCCTTGTCGCGCACTACGTCGGCGACGCCCTCCACCGCGACGAAGAACGGGCGCATCCCGAGCAGCCCCGACGATCCCTGCAGCGACAGTCCCACGTGCGGATCGCGCGCAATGTCGGCGACCATCAACGCATCCTCCCACGTGAAATACCAGCTGTCGCCGTCGTAATCGACCTCGCGGTTGTTGCTCATCGGCCGCGCGCCGATCGCCCCGCCCTCGGCGTGCGTCGACAGCATCGTGAAATCGATGTCCTTCATCTTCTCCGCAATGTCGGAAAGGGTGCGGGTCATGGGGAATCCTCCTGTGAAGCTGATGGCGACAACGCCGCGCGGCCACGTTCGGGCTCACAACAATCGCAGGGCTTCCGGATCGTCGTGACCGTCCCAGAACCGGTCCAACACCGCGCGGAACGGCGCTGGATCGTCGGCGACCGCGGCGAACAGCGTCATCGACGACCGCAGCTTCACCGCATCGATCGCGCCCATGATCGCCTCCGCCGTTCCGGCTGCGCCGCATACAGCCGCGCTCGCCTCCACCAGGCGCAGCCCCAGTACCGGATGCGCCAGATAGGCCCGCGCCTCATCCCGCCCCGATATCGCATAGGTCTGCGCCATCGCGCTGCGCCCAAGGCCCGCGATCTGCGGAAAGACGAACCACATCCAATGCGTCGCCTTGCGCCCGCGCCGCAGTTCGGCCAGCGCGGCCGGATACACGCCCTGTTGCGCCGCGACGAAGCGATCGAGGTCGAAGCCGGTCATCGCGGCGAAACGCGCCGGTGCGACGATCGTGCCGCCTTATGCGTTTTCCCATTTCGCGAAGGAGGACAAGGATGCTGGAACATATCCCCGCCTGGCTCGGCAAGGCATTGACCGGCGTCCGCGCCGGAGCCGACAAGCTGGCGATAGCGCATCCCGATCTCGGCGGCCGCTTCGATGCGGTTGACCTGAAAAGTCCCGCGTTCGCGCACGGCGCACGGTTGCCGGAACGCTTCACCGCGGACGGCGCGGGCGTATCGCCGCCGCTCGTGTGGGGCGTGGTGCCCGCCGGAGCGGCCCGGCTGGCGCTGCTGGTCGAGGACGCCGACGCGCCGACGCCGCAGCCGCTGGTTCATGCGGTCGTGTGGGATTTGCCGCCCGATGCGGGACGGCTGGAGGAGGGCGCGATCGTCGCCGACGGGTCTGGAAACGCCGAACGAGACGTCGGACGCAATTCCTATTTCGCCGAGGGCTGGCTGCCGCCCGATCCACCGACCGGGCATGGCGCGCATCGCTACGCGTTCCAGTTGTTCGTGTTGGGAGAGGGGGCGGGCGATCCGGGCGATACGCCCGGTCGCGCGGCATTGGTAAGGGCGATGGCGGGGCACGTGCTCGCCGCCGGACTCCTCATCGGCACCTACAGCCGGGGAGAGGAGGCTTTGGTGGGCACAGCTCAGATGACGGTGGCGGCAGCCTCGACATAGAGCAGCAGCGCCGTGGTCGCGAAGGCGGCGAAGCCGAGCATGGTGGAGCGGATCATCGGTCTGGTCCTTGGTAGAGGAAGGTGGCGGGTTCCGGTCAGACGACCGGAACCACGGGAACGGCGGCGCTGATCATCAGCGCGGCGAAGACGACGGCACCGACGAAGCTGACGGCGTAGCGTTGGACGTTTTCGAAACGAGCGGTCATTTCAGGTCTCCTGCGGTGGCGGCCGGACCATCCGGCGGCCGATGCCAAGAGCTTTGCAGAAGCCGTGCCAATTCTAGAAACGGCGCTTTTCAACGGATTTTCGTCAGCGCCCGTTCAGCATGGGGTTCAGCACTGGCGAAATTCGCCAATCGGCGACGGGATTATACGCCAACATCCGGCGCGCAGACCACGCGGTCGCGGCCATCGGCCTTCGCCCGGTACAAAGCGGCGTCGGCGCGCGTGATCAGATCGACCTTCGGCGCGCCTGCGACGCCGCTCGCCAAGCCCGCCGAAACGGTCACCGATCCGATCAGTTCGTTCGTGTCGCGCGACCGGAACCTGCGCGCGGCGACCGCGCGCAGCGCGACATCGAGGAACTCGGCGACCGCAGCGCAATCGCCGTTCTCGAACAGCAGCGCGAATTCCTCCCCGCCATAGCGGGTGACCAGATGCCCCTCGCACGCCTCCGCCAGCGTCTGGCCGATCGCCTTCAGCACACGATCGCCCACGGTATGCCCGAAGACGTCGTTGACGCGCTTGAAATGATCGATGTCGCAGATCGCGATCGTCACCGGCGTTCCGACGGGCAAGGCGTCGAACGTCTCGTCGAAGGCGCGACGGTTGGGCAGACCGGTCAAGGGATCCTGCCGCGCCGATCCGCGCGCCTCGTCCAGCGCGATGCGCAGGTCGTCGGCCTCACGCGTGGCGTTGGCCAGCCGCACCTCGGCCGAATGGACCCGCGCGATCATCGCCCCGGTCAGCCGTGCAATCTCGTCGATGCCCGCGGCCGGTCCGGCGCGGCGCATCGCCGCCGCGCTTTCCGCCAGATCGCGCCCGAACCCCGTCGCCTCGACCTGCATCGTCCGCATCGTGTCGACGAATCCTTCGACCTGCATCTGCGTGCGGGCGATCAGGCCGTCAGCGGTCGGGTCCGGGGTCGCGGTGATGGCGGCGCTCGATCGCACGACCGCGTCGAATGCGACCGGCGCACCCGCCACCGCCTCGCCGCCCATCGCTTCGATATCCATCCTCGACAGCCGGATGCCGCCGTCGGTGATCGACGTGACTGCCTGCGCAAGCGGCCCTTCCGGGTCGCTCAGCACCAGATACGCGAAACTATAGTGCGCCGGTTCGGGGCTCAGCCGGTGCTCGGCCAGGAACGCGCCGATGCGGCCGAACAGGTCGTCGACCTGCCCCCCGTCCATCACCATGCGCATCGCGCTCCCCGTCACCCGCCAGCCCTCGTCAACTTCGGAGCCGCGTTCTACGGGCCAACCGCTAAAATCTGGTGACCGGAGTCTAGACTTTAAGACGTTTCACCGCGTCCAGCGTCAGCTTGACGTGCTGCGCCGCGTCCAGGTCGCTGTGGACATAGGCGATCTTTCCGTCGCGCCCGATGACATAACTGGTGCGGTTCGTCACATCGCGGCCCTGCACCTGCCGCCCGAGCGCCACGTCATAGCCCTTGACCACCGCCGGACCGGCGCTCGCCACCGCGAATTTCCCTGCGCATTCCTTGGCGGAGAATTTTACCAACGCGTCGACCGGATCGGCCGACATCCCGACGACGGTCGCGCCCGCCTTGCGGAACGCGTCGACATTCTGCGCGAATGCTTGCGCCTCGGCGTTACAGCCCGGCGTGAACGCGGCCGGGAAGAAATACAGCACCACCGGTCCGCGCTTCAGCAACGCCGCCAGATTGACCGTCGTCACCTTCCCCGCAATCGCGCCGCGCGTCGTGAAGTCGGGGGCCTTCGCGCCCGGCGCGAGCGCCGCGCTGGCGGACCCGGCGAATGCGAAGGCGGCGGCGAGGGCGAGGATCGGGCGCATCGGGATTCTCCAGCGGATGTGGCGCGACCCTAGACCCGCTACAGCGCGACGCAAGCACTGGGTCAGACTTTGGCGAACGGATCGTAGCTGCCGAAACTCCAGACATTTCCTTCCGGATCGCGCGCCGAATAATGCCGCCCGCCATAATTGGCATCGTGCGGGGCCATGAAGATGTCCGCGCCCGCCGCCTTCGCGCGTCCGGCGTGCGCATCGACGTCGTCGATCGTGACGTACGGGGCCTGCGTGTTCCCGCGCGCGTCGGCCACCGTCACCATCGGCGCGGCGAGCGCATAATCGCTGCGCGCGACACTGCTCAGCATGATCATCTGCCCCTCGCGCACCAGCTGGGCGTGCTGGACGATGCTCGCGTCGTCGGCGTCGCGGTGATCGGCATGGACCGTGAACCCGAACGCCTCGCACAGAAACGCGATCGCGGCGGGCGCGTCGCGATAGCGCAGGCAGGGGATGATCGCGGGCTTGATCGGCATGATTCGTCTCCTTCGCGCGCGATCATGATCCTCAACCGGCGCAGCGGTCTTGAACATTTGCGCCTAGTCATGCCGCACCCCGCCCGCCGCGGGGATCAGCCGCGCGCGCAGGTCGGCCGGAGTCGTCGCCGCCAGCCGCCGCACGTCGCGCGTCAGATGCGCCTGATCGGCGTAACCAGCCGCCGCCGCATGTTCCGCCAGAGTCTCGTCAGGCTGCGTCGCTAGACCTTCAGCGAACCGCTCGAACCGCGCCAGCCGCACCACCGCGCGCGGCAGCAGACCGGTCGCGTCGCGCACCCGCCGCGCCAGCCGCTTGCGGCTCCACCCCAGCGCATCCGCCGCGCGTTCCACCGGCCGCGGCCCGGCGCGTCCCAGCATTCCCAACGCGGCGTGCACCCCGGCATCCACCGCCATCCCGCCCGCCCGCCCCGTCACGAACCGGTCGAGCAGACCGAACCGCGCGTCGTCGTCCGCCGCCTCGGCCAACCGCTCGCCCAGCACGCGCACCGCGCCCGGCAGGTCGCTCAGCCGCACGACGCGATCGCCAAGGTCGGCGATCGAGACGCCCAGCAAGGCCGCCAGCCGCGGGACCGGCAGGTGGATATGCACCCCCGCCATGTCGCCGGTCGATCGCGACAGCGACGTCGCCTCCGCCATCCCCCCGGCGAACCCCTCGCCCGCCGCGAACAGATGCGACTGCCCAAGCGCGTCGACGATCTCCAGCGGCGCGCCAAGGTTGACGATGAACACGCCCCCGGTCGACGCCAGCTCGCGCCGCGTGCTGAAGCTCTGCGTCCGCTCGGTCCACGCTGCATAACGATCGACGATTCCCGCCAGCGCGGGCGCAGGCCGGACCTCCGCGATCCGCCACCGGTCGCGCCCGTCGTCATGCGATCGCACACGGATCGGACGAATCGTCATGGACACGGATGGTAGCGCCGCGTGCCCACGCACGATAGGGCGTGCCCCATGCCGATCCGCCAGTCCGACATCGATCTCGCCCACCGCCTCGCCGACGCTGCGGGCGACGCGATCCGCCCGTATTTCCGCACCCCCCACGGCCTGGAGATGAAGGCCGACAGCTCTCCCGTCACGCTAGCCGACCGCGCCGCCGAATCCGCCATGCGCCGCATCCTCGACGCCGAACGCTCGGGCGACGGCATCGTGGGCGAGGAATTCGGCGTGAAGGACGGCGTCACCGGCCGGCAATGGGTGCTTGATCCGATCGACGGCACCCACAGCTTCATTGCGGGCCGCGCGATCTTCGGCACGCTGATCGCGCTGGTCGAGGACGGCTGGCCGATGCTCGGCGTGATCGACCAGCCGGTGCAGCGCGAACGCTGGATCGGCGCGGCGGGGCGACCCACGACGCTGAACGGCGCGCCCGTCCGGACCCGCGCATGCGCAGACCTGAGCGGCGCGGCGCTCGCCACCACCAGCCCGCACCTCTTCGCCGACGACGACGTGCAGCACTATATGGCGCTCGCCGCCGCGGTCACGCGCGGACGGCATGGCCCGCTCTACGGCGGCGATTGCTACAATTATGCCTTGCTCGCGAGCGGCCACCTCGATCTGGTCTGCGAATCCGGCCTGAAGCTCCACGACTTCGCGGCGCTCGTGCCCGTCGTCGAAGGCGCAGGCGGACGAATGTGCGACTGGGACGGCGAACCGCTGACCGCCACCAGCGCCGGCCATGTCCTCGCGATCGGCGACCCCGCCCGCACCGACGACGTGCTCGAGGCGCTGCGCAGCGTGCCGCACCCACACTGAGCCATTAAGTCGACCGCAGGATCAATCGTACCGTTTCCTCGGGCTGGTCCCACATCGGAAAATGCCCGCATCGATCGAACCAGTGCAGCGTCGCCGCCGGGAACGCGGCCATCGCGCGTTCGGCCTGACGCGGCAGGCACAACCGATCCTGGCGTCCCCAGCCGATCGTCACTCGTCCGGATGCGGATGCCGCGGGGCCGGTCTGTTCCGGTCCATCGCCCAGATCGCGCACCAGCGCATCGAGCGTCGGCGTCGTCGCAAAGCTCTGCAACTCGGTCGCGACCATCTTGCCATCAAGCGCCCACGGCCGCGCCGACAATTGCGCCAGCAATGCGGTACGGCCAACGCCGCTGGAGGCAATCGTCGGCAACGCGAGCCGCAACGCACGCAGCAGTTTCCCCGACGCGCCGATCGTCGTCTTGAAGAAATTGCGTTCCCACCCGCGCCAGAACCCGCCGGGATCGAGCGCGACGACATCGCCCGCCCGCCCGCGCCGCGCGAGTTCGAGCACGATCCGCGCGCCCATCGAGCTGCCGACCATATCGACGCCGTCCAGCCCGGCCGCGGTCAGATATTCCTCGACGCTGCGGACGAGGCCCGCGAACGTTCCGCTATCGCGCTCGGCCGCAACCCCGCCGTGCCCCGGAAGATCGATCACGATCACCTCGCGCTGCGCGGCCAGATCGCTACGGATCGTATCCCATCCGCGCGCGCTGCTGCCCAGACCGTGGATCAGCAGCAGTTTTTCGCCGCTTCCGCTGCGGGTGTCCTGAATCATTCTATCATCCTGATGGTGGCGAAGCCGCAACGCAGCGACGGCGCAAAGGCTGCGATCAGAAAATCCCGAGGAATTTTTTCTTCTGATCCTTCTTCTGCCCCTTTGGCCGCGATCCGTCCTCGCTCGTCGCGGTCGTGCCCTTCCCCACGTCGTCGCGCGCCGCGCCCTTCGTCGTGCGCTGCGCCTTCGCGGTCGCGCCCGCCAGCACCGGGCCGCACGCCGCCGATTTCGCATCCCCCACATCGACGAACGCCAGCACGCCTGCGACCGGCGTCGCCACCAGCATCAGGCCAAGCCCAGCCCCCGCCCGCGCGATCAGATCGGGGCTGATCACGTTCAGCCTGGGGCTGGCGAAATATCCCCCCACCCCGACCGGCGACTGGCCCGAGAACAGGCTGAACTTCTTCCCGTCCGCACGGAACGCCAGATCGACTGCCTCGGTGCGGAAGCTGAAACCGCCGCGTCCGACGATCACGTTTTTGGTCGTGTCGATCAGGATCGGATCGGCCGCCGCGACCCCGTTCCGCACCGTGAACCCGACCAGCCCGCAATTGAGCTGCACCGGTTTCTCCAGCTTGTTCTCGAACATCTTCTGCACGAACGTGCCGAGATCGAGCTCGGCCAACTGCACGTTGCGCGTCCACAGGCTGCCGGCCGGCATCACGAACGCGATCCGCCCGCGCGCGGTGCTGAGCGAATCATGGATCGTGTCGCCGCGCCCGTTCAGCTGGATGCGCCCGCGGATCGTGCCCGTCGTCCCCGATTCGGAGACGCCCCATCCGGCCAGTAACCGCCCCATCGGCGTCGGCGCCAGCCGAATGTCGTAACTCACCGCGCTCGGCCGCGGCCGCGTGTCGAAGATCACATCGCTCGCCACATTCCCACGCGCCATCGCAAACGTCAGCGGCGACAACGCCAGCCGACCGCGCTCCAGATCGAGCGTCAGGTCCACGTTGGAGATCGGCACCTTGCGCGATTTCACCAACCCGACCGTCCACTTCAAATCGGCGTCGAACCGCTGCATCGTCGCGACCGGCCATGCCGCATCGGGCATCAGCCGCATCGGCCCCGCGCCGGTCGCCGCCGCCGCCGCGACCGCGCCCTTCGCCTCCACGATGTCGGGGTTGAAACCGATGAACGGCGCAGCGTCGACGATATCCAGCGCCCTAGTCGCCATCACCGCATCCATGTGGATACGCGGGCCAACCGTCACCGTCAGCCGCCCCGCGAGATCGCTCGCGCCCGCCACGCCGGTTATCCGCGTGAAGCGATATTCGTCGCCCGACTTCACCATTTGACCACGCAGACGATAGTCGCGCGTCTGCGGGATGACGACGCCGATGATCTGCATCAGCTCCGCCATGTTCCGCCCGCGCGCCGCGGTGCGCAGCGGCGCGTCCTCTATATCGGCAATCGACGGCAACGTGCCCGCCACATCGATCACGTTGTTCGCCGCCCGCGCGCGCAGCACCAGTTCATTCTTCCCGCGATTGGCCGTCGCATCGGGCGATAGCAGCCGCGCGACCACGGTGAACGGCGTCGCGCGGATCGTCCCGCCGCCCGTCACCCCGACAGCTCGCCCGATCCGCGCATCGACCGACCGGATCGGATCGATCTTCAGGTCCGCCAGCACCTGCAATCGCGGATCGCGATACCGCACCGTCGTGCCCGTCACGTTCGCCACGTCGATACGTGGAAATTCCAGCGGCTTGCCGCCCTTCTTCTCGCTGAACGTCCACGTATTGCGGTCGTGCGCCCCATTCCACTCCAGATCCGCCGCGCCGTTCGTCAGGTCGAGCGCGTAGATACGCCGCTTCCCGAACAGCAACGACAAGGGCGCGATTCGCGCGTCGATCTTCTCCGCCGCGAAAAGATCCGGCCGCGTCGCCCACGCCGGATTCGAAAGCGTCAGTCCCTCGGCATAAAATTTGATCCTCAGCGGCGCGAAATAGAGCTGGAAATCGCCCTTCACCGTCACCGTTCTGTCGGTCATCCGCCCGACGATCGATTCGAACGGCCCCTTCAGGAATCGCCCCTTGGTGATATACAGCACCAGCCAGATCAGCGCGGGGATCGCGATAATGGCGATGACGGTATTACGGACGATCCGCCGCCGCCGGGCGTGCGGGTCTTGCGGGTCTTGCGGGGGCGTCGCGGGCGCCTCGATACGCTGGGCGGCCATTTCCATTCTCCCCAAGCGCATGAATGTCGTGACGGTTCCGCATCGGTTGCATTCCGCGCGACCCCTCGCTAAGGGGCGCGCTTCGCAAAAGCGATGCGTGAAAGGACTGCCCGGCCATCAAGGGCTGCCGCGGCTGTCCGTTGCATTGCGTACGTAAGGAGTGAAAATGCCCAAGCTGAAGACCAAGAGCGGCGTCAAGAAACGCTTCAAGCTCACCGCCACCGGCCTGCTCAAGCACGGCGTCGCCGGAAAGCGCCACCGTCTGGCGCACCATAATGGCAAATACATCCGTCAGAACCGCGGCACCAAGTTGCTGTCGAAGGCGGATACCGCGGCTGTAAAGTCGTGGGCGCCCTACGGCCTCGGTTGAGCGGAAGGAATTAGACAATGGCACGCGTCAAACGGGGTGTAACCACCCGCGCCAAGCACAAGAACATCCTGGAACTGGCCAAGGGCTACCGGGGTCGTCGCAAGAACACCATCCGCGTCGCGCGGCAGGCGGTCGAAAAGGCCGGCCAATACGCCTACCGCGACCGCAAGGTGAAGAAGCGCACCTTCCGCGGCCTGTGGATCCAGCGCATCAACGCCGGCGTCCGCGCCGAGGGTCTGACCTATTCGCAGTTCATGCACGGGCTGAAGCTCGCCGGCATCGAACTCGACCGGAAGGTCCTGGCCGACATCGCAATGCACGAGGAAGCGGCCTTCACCGCCATCATCGCGCAGGCGAAGGCGGCGCTTCCAGCCGCAGCCTGAATTAGCGCAGCTAATTCAGGACTCGGCCAAGCCGGGCAGCGGAGCCGCGAAGCGGTTCCGTCTGACGGGTTGGCCGGTTGTGAAATGCGGGGCGTCGGTGGCAACACCGGCGCCCTTTTCGTTTGCCATCGGCGTCGTTAGAGCGAAGCCACGCCAACTAGTCCTCCCCCGTTCGTCCTGAGTAGGGACTGAGCGAAGGCGAAGGCCCGTATCGAAGGACACGCCCGGACGACTGTCCTTCGATACGCCGCTTCGACTTCGCTCAGCGGCTACTCAGGACGAACGGGTTTTGAGAGAACCGCATGACCGACCTGAACGACCTCCGCCAGCATATGATCGCCTCGATCGACGCCTGTTCGGGTCTCGACGCGCTCGAAACCGCGCGGGTCGAGGCGCTCGGCAAGCAAGGCCGCATCACGCAATTGCTGAAGACGCTGGGCGGGATGACCCCCGACGAACGCCAGGCGCAAGGCCCGGCGATCCACGCTTTGCGCGAATCGGTCACCGCCGCGCTCGCTGCGCGCAAGGCGACGCTGGAACAGGCCGCCCTCGACGCGCGGCTCGCCGACGAACACATCGACATGACGCTCCCGGTCGACGCGCCGCTTGGCGGCACGATCCATCCCGTCTCGCAGGTGATGGACGAACTCGCCGAAATCTTCGCCGACCTGGGCTTCGCGGTCGCCACCGGCCCGGAGATCGAGGACGATTGGCATAACTTCACGGCATTGAATATCCCGGAGACGCACCCGGCGCGCGCGATGCACGACACCTTCTATCTCGCGGGCGAACATGAGCGGCCGATGGTGTTGCGTACGCACACCTCCCCCGTCCAGATCCGCGCCATGAAAGCGGCAGGCGGGAACCAGCCGATCCGCATCATCGCCCCCGGCCGCACATATCGCAGCGACAGCGACGCCACGCACACGCCGATGTTCCATCAGGTCGAAGGGTTGGTGATCGACAAGGGCATCACGCTCGGCCACCTCAAATGGACGCTGGAGACGTTCCTGCGCGCCTTCTTCGAACGCGACGACGTGGTCCTCCGCCTGCGCCCCAGCTACTTCCCGTTCACCGAACCCTCGGCCGAGGTCGACGTCGGTTATTCGGTGGTGAAGGGCAAACGCGTCATCGGCGGGTCCGAAGGCTGGATGGAGGTGCTCGGCAGCGGCATGGTCCACCGGACCGTGCTGGAGGCGGGCGGCTACGACCCCGCCGAATGGCAGGGCTTCGCGTTCGGCTGCGGGATCGACCGGCTCGCGATGCTGAAATACGGCATGGACGACCTGCGCGCCTTCTTCGACGGCGATATCCGCTGGCTGAAACACTATGGCTTCTCGTCGCTCGACGTGCCCACGCTGTCGGGGGGAGTCGGCGCATGAAATTCACCCTATCCTGGCTCCACGACCACCTCGACACGACTGCCTCGCTCGACGAGATCGTCACCGGCCTGACCCGCATCGGGCTGGAGGTCGAAGGCGTCGACAATCCCGGCGCAAAACTAGCCGCCTTCAAGGTCGCGCGCGTGCTGACCGCCGAACGCCACCCGCAGGCCGACAAGCTGCAGGTGCTGTCGGTCGACGCCGGCGACGGGCCGCTACAGGTCGTCTGCGGCGCACCCAACGCGCGCGCGGGGATGATCGGCGTCTTCGGCCCGCCCGGCGCCTATGTCCCCGGCAGCGGGTTCGAACTGAAGGTCGCCGCGATCCGCGGGGTCGAATCGAACGGCATGATGTGTTCGACGCGCGAGCTGGAGCTGGGCGACGAGCATGACGGCATCATCGAACTCCCCGCCGACGCGCCCGTTGGCACGCCCTATCCCGACTACGCCGGGCTGAACGACGCGGTCATCGACGTGGCGATCACGCCCAATCGCCAGGACTGCATGGGCGTCCGCGGCATCGCGCGCGACCTCGCCGCGGCGGGACTCGGCACGCTGAAGGCGTTGAACGTCGAACTGGTTTCGGGTGAAGGCCCCGGCCCCAACGTCCGCACCGACGACCCCGAAGGCTGCCCCGCCTTCTACGCCCAATCCGTCACCGGCGTCGCGAACGGCCCCGCGCCCGAACGGATGCGCCGCCGCCTCACCGCGATCGGGCAGAAGCCGATCTCGGCGCTGGTCGACATCACCAACTACGTCTCGGTCGACCTCGGCCGCCCGCTGCACGTCTATGACAGGGCCAAACTCGTCGGCGGGCTGGTAGCTCGGAAGGCGAAGCAAACTGACAATGAACCGCCGTTCACCGCGCTCAACAACAAAGACTACATCCTAAGTCCAGATATGACCGTCATCTCCGATGAAGTGCGAGTCCACGACATCGGCGGCATCATGGGCGGCGAGCATTCGGGCGTGTCCGACACGACCACCGAAGTCATCATCGAATGCGCGTATTTCGATCCAGAGAGCATCGCGCGGACGGGTCAGAAACTCATGCTGACCAGCGACGCGCGCCAGCGCTTCGAACGCGGCGTCGACCCCGCCTTCCTCGACGACGGGTTAGCGATCGCCACGCGCCTCGTCCTCGACCTGTGCGGCGGAACGCCCAGCGAAGTCACCCGCGCAGGCGAACCCCCGCTCGGCATGCGCAGCTACGCCTACGAGCCCACGCTCGCTGAAACGCTCGGCGGCCTCGCCATTTCTGCCAACCGGCAGCGGGCGATCCTCGAATCGCTCGGCTTCACGGTCACTGATGAATGGCAGGTCACGCCCCCCAGCTGGCGGCGCGACGTGGACGGCCCCGCCGACCTGGTCGAGGAAGTGATCCGCATCGAGGGGATCGACAACGTCCCCTCCGTGCCGCTGCCGCGCGTCCCCGGCGTCGCCAAGCCCACCGCCACGCCCGAACAAAAACTCGAACGCCGCGTCCGCCGCGCCGCTGCCGCCCGCGGCCTCGACGAGGCGGTGACGTGGAGCTTCCTGTCCGATGCTGACGCCGCACCGTTCGGCGGTGGCGCGTGGACCGTCGCGAACCCGATCAGCGAAGACCTGAAAGTCATGCGTCCGTCGTTGCTGCCAGGGCTTCTCTCGGCCGCCGCGCGCAATCAGAAGCGTGGCGCGGGAACCGCCCGCCTGCTCGAGATCGGCCGCCGCTACCTCGCCGACGCAGAACGCGCCACCCTCGGCCTCGTCCTGGCGGGCGACCGCCGCCACCGCGGCTGGCAATCCGGCAAGGCCCAACCCTTCGACGCGTTCGACGCCAAGGCCGAGGCGCTCGCCCTCCTCGCCGCCGCCGGCGCCCCGCTCGAAAACCTGCAGGTCATGGGGGACGCCGGCGACGCCTGGCACCCCGGCCAGTCAGGCACGCTCCGCCTCGGCCCGAAAACCATCCTCGCCGCCTTCGGCATGGTTCACCCCAACGTGCTGAAAACGTTCGACCTCGATGGCGCGGTAGCGGCAGTCGAACTTTACCTCGACGCCATCCCCCCGAAACGCGCCACAGGCTTCATGCGCCCGGCCTACAGCCCGCCAACGCTCCAGCCCGTCCGACGCGACTTCGCCTTCACCGTCCCCGCCGACCTCGCCGCCGACACCCTCTTCCGCGCGGTGAAGGGCGCTGACAAGGCGACGATCACCGCCGCCCGCGTCTTCGACGTGTTCGAACGAGACGGCGACAAATCCATGGCGATAGAGGTCATCCTCCAGCCCGGCGACAAGGCCTTCGTCGAGGCCGAACTGAAGGCGATCGCCGACCGGATCGTCGCCGCCGCCGCCAAGCAGGGAGCGACGTTACGTGGCTGAGTGGATCACCATCGCCTCAGATCACCTGTCCGCCGCGATCAACCCGGTCGGCGCGGAGCTGTCGTCGCTAAAGGACGCCGACGGCCGCGAACTGATGACCGACGCGAACCCGGCCTTCTGGGGCGGTCGTGCGCCGTTGCTGTTTCCCGTCGTCGGCCAGCCATCGCACGACACGATCCGCATCGACGGCCGCGAATACCCGATGAAGAAGCACGGTTTTGCCCGCCGCTCGCTCTTCGACCTGACCGACCACACGGCCGACAACGCAACCTTCACGCTGTCCGACAGCGACGAAACGCGCACGCACTATCCCTTCGCGTTCCAGTTAGAGGTCACGTTCCACATCGACGCCGCGACGCTCCACATCGACGTGACGATCCACAACCCCGGCAACGCCCCGCTCCCGGCCAGTTTCGGCTTCCACCCCGCCTTCGCCTGGCCCTTGCCCTATGGCCGCGCGCGGGAAGATCACCGCACCATCTTCGTCGCGGACGAACCCGACGCGCTGAAGATACTCGCTGCCGATGGCACGATATCCCCCGGCGACCGCCCCTCGCCGCTCGAAAACCGAACGCTGCGCCTGGCCGACGACCTGTTCGCCGACGATGCGCTGATCTGGAGCAACGTCCGTTCCGATCGCGTGACCTATGGCGCGAGCAGCGGCCCGCAACTCGACATCGCCTTCCCCGACACGCCCAAGCTGGGCATCTGGACGAAGCCCGGCGCACATTTCGTCTGCGTCGAGCCGTGGCACGGCATCGCCGACCCTGAAGGTTACACCGGCGAGTACCGCGACAAGCCCGGCGTGTTCGAGATCGCACCGGGCGGTGCGAAGCGAATCGGCATGAGCGTTATGTTGGTGCCGTAGCGATCCACCACAAATCCGCTCATCCTGAGGAGCGGCTGAGCCTGTCGAAGACGCGTCTCGAAGGACGGTGCTTCGAGACGGCATTTCGACAAGCTCAATGCCTCCTCAGCATGAGCGGTTCTGGATTACAGTCATGACCACCTTCCCCCGCCGCACCTTCGCGATCATCTCGCACCCCGACGCCGGCAAGACCACGCTCACCGAAAAGCTGCTCTACTTCGGCGGCGCGATCCATCTCGCGGGCGAAGTGAAAGCGCGCGGCCAGAACCGCCGCGCCCGGTCCGACTGGATGAAGATTGAACAGCAGCGCGGCATCTCGGTCACCTCATCGGTGATGACGTTCGAGCGCGAAGGGATCACCTTCAACCTGCTCGACACGCCGGGTCACGAGGACTTCTCCGAAGACACCTACCGCACCCTAACCGCAGTCGATTCTGCCGTGATGGTGATCGACGCCGCGAAGGGCATCGAGCCGCAGACGCGCAAATTGTTCGAGGTCTGCCGCCTACGCTCGGTCCCGATCATCACCTTCGTCAACAAGGTCGATCGCGAAGGCCGCCCGATCTTCGAACTGCTCGACGAAATCGCGGATATGCTCGCGCTCGACGTGTGCCCGATGAACTGGCCGATCGGCATGGGCGGCGAATTTGAAGGCGTAATGGACCTGAAGACGCGCCGCATCAGCCGCCCCGATGGCGACAGCCGCACGTTTCTGGGCACGACCGACGACGCGCCGCTGTCAGAGCGCTTCGCCGAGGAAGTGGAACTGGCCGAAATGGGCTATGCTGCGTTCGACGCAGAAGCGTACCGTCACGGCGACCTGACGCCGGTCTATTTCGGCTCCGCGCTGAAAGATTTCGGCGTCGCCGAATTGATCGGCGCGCTCGCCGACTACGCCCCGCCCCCGCGCCCGCAACCCGCCGAACCCGCCCCCGTCTCGCCCGACAATCCCGAAGTCACCGGTTTCGTGTTCAAGGTACAGGCGAACATGGACCCCAACCACCGCGACCGCATCGCCTTCATGCGACTGTGTTCGGGCGTGTTCAAACGTGGCATGAAGCTGACGCCATCGGGATCGGGCAAGCCACTAGCGGTGCATTCGCCGATCCTGTTCTTCGCGCAGAATCGCGAGGTCGCGGACGAGGCGTTGCCAGGCGACATCATCGGTATCCCCAACCACGGCACCTTGCGGGTCGGCGACACCCTGTCCGAACGCAACGACGTACGCTTCACCGGCCTGCCGAATTTCGCGCCTGAAATCCTGCGCCGCGTCCAGTTGAAAGATCCGACCAAGACCAAGCAACTCCGCAAGGCGCTCGACGACATGGCCGAGGAAGGCGTGACGCAAGTTTTTTATCCAGAGATCGGATCGAACTGGATCATCGGTGTCGTCGGCCAACTCCAGCTAGAAGTGTTGCTCTCGCGGCTCGACGCGGAATACAAGGTCGCCGCAGGGCTCGAACCCGCGCCGTTCGAAACCGCGCGCTGGGTCTCGGCAGCGGATGCGGCGGACCTGAAGGCGTTTACCGACCTCAACCGCTCCGCGATGGCCAAGGATCGCGACGGCAACCCGGTGTTCCTCGCCAAAAGCGCGTGGGAGGTCGGCTACATCGCCGATCGCTACCCCAAGGTGACCTTCGCGGCGACGCGCGAACGATAGGCGGTCCGCCAATCCCGTCGGCCCCACGACGGCTGGGCGGAGAGGCGCTGCAAATTAGTCCGCGTCGAGGGCAGTCTTCAGGCGGTCGCGGATCGTGCGCAACGGATCGCGGGCTGTCGGCGCAACAATTGGCTCGCTGCCGCCCCCGCCTTTGCCTTCGCTGGCCAGCAATTTCTGGACGCCCTTTACGGTATACCCGTCGCTATTCAGCAACCGGTCGATCCGCGCGATCAACGCGACATCCTCGGGCCGATAATATCGCCGGTTACCGGCCCGCGTCAGCGGCTTCAGCTGCGGAAATCGGGTTTCCCAGTAACGCAGGACGTGCTGCGGCAGCCCCGTCGATTTCGAGACCTCGCCGATGGTCCGGAACGCGCCGGCGGCTTTGGTCTCGGCGTCGGTCACTGCCCTGCGTTGACGATGCGTTCGCGCATCATCTGGCTGGCGCGGAACGTCAGCACGCGTCGCGGCGCGATCGGCACTTCGACACCCGTCTTGGGGTTGCGCCCGACGCGTTCGCCCTTGTCGCGCAGCACGAAGGTGCCGAACCCCGACACCTTGACGTTCTCGCCGTTGGCGAGCGCGTGACACAATTTCTCCAGGATTTGTTCGACGATCCGGCCCGAATCGGCGCGCGACAGCCCCACCTGACGGTGCAGCGCCTCGGCCAGATCGGCCCGCGTCAATGTTCCTGCCTCGCTCATCGATAAGCTCCCCCGAAGCGCGTTGAACTCATTGAAGTCTATCACTTCAATCGAGTCGTAAAAAGAGCCTTCGCCCCAAACTCGTTGCGTATCAGAAACGGATCACCGACGCACCCCAGGTGAAGCCGCCGCCCATCGCCTCCAGCACGACGATGTGCCCCGGCTTGATGCGGCCATCACGCACGGCGGTGTCGAGCGCCAGCGGTACCGATGCGGCGGACGTGTTGGCGTGCTGGTCGACCGTAACGACGACCTTTCCCGGCGCGAGACCCAGCTTGCGCGCCGTCGCATCCAGGATGCGCGCGTTCGCCTGATGCGGAACGACCCAGTCGACGTCATCCGACGTCAGACCTGCCAGCGCGAGCGATTCGCCCATCACCGCGGCCAGATTGACGACCGCATGGCGAAAGACCTCGCGCCCCTTCATCCGTAATTTCCCAACGGTACCCGTCGTGGAAGGCCCGCCGTCGACGTAAAGCAAATCGTTGTGCCGCCCGTCGGCGTGCAGCTTCGTAGCCAGAATCCCCCGCGCGCCGGGATCGGTCACGTCGTCGACGCTCTCGCGCGCCTCCAGCACGATCGCGCCCGCGCCATCGCCGAACAATACGCAGGTGGTGCGATCTTCCCAGTCGAGAATACGGCTGAAGGTTTCCGCACCGATCACCAGCGCGCGCTCCGCGGCGCCAGCGCGGATCATGCTGTCGGCGACCTGCACCGCATACAGGAACCCGGAACACACCGCCGCCACATCGAACGCGACGCAATCGTCGATGCCCAGCATCGCCTGCACCTTGGTCGCCGTGGCGGGAAAGGTCTGATCCGGCGTCGCCGTCGCCAGCACGATCAGGTCGATATCGGCCGGTGCCAGCGACGCCGCGGTCAGCGCCGCGCGGCACGCATCGACCGCCAACGTCGCGGTCGTCTCACCCTCGCCTGCAATGTGGCGAAAACGGATGCCGGTGCGCTCGACGATCCATTCGTCGGTGGTGTCGACCTGTTCCGCCAGTTCGGCGTTCGACACGCGACGCGCCGGCAGCGCCGAGCCTGTTCCCGTCAGGACCGCGCGGATCATGCCGCCTGCTTCTCGAAATTGCCGAGATCTTCAGCGATACGCCGCGCCAGATCGGCCTTCACCATCTTCGCCGCATTACCGATCGCGGTCGCCACCCCGCGCTCGTTCGCGCCGCCGTGGCTCTTCACCACAAGCCCGTTGAGCCCCAGGAAAACCGCGCCGTTGTGATTGTTGGGATCGAGGTGGTCGCGCAGCAATTCGGTGGCCGGACGCGAGATCAGAAATCCGATCTTGGACCGCACCGAACTGCGGAACGCGCGCTTCAGCAGATCGGCGACAAAGCGCGCGGTGCCCTCGGCCGTCTTCAGCGCAATATTGCCCGAAAAGCCGTCGCATACGATCACGTCATGTTCGCCGCGCGACAGCCGGTCGCCCTCGACGAAGCCCTCGAACCGCATCGGCAGGTGCGTCGCCAAACGCAGCGCCTGCGCCGCGTCGCGGATCACCTCGGTGCCCTTCTGATCCTCGCTGCCGATGTTCAGCAACGCGACGCGGGGGGAGGCGAGGTCCATCGTAGTGCGCGCATAGGCCGCGCCCATGACCGCGAACTGAACGAGGTTCTTCGCCTCGACCTCGGTATTCGCACCTAGGTCCAGCACGACGACATCGTTATCGCCCAGCGTCGGCAGCATCGCGGCGAGCGCAGGACGGTCGATTCCCGGCATCGTGCGCAGCGATAGTTTCGCCATCGCCATCAGCGCGCCGGTATTGCCCGCGGACACTGCGGCCCCGGCGCGACCCTTTTTCACGCAATCGATCGCGATGCCCATCGAGGTCGTTTTTGCGCGGCGCATCGCCTGACCGGCCTTCTCGCTCGATCCGACCACGCCGGGGGCATGGACGATCTCGCTGTTCTGCAGCAGGTTCGGATGCGCCTTCAGCCCCTCGCTGATCGCGGTTTCGTCGCCGACCAGCAGGAAATGCATTCCCTCATGCCGCCGCCGCGCCAGCGCAACGCCGGCGAGCATGACCGCAAGCCCGACATCGCCGCCCATCGCATCGACGGCGATCCAGGAACTGTCGGCCATTGCGGTACGCACTCCTGTCAGGCTTGAGGGTCTTAACCCTCGACCGAGACGACCTCACGGCCGTTATAATGGCCGCACGCCGAACACAGATTGTGCGGGCGCTTCAATTCGCCGCAGTTCGGGCACTCCTGAAACGCGTCGATCGACAGCGCATCGTGCGAGCGGCGCATGCCGCGGCGGGAGGGGGAAGTCTTTCGCTTGGGGACGGCCATTGCGGCACCTTGATATCTGTTCGCGGGTGCGATGGACCCTAATGACCGCGGACGCAACCGGCGGACACCGGCCGCGCCGGGCAGTCGGGCGCATCGCGAAGTGACGCGCCTATAGCGAGAATCGCCCGCGTTGCAACCCGCGCCAGCCAGTGCCACGTTCGCGGATCAACGCCAGGGGGATCAATACTCATGCTGCTGCCCGTCACGCTCGTCATCGCAGGCGCCTGCGCGATCATCAACCTGTGGCTCGCGATTCGACTGGTCCGCGGCCGCGTGACGGGAAAGGTCATGATGGGCGACGGCGGTGTGCCGACGATGGTGTCGGGGATGCGCGCGCACGCCAACTTCACCGAATATGCGCCGATCTTGCTGATCCTGATCGCGCTCATCGAACTGGCGCGCGGGCCCTCGCCGTATTTGTGGGCGCTGGGATTCGTCTTCGTGCTCGCGCGAATCGCCCACCCGTTCGGCATGGACCGTGAAGGCCCGAACCCGTTCCGCGCTGGCGGTGCGATGGGAACCTGGGCGGTGACGGCGATCCTCGCGGGCTGGGCGCTGGTGATCGCTTATCAGGCCGAGGTGAAACAGCCCACGATCGAGGAAGTGCCGGTCGAGGTCGTGCCGAGCGCGTAATTTGCGGTTCGGCTGAGGCCGAACCGAGACGATGCCAGCCCGCTGCCCCGCCCCGCCTCTCAAAACAGTATTTTGAATCGGAGGCGGGGCGGGGCAACGGGCTGGCGCCGCCTCACGCGTGAGCGCGTCAAGGAATTACGCCGACAATGCCTTGTCACTCACAAACATATTCCACTGCCGCTCATGCGCAAAAGTACTGGGCTTGCCATGACCGGGGATAAAGGCGGTTTCGTCGCCCAGCGGCCACAGCTTGGTCACGATCGATTCGATCAACTGCTTGTGGTTGCCCTGCGGCAGATCGGTCCGCCCGACGGAACCCTGGAACAGCACGTCGCCCACCTGCGCGAATTTCGACGGCGCATGATGGAAGATCACGTGCCCTGCGGTGTGCCCCGGCGTATGATAGACATTGAGCGTCAGGTCGCCGACCGTGACGGTATCGCCGTCGACCAGCCACCGATCGGGCTCGAACACCACCCCACGGATTCCCCAATTCTTGCCGTCCTCGTCCAGCCGCGCGAGCCAGAACCGGTCATCTTCATGCGGCCCCTCGATCTCTACGCCGAGCTCGTCGGCCAGCGGCTTCGCCTCCCCCGCATGATCGATATGCCCGTGCGTCAGCAGCACCTTCTCGACCGTAACCCCGGCCTGCGCGATCGCCGATTTGATCCGCGGGATGTCGCCGCCCGGATCGATCACCGCCGCCTTCATCGTGCGCGTACACCATAGCAAGGTGCAATTCTGCTCGATCGGGGTGACGGTTACGATCATTACGCCGATCGGCGACGGTGCGGCGCTCACTTCGTTTTCCCGCTGAGCAGATTGTTCTGCCAGAACGTCAACCCGACCAGCGTCGAATAATCCCGGTTTTCCTTCTTGGCATAGCCATGCCCCTCATCCGCCGCGACCAGATGCCAGGCCGCGCCGCCGTTCGCGCGCACCGCCGCGACCATCTGGTCCGCCTCCGATTTCGGCACGCGCGGATCGTTCGCGCCCGTCACGACCAGCAGCGGGATCTTCAGTTCCTTCACGCGCGTGATCGGCGAAATCTCGATCAGCTTCGCCTTTTGCTGCGCGTCGCGTTCATCGCCATATTCGACCCGCCGCAGGTCGCGGCGATAGCTTTGCGTATTCTCCAGGAACGTCACGAAATTGGAGATCGCGACAGTGCACAGCGCCCCCCTCAGCTCCGCCCCATAACGGATCGCCGACGCGTAGCACATATAGCCGCCGTAACTGCCGCCCTGCACCCCGATCTTCGCGGCATCGATCCCGCGATCCTTCTTCAGCGCCGTCAGATACGCGCCGATATCCTTCAACGAATCCTCGCGCTTGAACGGCCCGTTGTCGAGGCTGACGAAGCGCTTGCCGTAACCGGTCGACCCACGAACGTTCGGGTAAAACAGGGCGATGCCGAGTTCGTTGAGATAGTAATTGGCCGCCCCGCGGAAACTCGGCCGCGTCTGCCCCTCCGGCCCGCCGTGGATGTCGATCAGCAGCGGACGCTTGCCGCGAAACTTCTTCGGATCGGGCCGATAGAGGAATCCCGACACCATCTGCCCGTCGAAACTCTTCACCTGCACCAGTTCGGCGGCGACGTTGATCGCGGGGTCCAGTCCCCCGGTTTCGCTCTCGGTCCAGCGCGTCACGGCCAGCGTCGCGGGATCGACCGAATAGGCATCGCCCGGCACCGTTGCCGAGCTGACGCTCAGCCCGATCGCGCCCCACGGTGCGATCTCCAGCCCGCCCGCGACACCCACCGGCAATCCGGTCACATCGCGCGACTGCCCGTTCTTCGGATCAAGCAGCTTCAGCCGCCCGACGCCGTCTTCGTTCACGACATAGGCGATGAACCCGCCGTCCTCGGCGATCGCGAATTCATCGACATCCCATTTCGCCGCCGGCGTCACGGCGGTGAATTTCCGGGTCTTCGGATCTAGCGTCCCCAGTCGCTGCACGTCCGACCCCTCGTCCGACAGCACCCAGAGCGTGCCATCGGGCGCAAAATGTGCGTCGCCATACGCCACGTCCGCCGCCGGATCGGTGATCGGCGTCATCTTTCCCGACGCCAGATCGAGGTAGTACAGCACCGATTTCTGCACCGACAGATATTGCGCGACCACGGCGCGCTTCCCGTCCGGCGCAAAGTCCGCGATGCCCCAACCCCCACCCTTCACCTGTGCGACCAGCCGGTCGGTCTTGGGATTGCGTGGATCGACAACGTACAGGTCGCTGTCGGTACCGTTACGCCGCGTCGAACTGTAGCCGACCAGCTTCCCATCCTTGCTGAACGCGCCGAACTGATTGCGGCTCTTGCCGTCGGTGATCAGCGTCAGCCGTCCGTCCTTCAGCGTGTAGAGCTGAAAGAACTCGCCGCCGCCGACGTCCTTACTGACGACCAGCACGTCGCCCGTTTTCGAATAGCGCGCGCCGCCGATCCGGTCGGCCTCGAACGTGATCTGGCGGCGATCGGCCAGCGGCTGCCGCACGCTATGCAATTGCGCGACATTGGCGAAACGGGTCGAGATCAGGAGCGACCGGTCGACCGGATTCCACGCCACCGCGCTGGCGGATCGCGCCTCCAGATACGGGCGGACCTGCTCGGCGAGCGTCACGGGGATCGCAGGCACGCCGTCGGCAGTGATCGCGGCGGGCTTTGCAACCTGAGCGTGAGCGGGGAGCGCAGTGGCCGCGAGCAATGCGGCGGCAATCGGAAATCGCATGGTTTCTCCACAGATCGGGGGAATGCGGCGACGCTAGCTTGGGCAAGCGCCGCGGGCAACGCGCTTGCCGCACGCGGCGCGGGCGGGCATCAGGCGAGGCAATGCCGTTTCCCGCCCCCTTCGTCCTGCTCGACGACGCGCGCACCGATGGCGCGGCGGCACGGCTCTATCGCAACCCGCACGAGGTGATCGCGGCTGACGATCCAGGCGCAGTAGAGGACGTGCTGGCGCGTATTCGCGCGGCGACGCGTGACGGCCTGCACGCCGCGGGATTTCTGTCCTACGAAGCAGGCCTCGTACTCGAACCGACCGCGCGAGTCGCCGACAACCCGCCCACCCCGCTCGCATGGTTCGGCCTGTTCGACGGCTATGAGGAAATCGCCAGCGCCGACGTTGCGGCGCGGCTTCCCGATCCCGCGGGCGCGTGGGTCGGCGCGCCCAACCCGCTCGTCAGCCGCGACGACTATGACACGATGCTCGCGCGTGTCCTCGCGCTGATCGAGGCGGGCGATGTCTATCAGGCCAACCTCACCTTCCGCGCGTCCGTCCGCTTCGCGGCCGATCCGCTCACGCTCTACGCGGCGATCCGCGGGCGTGCGCAGGCCGGATGGGGCGCGGTGGTCGCGACCGGCGCGCAGACCCTTCTGTCGTTCTCGCCCGAACTGTTCTTCGCCATCGACGGGGGCACGATCACCTGCCGCCCGATGAAGGGTACCGCACGCCGCGAGACCGATCCGGCGCGCGACGCCGCCGCGGCGCTCGCACTGGCAGCCGACGAAAAGCAACGCGCCGAAAATCTCATGATCGTCGATCTGATGCGTAACGATCTGTCGCGCGTCGCTGCGGCGGGTAGCGTCGCGGTGCCCGAACTGTTCGCGGTCGAACATTACCCCACGGTTCATCAAATGACCTCGGTCGTCACAGCCACGCTTTTATTCGGCAAGGACGCGATCGACGCGATCAGTGCGCTGTTCCCCTGCGGCTCGATCACCGGCGCGCCGAAAGTCCGTGCGATGCAGGTGATCGCCGAGATCGAGGGCACGCCACGCGGGCTCTACACCGGCGCGATCGGCCGCTTCGATCCATCAGGCGATGCGCAATTCAACGTCGCGATCCGCACACTGACGATCCCCGCTGGAGCGACGCACGCGACGATCGGCCTCGGCGGCGGGATCGTCGCCGATTCGCAACCCGATTCGGAATGGGACGAAGCGCTGGCGAAGGGCGCGTTTCTGACCCACGGCCAGCGAGTTTTCGATCTGATCGAGACGATGGCGTTCGATCCCGAGGACGGCATCCTGCGGCTGGAACGCCATCTCGCGCGGATGAAGGCCAGCGCCGACACGTTCGGATTCATCTTCGATCGCCACGCCGCACGCAACGAATTGCAGGCGGCGACCTTCCGCTTGCGCGGCGCGGCGCGCGTGCGGTTGCTGCTCGCGCGATCGGGCGCGATCGCGATCCAGACCGCTCCTGCCCCCACCCCACGCACCGAACCGCTGCGCGTCGCGATCGTGCCGCTGCCGGTCGCGTCCGAAGACTTCCGCCTGCGCCACAAGACCAGCGACCGCGCCTTCTACGACGCCGCGCGGATCGCCGCCGGAACGGATGAGGCGCTGTTCGTCGACGCGCACGGATTCCTGACCGAAGGCAGCTTCACCAATATCTTCGTCGAGCGCGACGGCACGCTCGTCACGCCGCCGCTGACCCGCGGTCTGCTCCCCGGAATTCTGCGCAGCGAGTTGACCGACAGCGGCGGCGCGATCGAGGGCGACCTGACGCCCGCCGACCTGACGGATGGCTTCTTCGTCGGCAATGCGCTCCGCGGCCTGATCCCGGCGATTGTTGCGGTTGCGAAATCGGACGCGCCGCGCCTATAGCCGCCCCGCCTCCAAGGCCGAAGGGACACGTCCGATGAAGACCTCCGCCGCGCTCGACCGCATCAGCCCCTCGCCCACGCTGGCGATCACCACCAAGGTGCTGGAGCTGAAACGCGCGGGCGTCGACGTGATCGGTCTCGGCGCGGGCGAACCCGATTTCGACACCCCCGATTTCGTCAAGGATGCCGCGATCAAGGCGATCCTCGACGGCAAGACCAAATACACCAACGTCGACGGCACACCCGAGCTGAAGGCCGCGATCCAGGCCAAGTTCAAACGCGACAACGCGCTCGACTACACGCCCGCGCAGATCAGCGTGAACGTCGGCGGCAAGCATACCCTGTTCAACGCGCTGGTCGCGACGCTCGGGCCGGGCGACGAGGTCATCATCCCTGCGCCATATTGGGTAAGCTATCCCGATGTCGTGCAGTTCGCGGGCGCGACCCCGGTGATCGTCGCGGCGGGGCCGGAACACGGCTACAAGATCACGCCCGCGATGCTCGACGCCGCGATCACGCCGCAGACGAAATGGCTGATTCTCAACTCGCCGTCGAACCCCACGGGCGCGGCCTATACCGTCGCCGAGCTGAAGGCGCTGGGCGAGGTGCTGTTGCGCCACCCCCACGTCTGGGTCTTCGCCGACGATATGTACGAACACATCGTCTATGACGATTTCGAATTCGCGACGATCGCGCAGGTAGTGCCCGAACTCTACGATCGCACGCTGACCGTGAACGGCTGTTCGAAGGCCTATGCAATGACCGGCTGGCGGATCGGCTTCGCGGGCGGTGCGGAATGGCTGATCAAGGCGATGTCGAAACTGCAGTCGCAGTCGACCAGCAACCCGTGTTCGATCGCGCAGGCCGCTGCGGTCGCGGCCCTGAATGGCGACCAGTCGTTCCTCGCACAGCGCAACGAAGCCTTCAGATCGCGCCGCGACCTGGTCGTCGCGATGTTGAACGACACGCCCGGAATCACCTGCCCCAAGCCGGAAGGCGCGTTTTACGTCTATCCCGAGGTGTCGGGTCTGATCGGCAAATCCACGCCGACGGGCAGGAAGATCGAAACCGACAGCGATTTCGTCGGCTATCTGCTCGACGAAGCGAAGGTCGCCGCGGTGCAAGGTGTCGCATTCGGCCTCTCGCCGGCGATGCGAATCAGCTATGCGACATCGGAGGAGTTGCTCCGCGAAGCGTGCACCCGCATCCAGACCGCGAGCGCCGCGCTCACCTGACGGTTCGTTTTCCGAAACGATCGCTTTCGCTCTTCGATCTTTCGCCTAAGCGGCGGCGCGCCTAAATCCGTCTCCAGGATGAACGGGCAAACCAGCTTCGGTTCATTCGCCCCGCCTATAACTCATATTCATCGCAGGTCGGTCGCGCGCCGGTTTGTGCATCCGTCAACGCATCGCGCCCGTAACTGCGGGCGACACGAGAGATCCGAAAAGGACGATTTTATGCCCCGCATCCTCAAGTCCAGCTTTCTCTGGCAGTTCACCGGTGGTTTCGTGCTCGGCGCGCTCGGCCTGTTCGCGCTGAACCCCGCCGAAGCCGCGACGCTCATCGATCGCGCACCGATTCACGCGGCCCCAAATCTACGCTAACTGTAACCGAACGCTTCGCTCGCGCGTATAATGGCCATGAAGCATCTTCCCCTAATCGCCGCGGCGACCGGCATCGCCGCGCTGCTCGCGCTCCCGGCCAGCCTGGCGCAGGCCGAGCGCGCCGTACCGATCCCCGCGGTCGCGCGCGACGTCCCCGCTGCCCCGGGGATGCAGACTGCCGTGCTCGCGGGTGGCTGCTTCTGGGGCATGGAGGCGGTGTTCGAGCGCGTGAACGGCGTGAAGTCGGTCACCTCGGGCTATGCGGGCGGCGACGCCGCAAGCGCGAACTACGACAAGGTATCGACCGAAACGACACGCCATGCAGAGGCGATCAGGATCAGCTACGATCCCCGCCAGGTCAGCTACGGCACCCTCTTGCGCGTCTATTTCTCGATCGCGCACGATCCGACGCAATTGAACCGCCAAGGCCCCGACACCGGCCCCAGCTATCGTTCGGCGATCTTCCCTCAGACGCCCGCGCAGCGCGCGGTGGCGGCGGCCTATATCGCGCAACTCGGACAGGCGAAGGCGTACCCGCGCGCGATCGTGACGAAGCTGGAAAGCGGGCGGTTCTTTCCTGCCGAGGCCTATCACCAGGACTTCTTCGACCGGAACCCGACGCACCCCTATATCGTGCGCTTCGACAAGCCGAAGGTCGCGGCATTCCGCGCGGCTTTCCCGAAACTCGCCCGTCAGGGCTGAGGAGCGATCCGCCGCGCCTGATCGATCAGCAAGACGGGCACGCCGTCCCTGATCGGATAGGCGAGCCCCGCCGCATCCGACACCAACTCCCCGGCAGCTTCGTCGTGCCGTAATGGCGTGCGCGTCAGCGGACACACCAGGCGCTCCATCAGCCACGGGTCCAGCATCACTGAAGCGTCACCCGGTCCTCGCCGTCATGGCGTCCAAAGAACTGCAGCAACTGAACGATCAATTCGGCGCGATCGGCGATGTCGGGCGATTCGAGCAACGCCTGCTTCGCGGCGACGTCGAACGGCGCGATCTGCGCGATGCCGTTCACCAGGCTCTGGTCGTCGAGCCGCGTCACCGCCTCCCAATCGACCGCATAGCCCTGCGCGTCCGCAAACCGCCTCGACTCCATCTCCAGAGACGCACGCGCACCCAGCGACAGCGTTTCGTCTCCCGGCGTAGGCAGCAATTCGGCTTCGACCTGACGGAATTGCGTCGTCACATCCAATTCTTCGATCACGCGGAACAGCGAAACGCCCTCCAGGATCAAATTATAGCGCCCATCCTCCAGCGCCTCGACCTCCAATATCCGCCCCACGCATCCCACGTCAAACAGCGCCGGATTCTGCTCCTTCGGCGCATCCGGACGCGGCTGGATCATGCCGATCCGCCGGTCGCGCGCCATCGCATCGCTCACCATCGCGCGATATCGCGGCTCGAAGATGTGCAGCGGCAGATGCATTCCCGGAAAGAGCAGCGCGCCCGCCAGCGGAAAGATGGAGAGCCGGGTCATCCGAAGAGGATGGCCGAAAGCCTGCGGCGCTGCGCCGAAACCCACGGGTCTTCCAACCCAACCACCTCGAACAACTTCAGCAATTGCGCGCGCGCCGCGCCCTCGTTCCAGTCGCGCTCCTGCGCGATGATCGACAGGAACGCGTCCGCCGCGCCGTCGCGATCGGACGCCATCCGCGCATTGGCGAGGTCGTAACGCGCCTGCAGGTCGTGCGGGTCAGCCGCCACCGCCGCCTCGAACGGCGCCAGATCCTCGACCGGTGGGGCTGATTTCGCCAGATCGAGCGCCGCCTTCGCACGTTCGATATCGGGCATCTTAGCCACCTCCGGCGGCAATGCTGCAAGCGCAGCCTCTGCCTCCTCGATGGCACCCGTCGCGATCAGCGCACGCACCCGCCCCGACAGCACCGCGTGATGATCGGGGTCCATCTCGATAAGCTGGTCGAATACCGCCAGCGCGCGCGTCGCGTCGCCCTCTGCCAGTATCTGCTCGCCCATCGCGATCAGCGGCTCCAGCTCGGCCGCCGCCGTCTTCGCCTCGCTCTCGACCGGCAATTGCTTCAGCAGTTGGTCGAGCATCGTCTTCAGCTGCGATTCGGTGCGCGCGCTCGTCAGATCGGCGACCAGCTGCCCTTGGAACATCGCATAAACGGTCGGGATCGACTTTATCTGGAATTGCGCGGCGATGAACTGGTTCTTGTCGGTATCGACCTTCGCCAGCACGACGCCCTGATCGGCATATTCGGCGGCGACCTTTTCCAGCAGCGGGGTCAGCGCCTTGCACGGCCCGCACCATTCAGCCCAGAAATCGATGATGACGAGGTTCGTCATCGACGGTTCGACGACGTCCGTGCGGAACGCCTGGACGGCATCCTTTTCCGCGGCGGTCATTCCAAGCGTGGCCAAGGGCGGCTCCTAATTATCAGTCGCCCTTATGTGGGGGCGGGCCGGGGGAAGCAAACCCCCCGGCCCGTCGCCATAGCTATCAACCGGTCGATCAGAACGCGGCGGTCACCGAAAAGACGATCTGCGCATCGGCGATCGAACCCACGCCATCCTGCCCCTTGCTGAAGCTGGGCTGGAGATACGCCGATTCGTTGCTGTCGATGTCGGTGTCGACATACGCGACGCCAACCGTCAGCGGGGTGCCCGGGATGGTGTAGTCGGCCCCCACCAGCCAATCGAGATATTCGCCGGTAGGCGATACGCTGGTGGCGAACGGACCAAGTCCCTTGTTGCCGGTCGAATAACCGAGATGGCCCTTAAGGGTCAGGCCGGTATTCGGCACGCCACTGCTGATGTCGCCCCAGACGTAAAGGTTGTCATCCTTGGCGCCCGGATCGTCATAGACGCCGTTCGCCGCCGACGTGCCATTGAAATACCACGGGCCGAGCGCCTCCTGCTTCGGGGCATAAGCAACGCCTGCGGTCAGGTTCACCGG
Organism: Sphingomonas sp. SUN019; assembly: GCF_024758705.1. Taxonomy (NCBI): domain Bacteria; kingdom Pseudomonadati; phylum Pseudomonadota; class Alphaproteobacteria; order Sphingomonadales; family Sphingomonadaceae; genus Sphingomonas; species Sphingomonas sp. SUN019. The sequence goes on along the minus strand of NZ_CP096971.1, from coordinate 2,639,521 downwards.
GCCAGCGGTGCCGGACAACTTCGCGTAAGGTTCGATGAAGTCGGTGTTGTCGAAGCCGCCCGGGTACATATACCACGTCGCGCCGACATCGAGCGTCCCGCCGCCGACCGGGAATTTCACTCCCGCGATCAGGTCGAGTTCCATATTGGCGCCGCCGAACGTACCCCAACCCGAAAGGTTCGAGCCCCACGTGCCGATGTAGACGCCGCTTTCGTGCGCGATCGTGAAGCCGCCCTGTACGGCGAGTTGCTCATCGGACTGCGATACGCCGCGAAAGCGATAGTCGGACACAAGGCCGACGCTGCCGGTGACCGTCACGGCCTTGGGCGGATCGGTGTCCTGCGCATACGCAGGGGCGGCAACCGATACCGCGGTGAAACCGAGCGCAAGCGCCGGGATGATACGGGACAATTTCATGGAACCTCCTTGTTGGCAGAGGCTCCTCCTGCGTCCGGCCGCCGCACTCTCACCCTGACGGGCGGGCGCGGGCTCACCGGACGCATTGTGCTACCGCAGCAATGCGTCCGGATTATTTCTAGTTCGCGTCAAAATGTGTCCGGCTGATCCGTCATGCGCCGAGTGTGGCTATACGGCCACGCTCGCCCTTCAGTTCCACCGGCGATCCCGCCTTCTTGCGGCGCTGGAACCAGTCACGCAACATCTCCGCACTGGTATGATCGACCGACGACAGGTTGGTGACGTCCAGCTTCACCTTCGTACCCATCGGCACCGCATCCAGCATGTCGGACAGCTTCGGCAAGGTGAAGAAGGTCGCCGTGCCGTCCAGTTTGATCGCGTGTGCGTCGCCATCCGTATGCTCGACCACCTTTAACCGCAGGCGGCGCAGGTTCGGGATCAACTCCAGCAGGGTCAGCGCGATGCCGACCAGCACGCCGGTCAACAGATCGGTCGCCACCACCATGATCAGCGTCGCGGCCCAGATCGCGACCGGCAGCACGCCATAATCACGATACAGATGCCGTGCATGCGTCAGGCTGACCAGCCGCCATCCGGTGATGACCAGGATCGCGCCCAGCGCCGCCATCGGAATCTCGCGCAGCAGCCACGGCAACAACGCGACGAAGCCGAGGATCCATGCGCCGTGCAGGATCGTCGACAGCCGGGTGATCGCACCCGCCTGCACGTTCGCCGAACTGCGCACGATGACGCCGGTCATCGGCAGCGCGCCGGCCGCGCCGCACAACAGATTGCCCACGCCCTGCGCGCGCAACTCCTTGTTGTAATCGGTGCGCACACCGTCGTGCATCTTGTCGACCGCGGCGGCCGACAGCAATGTCTCGGCCGAGGCGATGAACGCAATCGCAAGCGCCGCGGCGATCACCGACGGATCGAGCCATTTCATCCAGAACCCGCCCTCGGGCGGCGCGATCGCGGCGATGATCGACGCCGGAACCTCAACCTTTGCCACCGCCAGGCCGAAACCGACCGCGACGAACGTCCCCGCCAGCACGCCGACAAGCGCACCGGGAACCAGCTTCATCGACTGCGGACGCCATTTCTCCCACCCCAGCATCGCGCCGATCGTGGTCAGCGCAATCAGGAAGGCCAATTCGGCCGCCTGAATATTGCCCCACGACAGGCCGAGCAGACGCCCGGGCATCGCGGCCAGGTTTTCCGGCCCGCTCGATAACGGCTTTGCATCGAACAGGACGTGAAACTGGCCGACAACGATCAGCACGCCAATACCGGCAAGCATCCCGTGGACCACCGCAGGAGAGATCGCGCGGAACCAGCCGCCCAAGCGGAAGATGCCAGCCGCGACCTGAATCGCGCCGGCAAGGATCAGGATCGGCCCCAATGCCGACAGGCCTTGGTCGCGCACAAGTTCGAATACGATGACGGCAAGACCGGCGGCGGGGCCGCTGACCTGCAGCGGCGAACCCGCCAGGCTGCCGACGACGATGCCGCCGATGATGCCGGTGATCAGGCCTTTTTCGGGCGGTACGCCGGATGCGATCGCGATGCCCATGCAGAGTGGCATCGCGACCAGAAACACGACGATCGACGCGGTGAAATCCCGGCCGAAGAACTTCAGCGACGGCATCGAAATGCCGGGCCGCGCGATCACTTCATGTTTCATTCCGCAGCGTCCTGCATGATGAAGTCGGCCGCCAGCCGCTGCGCGGCGGGATGCGCGACGGGCACGGGCGCACCGTCATGGATCTGCATGAACCGGCCCGTTTCGCCGTCGAGACCAAGGACATGGCCCGAATGAATGTCGACGAACCAGCCGTGGAGCGAGATGTCGCCGCGCGCCATGCCCGCCGCAACCGACGGATGCGTGCGCAGATGCGCCAGCTGGACGACGACATTCTCCAGGCTGACCGCGCGCACTGCATCCGGTCCGTCCATCTCGGGATAGGAACCGTCGACGACGCACTTGGCGGCATGACTGTGCCGCAACCAGGCGACAACGTTGGGCATCTTCGCGGTCGACGCAGGGTTCATCAGCCCCTTCATCGCGCCGCAATCCGAATGGCCGCATACGATGATGTCGCGCACACCCAATGCTTCGACCGCATATTCGACCGTCGACGACACGCCGCCGTTCATGTTCGAATACGGCGGCACGATGTTGCCAGCGTTGCGGCACACGAACAGATCGCCCGCCTCGGCCTGCATGATATGTTCGGGGACGATGCGTGAATCAGCGCAGGAGATCATCAGCGCCTTCGGGCTTTGACCGTCGGTGGTCAGCTTGGCGTACAGCGCGCGCGCGTCCGGGAAGACCTGCTTCTCGAAGCTCACGACACGTCCGATCAGTTCGTTCACGGTTGCTGCTCCTGTGGATTAGAGCAGCGTAAATAGGTGCCTGTGTTTTCCGCGGTGCAGCGGATATGTTATGTTTTGTGTCCAGGCGTCGCCGGACTGTTGTGCCGCGGCGGTAGGACGATCTCGGCGCACAATCCACCCGCGGCGCGATTCGCCAGTGTCAGCGTGCCGCCTTCGGCCGCCACCGCCTGCACGACGATCGGCAGCCCCAGTCCGAATCCGATCGTGTCGCGCCGCCGCGCCGGATCGAGCCGCACGAAGGGCTGAAGCACCGCGGTCAGCTGATCGTCGGGAATGCCGGGGCCGTCGTCATCGATGCGAATCCCGATCGATCCGTCGCCACGCACCGCCAATGTCAGCACGACGCGCTCACCATAATGCAGCGCATTGTCGACCAGATTGGTCAGCGCGCGTTTCATCCCCGATCGCCGCAACCGCAACTCCAGATGATCCGGTCCGACATATTCCGCATCGCGCCCCAGATCGCTCGCATCGTCGATCAGGGTCGCGCACATCACCGCCAGATCGACCGGCACCGGCGTCTCGGGATCGGAGTCTCCGCCCAGGAACGCGAGCAGCGATGTGACCATCGCCTCCATCTCGGTCACGTCATGCGCGATCGCATCGCGCACCTCGGGGTCGGCCACTCCCTCCGACCGCAGTCGTAATCGCGCGAGCGGCGTGCGCAAATCATGCCCGACCGCGGCCAGCGCCTGCGTCCTGCCCTCAATCAGCGCTTGAATACGCGCCTGCATTCGATTGAACGCAGACACCACCCGCCGCACTTCGCCCGGCCCGTCCTCGGCCACCGGCGCTACGACATCGTGGCCCACGCGATCGGCGGCCACCGCCAGCCGTCGTAGCGGCAGCAACGCGCGCCGGATCATCATGCCGCCCAGGATCATCAGCGCGATGGCCGGGATCAGCGCCAGTGCGATCCGCTCATACGCCAGGTTCAGATTGGCGACCGGCTCCAGCGTCTTGAAATGCAGCCACGACCCGTCCTCCAGCCGCAACCCGCCATTCACCATCGAACTGCGCCCCGGCGAGGTTAGCCGGATGCGCAGATCGTCGGGCTGCAGCGTCGGTTCCCAATCGACGATCTGACGCTGCATCTCGGTCAATTCGGGCGCGATCGGCGGCGGCGGCGCGAGCTTCTTGTCCCAGTGGATCTCGTATCGATCGGTGGTCAGGTCGGTCGCCATCGCCGGCCGCGATCCCGCGGCGCGCTCCTCGACCAGCCGGCGGCTGATGACGAGATGCTCGGCCAGCCGCCGCGCCTCGTCGTCGCGCACCGAAAACTGGCTCGCGCGTTCGTACAGCACCGTGCTGACGCCGAATTCGATCAGCAGCGTCAGTAACAGGATCGCGACGACGCGGCCGAGCAGCCCGATCGACGGCGCGACCAGCCGCTTCACGTCCGTTCGACGGGCACGTTCAGCATATACCCTACGCCACGCACCGTCACGATCGGCGCGGCATGGCCCGCGCTCGACAGCTTACGCCTGAGCCGGCTGACCAGCACGTCGATGCTGCGGTCCGAACTGTCGCCCAGCCGCGTGCGCGATAGTTCGATCAGGCGTTCGCGCGCGATGACGCGCTGCGCGTGATCGCACAGCACGACCAGCAGGTCGAACTCCGCCCCCGTCAGATCGACCGACGCTCCGGTTGGCGAGGTCAACTCTCGCCGCGGCATATTCACGGTCCAGCCGTCGAACTTCAGCAACCCCGAATCGCCCTCGCCCGATCGACGATCGAGCGCGGGGCGGCGCAGCACCGCCCGCACCCGCGCGACCAGTTCACGCACGCCGAACGGCTTGGCGATGTAATCGTCCGCGCCCAACTCCAGCCCCACGACCCGGTCCGTCTCGCTGTTGCGCGCCGACATGAAGATGATCGGCACGTCGCTCTTCTGGCGCAGCGACCGGCACAGATCGATCCCGCTGGTGCCCGGCAGCATGATGTCGAGCAGCACCAGATCGACCGGCCCGGCATCGAGCGCCAGCCACATTTCGGGCGCGGCGGAGGCCGGGCGCACCGTGAAGCCGTTTTCCTGTAGCGCGCGCGCTGTCAGCATCCGGAGCGCAGGGTCGTCCTCGACGAGCAGGATGGTGGGTGCGGTCATTCCCCTTTCGGTTAGTCGCGAAACGCCCCGCTGGTCAACGCGGTCGCGCACGCCGAAGGATCGCGAATAGATGGGGCTTGGCAATGCCGGAACCCGGTGCTAGTGGCCGCGCCTCACCCAGCCCGGACCGTCCGGGCACAGGCGCCAGAGCGGGCGTAGCTCAGGGGTAGAGCACAACCTTGCCAAGGTTGGGGTCGAGGGTTCGAATCCCTTCGCCCGCTCCAGTTTTTCATAACACAGCACCCTTCGGGGTTACGGGCGGGGTTACGAGACGCCGTTCGTCTAATGGCGCGTCGGCGCGAGATTGCTTGGGCTAGCCCCGGTTTGTATCCCATTGCTTCCCAGCACCGCTAGCCCGTTGTATCAGAGCGCAATAACGATAACGGGGTTTTGCATGACAGCGCGATGGCTGGGGCTCACAGCCTCCAAGGAGGCGGTGGTCGTGGTCGATGCTACGATACCCGATGACGACGGACCGATTGTAATCAACGCCGACGACACTTGGCGAGTACAGAAGGGCGACCGCTCGGAGGCGTACAACGTGCTGCACCAGCAGTGCGCCGACTACGTCAAGGAGAACGGCATCGACGGGGTTGTGGTGAAGGCGAGCGCCGTGGCGGGCAAGGGGCCCGCCACCCTCGGTTTCTTGCTCAGCGCGGAGGTTCGCGGCGTGGTGATAGCAGCAGCGGCCTCCCATTGCCCGGTCAAGGCGCAGTCCAAGGCAGTCATCAGCCGCACTTATGGCGATCGGAAGGTGGACGAGTACTTGGCCGATGACGCTTTTTGGGCGGACAAGACGGAAGGCGGAGCGCTGCGGAAACTCAGCCGAGAGGCGGCGATGCTGCTGATTGCGGCCAGGAACGCCTGATGGCAGACTACGTTTCCGACCTGAAGCTGGGAGCGAAGCTAGGCAACGGGGCCTTTGGCGAGGTATACATTGGCGAAGACCCGGCGCACGGCGAAGTCGCGATCAAGGTCATCAAGAGAGAGCTGTACCACGATGACGCTCGATGGGCTGAATACAAGGCGGGATGCTCTAACGAGGCACGCAACTTAGCCAAGGCCACCCATCGTAACGTCGTTCAGGTCCATTATGTAGCTGAAGCCCCGGGCGGGGACAGCATCGTCATCTGCATGGCCTTTTGCCCGGGCGGGTCGCTGCAATCGGCCTTCGAGAACGGGCCAATGACCCTCTCGGCCGTGCGCAAGGTCGGCAATGACGTCCTGATGGGCCTTAGCGCCATGCATACACGCGGGATGGTCCACCGCGACATCAAGCCCGCCAACATCCTGCTGAACGGCAAAGGCGAGGCCCAGATCAGCGACTTTGGCCTCGTAACCGACGATCTTGTGCTCGGCTACGCCTCGCAGGCGGGGTATAGCGACCACATCGCCTACGAGGTGTGGAACGGTAAGGGGACCAGCGCCAAGTCGGACGTATGGGCGTTGGGCATGACGCTATGCCGGCTGCTGCACGGGCAGGTCTGGTACGAAGAGGGACCGGACCCCCGAGACATTGTCAGGCATGGCGGGTTTGCGGAGACGCTGCGATGGCTTCCGCACATTCCAAAGGCTTGGCGCCGCGCTATCCGCAAGATGCTCAACGATGACGATACGGCCCGCTACCAAAACGCAGCCCAAGCACTAAAGGCGCTCGCTAACGTCCCGACGCTGCCGTTGTGGGAGACGACGGTAGCGAAGGACTTGATCCGTTGGGAGCAGATTAAGGGCAAGCGCCGGATTGTGGCTGAGTGGAAGCGACTGTCTCCCCGCAAACATGAGTGGCAGGCCTGGAGTGAGCCGACCGGGGCAGGCCAGAACAAGACGCTGGCCAATTCGGGCGGAGTGGAGAGCCGCGCAGATGCGGTGAGGGGGCTGGAGGCGTTCTTCGGTGTCTAGCTCGCCCTGAGGCGTCTTGGCAGAAGGAAGCGGCCCGACAGGTCCGCTGGCGTGATCCGCTTGAGACCGAGGCTAGAAGCCGCGACCGACTGCCGATCGTCCGCGCACTTCTTGCAGTGTGATTGATCCGCGACGACTCCCTCAGCGGGCCGCCAGTGACGGCCGCAGTGGCAGCACTTGGGCAGACTCAGGGTCAGGTTGGGCGAATTGCGGCTCATTGGCTCGTCGCCTTCATGTGGACCAATCTGTGAACAAAAAGTGAATCATCGTCGTGCAAATGTCAAGGGTGCGGCCTTCACACCGCGTACGGGCTCGCGTCCGCCAGCTTCATCCGGCAGGGCGCGCACAGGCGGTTGCCGACGCCGTGGCTGTCGAAGGCGGAGCGGCAGCGTAGGCAGGAACGGCGCGTCAACTCGCCCTGCCCGCCGCCCGCGCCTAGAAAAATGCGGTAGGCACCGTGGGTCAAGCCCTGCCCTCGGTGTGAAACAGTTCGACGAATGCGCACTGGAAGCCGAACGCTTTCGCTTGCTCGCGCGTCGCGAGCTGATGGCGCCTTTTTCGGTGTTGGCTCGGTCGTAGCGGCCAGCCTGGCGCCGGCCGAGCGCCGCGCAGGCGCGGTGGCGGCGAGGTTCATGGGCCTGACAATCGCGAATGTGATCGGTGTGCCGATTGCGACCTGGGCGGGCGAACATCTCGGTTGGCGTGCGTCCTTCTGGGGCGTCTCCGCGCTGGCGTCGCGACGATGCTGGACGTCGGGAGCATCATATCGGCATCTCAACTTCGGACCCTTGTTCATCACTGCCTCGGCGTGAATGCCGACGTGCGCGGCGACTTCGGCGGGGCTCCCGAGAAACGGCCCCGGCGCCAAGCGCAGCGTTACGGCGTGTGCGCCGACATGGGTCTTATTCCCCTTGCGGACCTGATGGACGATTGCGAATTTCTCGACTGAGCCGCGCTGGACCGGCTCATGCACTACGGTGACTGGCGATCCAAGTTCTCCCAGCGCCGCGTTGGTGAAGCACCATCCGCGACGGGCCGGACCCGATCCACCCCCGCCCTCCGGGCAAAGCAGCCGCACTTTTCTGTCACCACGATGCCAATAATGGTCGCCGACCGAGAAGCCGAGCACGCCCAAGCTGATGAGGCCAGGAGCCGGACATTCTGAACGAGCAAGGCTGGCAGCTAGCCGTTCAACAATTCACGGGAACGATCTGCGCGCAGCTAGAGCAGGCTGTTTGTTTGTGTAGCAGCTTTCTCTTTAAATCGCGCCTTTTTTAGGCTACGCACATAATGAACGCGCATAGCTTTGCGTACGTCCAAGCCGACGAATCAATTTAGACCCACCTAAGTTCCTTGTCTCTTTCTCGGAGACGTCGTCATGGAAGCACTCGATCTGGTCGGGCTGCGCAATCTCATGCGGCGCGGTGTGGGAAGCCCGGTTGTCAAGATCGGGCTGATTGATGGACCCGTACATCAAGGGCATCCCGATCTTGCCGACGCTCAGCTAAGAGAATTGTCCGGTCCGACGGGGATGATTTGTGCACCGGGGAGCGGTGCGGCCTGTCTGCACGGAACCTTCATCGCCAGCATTTTATGCGCAAAGCGTGGATCGGTCGCGCCCGCAATTTGTCCGGGATGCACCGTCCTGACGCGACCGATATTCGCAACGTCACCAAGCAGCGGCAACAATGCGGCCGCTGGGACGCTGCTTGATCTCTCATTAGCGATCATCACTTGCGTCGATGCCGGTGCTCGCGTGCTGAATTTGAGCGCCAGCTTTGACAGGTCTTCCGTCGAGGGGGAGAATGCGTTGCGCGATGCGCTCGACTTCGCGGTCCGTCATGACGTGATCGTGGTCGCCGCCGCCGGCAATCGAATGACATTGGGCAGTACGGCTTTGACGCGCCATCTAGGCGTCATCCCTGTAGTCGCATGCGACAAGAACGGCCTTCCGACAATCGAGTCGAACTTTGGAAATTCGGTCGGCCGGAGAGGTTTGCGGGCACCGGGCGAAGGCGTCCTCGGTCTTGGGGTTGAGAAGTCCGCTATTGAGCTTCAAGGGACGAGCGTGGCGGTTCCATTCGTCGTCGGAACCATTGCATTGCTGTGGTCCGAATTCCCGATGGCGACTGCGACCGAAATCCGATCAGCTCTGCTCGGCGTGCCCCATGCACGGCGCTCTTCAGTCGTCCCCCCCTTACTCGACGCCTCGGCCGCATATCGCCGTCTGTCGGCGACTTTTTTGGAAGGGCGGACGGCATGACCAAGAATAGCGACGATCAGTCGGACCCTTTCGTGACGGCCGCGAAATCAGGCCGCGTTCGATTGCCGGGTTTTCTCATTGACGAAGAGGTTGGCCTTGGCGACGTTATTAAGCGCGCCAGTTCATACATCGGCGTGAAGCCTTGCGGGGGGTGCAGCCGCCGTGCGGAATCTCTCAATCGGTGGCTGTCTTTCTCTCCAAAACGGTAAAGCGTCAGTTCAAGCCCTTCGTGAAGAGGAACGGGATCATGAACGAGCAACTCGATGCTGGAACGCCCTTGGACGAACTATCCTTAGTTGGCAGCCAGACCATGCCGCCGCCTGGGATGTCGCAGGCATCCGGTACTGTCACCCCGCAGGCGGGCTGCGCGGCATGTGGCGACCCGGACGCTGCCGCGGAGCAATCCGCGACGCGGAGTTCCGCTCCCCACGTATATGCCATTGGACGGATCGAAGCGCGATTTCCGAATTTAGCTGTCGAGAAGGAATTCGCTCAGGCTGCGGGACGTGCTGAAACGGCAGGCAGATCCGATCACCAGGTTCTTCATGAAACGTTGAGCCGACGCGAAAACCGGTACCTGTTGCGTCAATTGTGTTGGGTGCTCGATATCCAGGGGCTCGAAAGCTATCTTGTGCTTCCCCGCGACCCGGTTGACCTCGAAGTTCTTATGGACGCCGTTCGTCCCGCCAAAAGTGCGAATGATATTGATGTTGTCATCGGCGTCCGCGGGCCAATCGCTCCCGTTTCTATTTGCAACGGATTAATGGTGCCTGTCCTGGTATTTGACCAGATTTATTCATTCGATCGGACCGCGCTTATAGCGGCAATTCCCAAGCCTGACCGAATGAATGAGAAGCAGTTCGGCCCGGCGGCTGATGAGCTCTTCACGCGCATCATGCAAATGACAGACAACATGGGCGCAACAGACGAACATCGTGCATTGAATTATCTGGCGATGCGCTATCCGGTGATCTATCACCGAGCAGCTGAGCAATTTGCGAACGACTATTCTTTATCATCAGTCGGAACGCGGCCGGTCGCAGCTAGCCAAATGCGCCATATGGTCGATGTCATTTTCAGCTACGCCAATCGGAAAACAGACTTCCGGGAGCAATTCTATGTGCGCGTGGATGTCACGGAGGAGTTTCCGTTTCTCGTCACTAAAATGGCGCCCTTTTACGAATATGGGGGCAGATCATGAGCACTCCCTCCTTCACGGCCGAAGCATCATTCTACAGGAGCCAGAGGACATACCGTGTGGCCGCTTCGACGTTGTCGATATCGACGGGAGTCGATGCCATCGTCCCCGCCTTTATCCCAAGCGAGGCGTCGCAAGACGCATGTCGCGGCTGTACCGACCGTTGCGACAATCTGCGCAACATCTGCCTGGGTAAGGTCGCGATCGAAGCTGCGGAAGCGTGCCTGTTCAGCTTTGGTACCGGGTGTGCGGGTGCTGCGGCTTGGGCGCTGATCGAGACTGGCGGCTGTTACGCAAATTATGCGGAATGCTTCGGCATTTGCCAGATTCCCGACAACCCGGTGTGGAAAAGCAAATGCTGCCCAAAGGTGTGCGGTATTCCTACACCCGGGGTTTCAGGCTCCGGCTGTTGCGATCATGGCGAGACGTGCAAAGGACTGGGCGCGCACGAAAACACCCGTGACGGATGCTGCCCGGTGGGACGGGATTGCGGCCAAGTTTGCTGTGCTGAAGGCGAAAAATGCTGCGGCGAAATCTGTTGTCCGGCCGACTATTACTGTCTGGACGGTCGCACGTGCAATCAGTTTCCGGGCACCTTCCAAAACACGCCTCCGCCTCCGAGCCCTGATAGCAACTGCTATTTCTTCGAAGGGGGTTCACCGTGCGGAAACAAATGTTGTTACGGAGGCCAGCAGTGTTGCGGCGTTGACAGCATGGGAGGGCCGATCTGCAAAGACAGTTGCTTGAGGTAGATACGGCGACGATGCCGGATTTTTTCATCTTGGACGGCTTCACGCCCACCCGCTAAACGTTTTTTGGTCGTTCATGGCGCGTGTAATCCGACATCGGATCAGCGCACGCGCAATTGGCATCGACGGACTAATATCGGCGTTTAGGAAGTGCCCGCGCGTTGCCAATCGGCAGGAACTAGGGTGCGTAGCTGCGGCTCCACGTCTGTTTTATGGAACGTCGGCGTCGATACGGTGAACTAGACCAGAATCAAACGCTCAAGTCCGGCCTTTCAATTTCTCAATCGCGGCCATTCATTCATGCTGTTGACGAGGCCATTTGGCTAACCGGGAATTACCGTGCTTCCGTAACGTGATGCTGTCGCCGTCTGCGCACGCAACGACCGATCCGATATGGTCCGGCCCGTGTCACGAGTTTCCGCCCCTTCCAGCTCAGCCGCACCAGTCCCTCGTCCACTAACTGGTCAACTGCGGCATGAACCGCCGGCATCGTGTTGCGCCACCCCCCCGGCCGATGACTTCCCGCTAGCCATGGTAGCCAATGACCGAGCTACCTCGCTCGGACAGATCGTTGCCTCGGCGGCGCGGTCGGCGAGTAGCGCCAGTATGGTCTCGCTCGCTTCCATGGTCGCCAGCGTTTGCTGCTAGCGCTTCTGGCGCTGTGCCGCTTGGTCGGCCGCTGCCACCTGTACCAGCTCCCGGAATGCGTCGGGGTCAACCGTCTCTCCCTTCCGCAAATCGATCGCGCGCATGGCGTTCCCGTTCAAGCCAGCATTGAATACGCCATCTGGATCGGACAGCATGGCGCCACGGCCGAAGGTGAACTTGACCTTGTCTTTGAAAGCGTCGCCGGTGCAGAGAATACCGCCTCCCGCACGTTCCCATACCGGAACGCCGGCCGGGTTGGACGGCTTCTTCCACTTCATCGTTTCAACTACGTCCGGCAGCGCCTCTCGAATCAACGCACGCATCCGCGCCAGCGTCTCACCGCGCCAATCACCTACGCCGGCGATCCGCGCGTCCATCGCCGCCACGTCCGCTGGTGCCGATCGCTCCGCCATCTTACCTATCCTCGAGCTTGCGCGATCAAGGTATGCCGAAAAACCAGAGTTGGAAATTGCGTTGCGTCCACGGCGGCCCACATAGGGTCACTCCGGCCACCTTGGCTCTTTGCTGCAACCAGACGCTCACTAAGTTTCTTTTTCAACTCGTATTTAGCGCTAAATTCCCGTTGGTTACGTCGATTTTTGCGAGGTCTCGGACCTGCCGCGAGAATGTCGAAGTCAGAGCGCCGCCGGTAAAGCATGCAAGTTTGTTAAGTATAATCTGCCAAGATGATCCTATGGCCAGTTCCGCAGTCCCCGCCTTGTTCGCTGCAATCGAGTCGATCGTTGGTTACGACGGCAACGGCACGCCCCCTGGAGCGATGAGCCGGGTGCAGCGTATCGCCGATTTGCTCAAATATGAGCATGCTCCGCTAGCGGCATTCGCGGAGCAGACGGCAATCGATCTCCACTTATTTCGTAACGCCACCTTGCAAGGCGACGCTCGAGTCCAAGGCATGAAAAGCAAATTAGCTTCCGCGTGGTGGCAGCACGTGAGCAGCACACCGATTACGATGGCGGGTTCGTCCTAAGCCCAACGCCGTCTACTTGCGTCAGCCTTGACCCACAACCAGACGTTCGCAGGCCCATCAGCCTTCCCCAACTTCGGACCTTCGTTCAGCTTGTTGCCACGCACATGACGAAGCCATCCACCGCCTGTTCCGTACTCACCGAATTCATTAAAATCGATGTAGCATCGCAAGGGATCGGCAAGTGGCGTCCTAGCTGCGGGTAAAGTCAAGAAAGGCGCGCAGCGGCGGCGGAACGAGGCGGCGTCCCGAATAGTAGAGGAAGGGGCCGGAGAAGGATTGCCACCAGTCCGGCAGCACCGCTTCCAGCGCGCCGCAGCCGAGCGCCGGCCTCAGCCAGTCCTCAAACAGCGAAACGATCCCGCCGCCCGCGATCGCTACGTCGACCAGCAGGTCCGCGGCCCCGGCGACGCTGGCGATCAGCGGCCCCTGCGGCTCGATCCGCACGACCTCGCCGTCGCGCTCGAACTCCCACGGGCTGGTCAGCGCGCCGCTGGTGAACCGACCGCGCAGGCACGCATGGTCCAGAAGGTCGCGCGGGTGGGTGGGTCGGCCTCGTGCGTCCAGATACGCGGGTGCCGCCGCCGTCGCGAACCGCTGGACGCGCGGGCCGATCGGCACGGCGATCATGTCCTGCTCCAGCCGCTCGTCGTAGCGGATACCGGCATCGCAGCCCGACGCCACCATGTCGACGAAGCCGTCCTCAGCGACGATCTCGACCTGGATGTCAGGATAGGCGGCGAGGAAGCCCGGCAGGATCGTCGGCAGCACTAGTCGCGCCGTGCTGACAGGTACATTGAGCCGCAGAGTGCCCGCAGGACGGTCGCGGAACAGGTTCACGACGTCGAGCGCTGCCTCCACCTCGCCGAGTGCCGGCGCCAGCCGCTCGATCAACCGCGTTCCCGCTTCGGTCGGCACGACGCTGCGAGTGGTGCGGTGGAGTAGGCGCACGCCCAGCCGCGCTTCCAGCCGCCTCACCGCCTCGCTGAGGGTCGAGGCGCTGGATCCCACCACGCGCGCCGCGTCGCGAAAGCCGCGCGCCCGCGCGACCGCGAGGAAGGCGTTGAGATCGGCGAGGTCGGCCTTCATCGTTCGGTTTTCCGCACAGCCCGTGCGGATCACTCCCGCTTATCGCAGTGATCCGCAAGCCGTATCTCCGCGCCAGCACAGGAGAATGACGATGACGATGACGATGACGATGACGATCGATCATGCAGGCACCTATTCCTTCGCGGGACGCACCGTAAAGCGGCTCGGCTATGGCGCGATGCAGCTCGCGGGGCCGGGCGTATTCGGCCCGCCGCACGACTACGATCAGGCGCTCGCCGTCCTCCGCGCCGCCGTGGAGGCTGGCGTCGATCATATCGACACCAGCGACTTCTACGGCCCGCACGTCACCAACCGTCTGATCCGCGAGGCGCTGTCCCCATATTGCGACGACCTTCTGATCGTCACCAAGATCGGCGCGCGGCGCGGCGAGGATGCTTCGTGGCTGCCCGCGTTCGCACCGGACGAACTGGCGCGCGCCGTCGAAGACAATCTGAAGAACCTGGGCCTGGAGGCGCTCGACGTCGTCAACCTGCGGCTGATGTTCGACGTCCACGGCCCGACGGAAGGATCGCTCGCCGCACCGCTCAAGGCGCTTGCTGACCTGCAGCGGCAGGGGCTGGTGCGCCACATCGGTCTCAGCAACGTGACGCCGACGCAATTCGAGGAAGCCCGCGACATCGCCCAGATCGCGTGCGTCCAGAACCAGTACAACCTCGCTCATCGCGACGACGACGCCTTCATCGACGCGCTGGCGGCGGAGGGCGTCGCCTACGTCCCATTCTTCCCGCTCGGGGGCTTCAGCCCGCTGCAATCGGCGGCGCTGTCGGACGTGGCGGCGCAGCTTGAGGCAACGCCGATGCAGGTGGCGCTCGCCTGGCTGCTCCAGCGATCGCCCAATATCTTGCTGATCCCCGGCACCTCGTCGGTGGCCCACCTCCGCGAGAACCTCGCCGCGGCATCGCTGACGCTGCCGAAGGACGCCGTAGCCGAACTCGACGCGATCGGCCGATAATCAGGCAGGCCGGTTGGCGAGCACCGCGTCGAGCAGGCCGGGAAAGCGCCGGTCGAAGTCGACGCGGCGCAGCGTGTTGATCATCTCGCGCCCGGCCTGCGTCGTCTCGATCAACCCCGCAGACCGCAGCAGCTTGAGGTGGTTCGACAGCGTACTCTTCGGAATCGTCTCGCACGGCGCCGCATCGGTGCAGCTCAGCCGCGCGGTCGCGGCCAGCCGCGCAACCATGCCCAGCCGGTTAGGATCGGCGAGCGCGTGGAGCGCCAGGTCGAGCGGCACGTCCTCCAGCCGGGGATGGGTGAAGCGGGGCATAGGCCGAAATATAGAACGCGGCTGCCAATTTAATAGTTCGGTAATATTGAACTATTAAAGCGAGGCTCCATCTTTCTGCCTGCCAACAGCGCACGCCACCGTGATCGCGGGCCACATTTTGGAGGAATCACATGTCACTTGCACACAAGAAGGCGCTCGTCACCGGTGGATCGCGCGGCATCGGTGCGGCCATCGCCAGGCGACTGGCGGCCGATGGCGCAACGGTGGCGATCACCTATGCCGGCAACAAGGCGGCGGCGGACGCGACCGTGGCGGCAATCGAGGGTGCGGGCGGCTCCGCCTTCGCCTTTCAGGCCGATGCCGCCGATCCCGCGTCGCAGCGGGCCGGCGTCGAACAGGCCGCCGCCGCCCTCGGCGGGATCGACATCCTGGTCCACAATGCCGGCGTCGCGGAGTTCGCCGCCATCGCCGATGACAGCGACGAAATCTACGACCGCCAGTTCGGCGTCAACGTGAAAGGCCTGCACGTCGGCACGCGCGCGGCCCTGCCGCACCTGAACGATGGTGGTCGCATTATCCTGATC
This sequence comes from Sphingomonas sp. SUN019, assembly GCF_024758705.1. Taxonomy (NCBI): domain Bacteria; kingdom Pseudomonadati; phylum Pseudomonadota; class Alphaproteobacteria; order Sphingomonadales; family Sphingomonadaceae; genus Sphingomonas; species Sphingomonas sp. SUN019. The sequence continues at coordinate 2,623,942 of NZ_CP096971.1, read as the reverse complement.
GGCAGCGTCTCGGGCGAGATGGCCTTTCCTGCGACCGCGGCTTATAGCGCGACCAAAGCAGCCGTGGCGGCGCTGGGACGCGGGTGGGCGAAGGATCTCGCCCCACGCAACATCCTGGTCAACACCGTGCAGCCGGGACCGATCGACACCGACATGAACCCCGCCAACAGCGAGTTCGCCGGGCAAATGATCGGCTTCATCCCACTCGGCCGCTACGGCAAAGTCGAGGAGATTGCAGGCGCGGTATCGTTCCTCGCTGGACCGGATGCGAGCTACATAACCGGCACCACGCTCAACATCGATGGCGGAGCAGCCGCGTAAGACACGTGATCGGCTCCTCTATAATGTCTGGAGGAGCCGACGCATTTGGCCGCAGAAGGCGGAGAAGACATTCACGAAGCAATAAACGGTCCTGATATCAGACATTCATTCAGCAGCCGTTCTTGGCGAACCCGCGCTCCCTGGTCGGCGCTCCCTCGACGTTTGGGTGCAAGCAGCACTGGCCGAAGGTAATTACACCTAGCGCGCAATCACTCTGACGGATGCGGCTCCCTAAAGAATTGACTATTTGATTGCAGCGACGAAACTTACCGAAAAAGTGGAGCTGGCGGCCATCGTCCCGCTCGGCGCGATGCGGATGGCGTTGACTGCCGGATCGTAGCCGACGACCGGGGCGTAGCCGAAGGTCGATCCGCCAGTGTTGGAAAATACCCCTGATCCGTTGGTCATCGTCATGCCGCTGTTGCCCGGCGCGATGTCAAACGGAGCGCCCGTCCCCGGGTCCAATGGGATATTGCGGAAGGTGATCGCGGCCGGGAGGACGTCGGTCAGCACGATGGTCCCCGCATCGACCGGGCTGCCGCCGGTGTTGGTGACAGTAAAGGTGTAACGGACGTCGCCGCCGGGCAGCGCGTGAGTCCCGACCGGAGCAGACGTCTTTGTCACGCTCACCTGCGGCATGGGACAGAAACTGATGCCCTCTATCCCGATCGCCTGCTGCCCGGTTGCGGTTTCGCCCGACGTGAACGGCGCGTTGCCATAGCGGACGGTGATCGTCGTGACGGGCTGCGCGAAGGTGGCGGTGACGGTCCCAGTGTCCGAATTGTTGCCGGACGCGCCCGATCCGGCACCCTGCGCCGCGGTCAGCGCGATTGGCGTGGACGACGCGCCCACCGTCACGCTGGAACTGGCGTTTGTGCGCGCGCCCCCGGCCGCGTTGCTGTTTCCCCACGGCGTCGTCATCGCAGGCGTATAGGTCACCCCGGCGCCAACCCCCGTCACCATCAGCCAGTCGCGATACTGGTTCGCGGTGAAATCGACGTCATGCACCTTGATGGCGAAGTCTCGGATCGGCTGCGCGAAGGTGAACGTGACCGACACCACCCGCGTGCCGCTCGCGATATCGGCGGTTCGTCCCGCAAAAGTGCCGCCCAGCACCAGATCGCGCTTCGTCGCGTCCGGACCGGTGACCAGCGTGGTTATCGCCGGCATCTGCGCTCCACCCGCCTGCGTCGAACTCAGGCCGTTCTGTGTCGGTGTCATCGAGAATGCGCGGGTGGCGCCGCCCGTCGTGCTGGCGGTGTAATTGTAGGTCGAACCATAGGTCAACGTCGCCGCCGCCTGATTGGCGAAAAGGAAGCCGTAGCGGTTGGCCGCATCGCAATCCGCCGCCGCCGCAACCGGGGTCAGCGCCAACGCGATAGCCGAAATGAGAAAAGCCTTCTTCACTTGGTCAATCCCAGAAACGCGAGGCTGCCCTCGTCGAACTTCATTCGCGCGGTGACGTACGGTCCCTGCCGGGTCTGCCGAGCGGCGGCGAAATCGCGGTCGGCGAAACCGTGAACGTTCCACCCGCCTCCGATCAGCACGTCGCGCGCCGGACGAAACCCGACCGACGGACCGAAGGCGTATCCGAAGCTGCCGCGCGCCAGGTCGCCGCGCAGCGTGCCGGTCAGCCCGAACTCGAACCGGTCGCCGAGACCGACGCGCGCGTCACAGCCGATCAGCGTCGACAACCCCGCCACGTCCAGCCCGTCGATCCGGTCGAAAACGTAGCGCGTGCCGATGAACAGGCCGAATTCGTCACGTTGGTAAAGGCCGTCGGCGTCGCGACCATAGGGCGCCCAGTCGAGCGACATGCTCGCAACCAGGCGTCGCGACACAGCATCGCCGGTGATCGACAGCGGGATGCTGCCGATCGGTCCGGCCACGCCCGCAACCGCACCGGTCACGCTGTCCGCGATCCACGCAACCTTGCCGAGCGCGGCGAGCCGGCTGCTGGCGGGACGATATGCGCCGGACACTGCTATATCGAGCGTCGTCGACTGCGCGCCGCCGTCGCGGGCGGCCTGCGTCCAGGTCGCGAGCGCACCGAACACGCCTTCGCCCAATTGGCGGATCACGCCCAGCGTTGCGCCCGCGCGGTCCTCGTCCGCTGCAAACCGCCGCTCGACCCGCGCAGTCGCGCTCCACAATGTCGCGCGATACGTGCCGCCCAGCGTGATCGCGGTGAAATCCTCGGTCAGCGTCGATCCGCCGCCGACGAACCCGCCCGATGCGACCGGATGCGCAGGGTTGACGACATCCGCCACTGAAATTCCGTTTAGCGTGCGATTGCCGTCCAGCGTCGCGTCGACCGTCCAGTGCGCATCGAGCTGCAGAGACTGCGCGAGGCCATAGGCGGCAAAGGCGCGGCGACCGTATTCGGCGATCTGCTGATCGCCGACACTGCTGGTCAGCCGCGCACCGTTCCACGGCTTAACGTCGAACCCGATCCGCGCGGTGCGGGCGTCGACCGCGCCGCCGCTGGCGATCTCATATCCGCCGATCAGCGTGACGTCGGGGGTTACCGCGAAGCGTGCGCCGACGCGGTGCTGCGCGGGAAAATCGGCGCTGTCCGCGCTGCCCAGCGCGATGCTGGTCGATGCATCGAGCGTCACGCGGCCGTCGAGCACGGCGCGCGACGCGCCCGCCTCCAGCAAAGTGGAAGTGTTCGTGGCCTCCGTGGTGCGGTCCTCGGCATGGACCACGCCCAGCCGCAGGTTGGTCGATCCGTGGCGATACTCCGCCCGTGCGCGCACCGCCCGCCGCTGCGCATCGCCGCTCAGGTCGTCGTCGATCCACGCGCTGCCCGATGCCGACAATGCATCGGTAATGCGCACCCGCGCGTCCACGCCCATCTTGCGGCGACCGCGCTCCGCGGCGTTCTGTTGCGCCACGCCGTATGCCGCGTCCTGCTGTCGGGCATAAGCCAGCAAGTCGACGCGCGCATCGTGATGTTCGGCCTCGACCAGCCAGGCGGCATCGGTCGCGCCGCGCGCGCGGCTCGCGGCGATCTCGGCGCGGACCTCGGTTCCCGCACCGACGCGCAGCCGCACGTCGGCCGCGGCGATCGAGGTCCGGCGATCCTCGCCCGCGTCGCTCAGTACGGTCGCGCCGATGCGGAGCGCCCGATCCTTGCTGCTCCACGTCGCGCGCGCACCACCGCTGACCGCGCCGCCCGCCGCGGCATACAGTTCATAATCGACGATGATGAATTGCGGGTCGAGCGCGCTGGTGCGGGTCAGCACGGGCGCGGAGAAGCGGACCGTGCCCGCGGCATAATCCATGTCGTAGTCGACGAAGCGGGTCAGCGTGCGGCGCTCGACGATCCGTTCCGACCGCGTGCGATCACGCACCTCGATCGCCACCTGTTCGCTGTTCGCCGCCACGCCGCTGGCGGACAGCGCATACGGGCCGGACAACCCGTTGCCCTGGATTTCGTCACGGCGGTGGTGCGTCTCGAACCGCGCGCCGAACGCGCTGGCGGTGATCTGGCCGTGGCGCAGTTCGGTCTTCGCGCCGGTCCCAGCGCGGACGTACCGGCCGAGCACCGTGTCGCCGAAGCCGGTGACGAAATCGCCGAACAGCGCATAGAATTGCCGTTGCTCCAGCTTCAGGTACAGTTTGCGCGTGGAGGCGGCGTCGTAGCGGCGTTCGCTCCGATCGGCATAGACGGTGTAATAGGCGTTCGGGTCGATCGCGCCGGTCAGCCCTTGCTCCGCACGCCGCTTCGCGCTGTCATAGGCGAAGGTCAGCAGCCAGTCGCCGCGGACCCGCCCCTTGGCGTACAGCGCGACGCGACCAGACGCTTCCAGATCGCCGGCCGCGGCGGCGAGCGGTTCGACCTTGTCGGCCAGCGCATGATGTCCGATCCGCCCCTCGGCCAGGCCGACGATCGTCCACGGCTGGTTGCCCGGCGACAGCCAGGTGTCAATCGTCTGGACGCGCGTCTGATCGCCGTCGCGGAACTGCAATTGCAGCGTCAGCGCACCGCTGATCGTTGTCGGCGAAAGTGCGATCAGCGCGACGCCGTCGTCGCCATCGACCCGCCACGACGGCGCAGCGCGATCGACCCCCGACAACATCCGCGCCTGTTCGGCGTCGACCGCGACCGCGGCTTCATAGGGTGCGGGTAGCGCAAACTCACCCACGACGCCGTGATGCACCGGGCGACCCGCGCGATCCAGCATCCGCACCGCGATCACCGGCCGCTGCACGCCGTCGGCGACCAGCACCGACCGTGCGGCGACGAATTCCGCCCGTGCCGCCGAGGCGATGAACGCCACGCGCCGGGTGAGCGTCTCCACGATCTTGCCGTCCGCACCGACCACCTCGGCGATCAGCGTCGTCGCCGCGCCGGTCAGCGGCACGCCGCGCCACAGCGTCACCGCAAAGCTGTTGGTCGGATCGTTCCGCGTGCCGTCCAGCGTGATTGGATCGACCGCGCGACCGTTCGCCAACAGCCGAATCTTCTGGTTCGGCAGATGCCGGATCGCGACGCGGATCGCGGGCGACCGCGGGTTGTGATCGGCTTCCGGAAACAGCCAGGCGATGTTCGGCCCGCCGCCTGCGAACCAGTCGCGCTCGGCCCCCGCGGCGTCGCGGTCGGACAAGGCGACCGTGACCGCGTCCTGAATCACGGCCCTGCCGCTTGGCACGGCATGGAAGTCGGCTGCGGCCAGCGTGCCGCCCTGCCCCTCCACGAAGCGCGACGTCGCGCTGCCCGCCGACCGGGTGCTGCGCGCGCAATCGACGAAAGACCATGCCGGGCTGCCCGCGGCATCGATCTTGACCACATGCGTGCCCGGCACGACGCCTTCGAAATGATAGCGTCCGTCGCGGTCGGTGACTGCGTAGCTGCCATCCTCCAGCAGCACGCGCACACCCGCCACACCGCGCAGGAAAGGCGCGCGCGCCTCACAGGCGGCGTCGACGATGCGGCCGACGATGGTCATCCGCGCCGCGATCGTTTCGCGCGTGATCCGCACGGCCACGCTCGCCACGCTTTCGCGACCGCGCGCGTCCACTGCGGTCGCGCGATTCATCGCCTCGCCCTCGCGCGCGTCGGGACGGACCTCCAGCGCGTAGGTGACGGTGCGCGTGGCCGCCGGGGCGAGCGTGCCGAGCGCGATCGTGATCCGCCGCCCGTCGGTCGCAACCGTCACCGCCTGCGAATCGGGCTGCCCGTCGACGCGGATCGTGCCGCTGCGCAGCCGCATCGCGGGGGGCAGGATGTCGGTCAGCGTCACGCCGCGCTTTGCGTGCGCGCCGTCGGGATTGTGCGCGGTCACGGTGTAGAGCACGGCGTCGCCGGGCGACGCCGTCCCGCGCGACGCTGTCTTGCTGACGCTGACCGCCACCGCCGGGCGATCGAGCGGCACGTCGATCCGCACCGGGGCGGGATCGGACAGCAGGAAGCTGCCGCCATAGGACGCGGGATCGATCGTCAGCGGCTCGCCATCGGGACGCGTCAGGCCAACGAGCTGCGCCGCGGTCGCCTTCGACGGCGCGCTATAGGGCGCGGGCGGCGCGACCTGCAGCCGGTAGTTGCCACGCGCGGCCAGCGGGAAGCGGTACTCGCCCGGCGGCAACGGATATCGGTTACCCGCACCGTCGATCACGGTTTCGCCGGTGACGACGGTCGATGGCCAGGGCGTGGTCCCGTCGGGGGCGAAAACGCGCGCGGGTTGCCCGGTCGCCGCATCGATCATCGTCACGCGAGCGCCCGACACCGGCGTCCCGTCCTCGCTGTCGAACACTAGGCCGTAGGGATCGATCAGCACGTCGAGCGAGGTGCTGACGATCGGATGCTGGTCACCGGTCTTCTGGCATTCGATCGAAACCTGATCGTCGGGCAGCAGGCTTAGCGCGCAGTCGCCAGGAACGACCGCGGGCGGCACCGCGCGGGTTGGGATCGCACCGACGAATTCGCCGGTGTCGACGCCGGTCTCGAAGATCGTCAGCACCTCGCGGTCGCCGTGCGTCGTCACGATCACCGCGTTGAAGCTGTCTACGGCGGCGGCATCGCGATTGGCGAAGCGCGCCACCAGCTTGAACAGCAACGTCTCGCCCGCGCGGATGGCGGTGGCGGGGGCGGGATCGATCGGGGTCGTCCCCGGCGGGGCGGGGAGCAAAATCGGGAGGCTGCCGCCGTCCGCCCGGTGGCAGACCGGGGCACGCGGCGACGTAATGCCGCCGGGGTGATAGGCCGTCAGCGTCGCGGTCGGCGCTTGCTCGACCGGCAGCACGACAACGTTCGAGGGCAGGCTGGTCGTTCCACCCGCAACATCCCACGTCGCCTGCGCGACGTTCACCACCTGCGACGACGCCAGCGCCGGTTGCCCGACGGCAATGCACGACAGGATCAGCAGCGCCAGCAGGCGGTGAAGGATCGGGCGGATCATAAGGAGTTCCAGGTCTTCGCCGGTGCGTCCGTCGGGGATTTCACGGACGCGCTGGCGAAAGCTCAGTTGACGGTGACGCGGAAGACGAGCGTGCGCGCATCGCCTGCCGTCAGGCTGGGCAGCGTGCCGCTGACCGTGCCCGATCCGTAACTGCCGCCCGACGCGCCATCCAGGTTGCACGTCGATCCGGTCATCGTGCCGTTCAGCAAAATGCCGTACGCGGACGAATAGGTCGTCGTGGTGGGCAGGACGTCCGACAGCGCGACGTTCGTGGCGCTCGCACCGCCCGCGGCGTTCCTGACCGCGATGCAATATTCGACCACCGATCCGGGGATCATCTTGGGATTGGTGGTGCCGTTGAACGGATCGCTGACGATCCGGCTCACCTTCGTTAGCGTCAGCGCGGCGGCCAGCACGGTATAGTCGTCCTTGGCCGAATAGGATGCGTCGCGCGACGCGTCGGTCGATCCCGCCCCGTCGGCGAAGACGGTGTCCATGCCGCTGGTATTCGCGCCTGCGGTCTGCACCAGTGCGGCGCCGGTGGCCCCTGCCGCGCCACCTTCGCGCCCGGTTGCGGTCAGCGTCACCGCCGCCACGTCGCCGGTCGCACGGCCGAGCGGCACGTCGGCCAGCACGAACACGGTCCGCGTCGTGTCGGCGGCGATCTCGTCCAGGTACGTCACCTGCGTATCGGTGCCCGCGTCATAGACGCCGTTGCCGTTGGTATCGACGAAGATGCGCACGTTCGACACGTCGAACGTATCGGTGTTGGCGTGCGCGCCCGCGCCGCCCGCCTGCTGCGTGACGACGAGCGCGAAGTCGAGCGTAGCGTTCGAGGTGTTGGTGACCTGGAACGTGGTCACCACTGCGGTCTGCCCCGGCGACACCTGCGTCGTCGTGGTGCCGAGTTCGGCCACGGTCAGGTTGACCTTGCGATCGACCGTGAAGGTGTCGGACGCGGTCTGCGTGGTCTGCGTGACCCCGCCGACCTGATAGTTCATCGAAACGGTGTTAGTGATGCTGCTGCCCGCCGCGGTCTGCGTGGATTGGGCGGAAGCAGGCGTGGCGGCCAGCGCAGAGAGCGCGCACAGGCTCACCGCGCCCAGCCATATGCTGGTACGTGTCATCGTCATTTCCTTCGTCTGGTTGTTCGACGCGCTATCGGTCCGCCGCGCGCCGGGGCGGTCGAATGACTAGCGGACGATCCCGCGATAGCTGAGCGTGCCCGATGCGCCGGGCGCGATCGTCGCCACGGTCCAGCGGATCGTGGTGACGTCGGCGACGGTAGCGGCGCGGGTGGCGCCCAATACGTCGCGCACCTTCAGCGCGCCGAACGCCCCGAACGTGCGCCCGCCATCGACCGAGAAGTCGCTGCCAGGCGATGCCTGTCCGGCGAAGGCGACGCCTGCGGGCAGCGGGTTGGACACCACGACTTTCGTCGCCGGGGCCTTGCCCTCGTTACGATACCGCGTGCGGAACACCAGCTTGTCGCCCGGAAGAACGGTGCCCGGCGTCGTCAGCACGGTCTGCGGCTTGCCGTTCACGACGCCGAGCTGTTCGGAGAGCACGACGCTGTCGAGCAGCACCGACGGCGCGGCAGCGGCAACCAGCGCGGGGAGAAGGACGAGAAGGGGAAGGGTCGGTTTCATGGCAGGTTCCTTTCGAGCGATTAGTTGATCTTGACCTTGAAGGCGGTGACGCGCGCGGCGCCCGCGGCGACATCGCCCAGCACGACGTCGATGCGCGTGGCCGAGCCCGCGCCTTCGTCGGAATCGGCAGCGTCAGTCAGGCTGCGGCCGTCCAGCGACAGGCTGCCCGCGACGTAGCTGGTGCCGTCCGGGATCGTGTCGGCGATACGCAATCCGGGCGCCGTGCCGCTGCCGTCTACCGTGGCTGACAGGCGGTAGGTGACGATCGATCCCGGCACGACGCGCGTGCCGCCGAAGGGATCGAGCACGACCGCCGCCTTTTCGAACCGCACGCTCGCGCGCGAAACGATCAGCCCGCCGGTCGCCCGCGCGTCGGCGGTCGTGGCGCCGATCAGCGCATCACCGCCGTCTGCGCCCTGGCCCGCAAAGACGGTGCCCGCAGGTCCGCTGCCCGTTTCCGCCACTGCGCGCAGCAGCACCGCGCCGCGCTGGGCGTCGCTGGCCCCGGCCGGAATGGAGGACAGGACGAACACGGTGATGGAGGCGTCCGGGGCGATCGCAGCCGTGGCCGATCCCGCGACAAACGGCGCATCGACGCCCTCTTCGTACACGCCGTTGCCATTCGTATCGATCGCCAGCCCGGTGATCGTCGCATCGAACGCCGTCCCGTCGACGTGCCCGTCGGCGGTCAGGACATATGCCTCCATGCCGTTGCCTGGGTTGGATACGGTGAAGCTGCGCACATTGCCGCTCGATCCGGCGGCGACGCGAAGGTCGGCGGAATCGCGTGACGCGACCGCAACGTCCACGATCTCGTCGACCTTGAGCGTTACCGTGTTGGAGCTTACCGTCGCGGTCGTCGCGCCATCGTCATAGGTGGCGGTCGCGGTGTTCGCGATCAGCGATCCGGCGCGAACACCGGCTGCCTGAGCGGAGCTGGGCAACAGCGCCGCGAACGAGCTTGTGATGAAGAACGCGACCGCCGCGTGACGGCGTTGGCGTTGGCGAAGGGGTGGATGCTGCGTGTCCATGCCCACCATCCACGCCCGACACCGTTAACGATACCTTCCCGCCGGCGCGCACTCATTCAAAGGGATGAGCGGCCGTTTTCCGGGCATCATCCTTTCAGTGGAAACGCGCGTTTCACACGCTTAGATGTCTTACCTAATCCTTTGCGATCGGCCCCGATTGGGAGCGCGATTCGTCGAGATTCCTGACGGAGAGACAAGTCGTGCAGCGTATCCTGATCGCCGACGACCATCCGATGTTCGCGACCGCGCTGACCATGGCGGCGCATTCGGCCGATCCGACCATTCTGGTCGATGCTGCGGCGACGCTGGCCGATGCGGAGGCGACAGCGCGCGCGCATAGCCACGATCTGATCCTGCTCGATCTGATGCTGCCAGACGTTCAGGGTTTCGCGGGGCTGGCGATGCTGCGTGCTATGCGGCCCGCCACGCCGATCGCAATCGTCACCAGCCGCGACGAACCCGCTATCGTCCATCAGGCCGTTAAGCTGGGCGCGCGCGGGTTCCTGTCGAAGGCGACGCCGATCGAGGGTATGGTCGGCGCGATCCGCGTCCTGCTGGCCGGCGGACAATGGCTGCCCGACGGCGCGATGGCCGATCCCGTCGACAGCGATCCGCGCGCCGCCCGGATCGGCGAGCTGTCGGTGGCGCAACTGAAGGTGCTGCGCGCGATCGCCAGCGGGCGTCAGAACAAGCAGATCGCCTACGACCTGGGCATCGCCGAGCCGACCGTGAAGTCGCACCTGGCAGCGATCTTTCGCAAGATCGGGGTCAGCAACCGGACGCAGGCGGTGCTGCTGCTGAAAAGCTTCGATCCGGTGCCGACCGATCAGCCCGGTAGCGTCTGACGCAATTCGCTCGCCTGGACTGACACCGCGTCCGCCGCCGCCTCCACCGCGATGACCGCGGCGGCCTCGACCTGTTTCGTATCGATCGCCTGTTCCAGACGACGAAGCGTCCCGACCAGCGTCTCCGCGCCGACGATCGCCGCCGCACCGCGCAGGCTGTGCGCCTCCATCGCCATCTGGTCGTAACGGCCCTGTTCGAAACATGCCCGGATCGCGCGGGGCCGACGTTGTGCGTCGTCGATCAGCAATGCGAGCAATTTGTCACGTCCCGCGACGCCGACCGTCGCGGTCAATGCCGCCACCCGGTCGGCGTCGATCGCAGTCGCGGATTCGAGAAAGCGCGATTCGTCGGCGTCACGGGGCGGAGCGGCGCGATCGAAGGCGCCTAGCACGCGTTCCAGCGCGTCGCGCCTGATCGGTTTGGCCAGGACGTCGTTCAGCCCGGCCGCCAGCAGCTGCACCCGGCGCTGACGAATATCGTCCGCGGTAACGGCGCAGATCGGGGTCGATCCTGCGGGACCGGGCAGCGCGCGGATCGCCTGCGTCGCCGCGATCCCGTCCATCACCGGCATCTGCACATCCATCAGGATCAGATCGAACGGGCGCGCGCCCCGCGTGCGCGCCGCCTCGACCGCCAACGCGCCATTCTCGACCGTCGCGACCGAGTGGCCCAGGCGTTCGAGCAGCGCGACGATCAGATAGCGATTGGTGTCATTGTCTTCGGCGACCAGCACGTCCAGCGATCGACTAGACACGACCGGCTCCGAAACCGGCGCGGCTGCGGTGCTTGGCGCGGCATCCGGCAGCGGCAAGGTGAAGGCGAATTCCGATCCGGCGGCATCGCTGCGCACACAAATCTGTCCCCCCATCGCGTCGACCAGCATGCGGCATATCGCCAGGCCCAGCCCGGTGCCACCGCGACTGCGCGTGATCGACGCATCCGCCTGCACGAAAGGATCGAAGATGTCGTCGATACGCATAGGCGGTATGCCGATCCCGGTATCGGCGACGGTGAAGCGCCATATTTGCAGACCTTCATCAACAATATGCTCGACCCGCAGCACGATCCCGCCGCGGTCGGTGAACTTGACCGCGTTCGACAGCAAATTGGCCAGCACGCGCTGAATGCGCGTCGGATCGCCGACCACTCGGCGCGTCGGTATGTCGCCATCCACGACCAGTGAAATCTGCTTTTGCGCAGCGCTGGCGGTGAAGGCGACGACGACGACACGGCACAGCGCACCGAGATCAAAATCGATGTGTTCGGTTTCGAGTTGCCCTTCGTCCAGCTTGGAGAAAATCAGCACGTCGTCGATGATCGACGACAGCAGTTCGGCCGAGCGGTGCAGCGCATCGAGATGACGGCGCTGGTCGTCTGCTCCGCTACCGCTACGCAACAGTTCGGCCGCAGCCAGCAACCCGGTCAGCGGCGTACGGATTTCGTGCGTCAGCGTGGACGTAAAGACCGATCGCGCCTCCAGCGCCTCTTCGGCCGCCACCCGCGCGGCGATCAACTCCTGTTCTGCGACGACGCGCTCGGTAATGTCGCAGAACACGCCAAATACCCCGACGATCTCGCCATTCGGCGCGCTTTCTGTCTGGCCGCTCGCCGCGACCCAGCGGATTTCACCGCCGGGACGAACGATGCGTGCCTCGAAACTGAAAGGATCGCCTTGCCCGATCGCCACTTCCAGCAGCCCCGCGACGCGCGCGCGGTCACCCGGATGATAGGCATCGATCCCGCTTGCCAGTGTCGGAACGTGGTCCACCGACCGGCCGTGAATGGCATATACCTCGCTCGACCAGAACAATGCTTGTGTTACGGTATCCAGCCGCCAGTGGCCGACGTGCGCCATCTTCTCGGCCATCGTCAGGAGGCGGTTGCTCTCCTTCAACTGTCCTGCCGCAGTGGTCGCAGCACGTTCCGCCGCGCGTCTGCTGGTCACGTCGCGCACGCTGGCGACGAATTCCACAGGCGCGTCGGTCAGGGGATCGCGCACAAGCCGATACACCGCCTCCAGCCAGACGTAGTGGCCGTCGCGGTGGCGCTGGCGGTAGGTCGCGAGCGGATCGATCGCGCCGTCCAGCAGCGACCGGATCGTCTGCTCGACACGCGCACGGTCGTCGGCGTGGATCGCCGCAATCGGCGTTTCGCCGAGCAATTCGTCGGCGGTGTAGCCCAGCAACCGCTCGCAAGCCGGGGAGATATAGCGACGCACGCCGTCGATGCCGATCCGCACGACCATGTCGTGGCTGTTGTCCGCCAGCAGCCGATGCAGCCGCTCGCTCGCCTCGATCCGGCGCAGCGCGTCGCGCCGTTCGTCGATATCGAACAGCAGGACGATCCACTCGTTCGCATCGTCCTGATCGCCATGTTGCGGCGTCGCCGACAAGGCGACGTAGCGGCTCGTCCCATCGGCGCGCAGCAGCGGCACTTCATCGGCATGGACCGGTGCGCCGGGACGGCTCGTCCAGTCCAACGGCGGGGCGCCATCCGCCAGCATTTCGTCGAACGGCTTTTCGTTAACAGCCTCTACTGCACGGCCGGTAAGCGTCGCGAAGCCGGGGTTCGCGTAACTGATCCTGCCGTTGCGGACGGCGATCACGGCCGCGGGAATATTCTCGGCGAGCTGCCGCGCGCGTCGTTCGTTATCCCGCAGCGTCGCGGTCAGATAGCGGCTCTGCTTCAACAGCGCCGCCACCGGGAACGTGACCAGCGCGTTTATTGCCAGGAACAGCTGCAGCAACAATGTCCGCGCGTAAGGGTCGGCAAGCCGATATGCGATCGGCCCCTGACCCAGCGACGTCATCGCGACGGCCACCAGCACCGCGACCGTATTGGCCAACGCCGCCCCGAGATAGCCGAGCGTGAACGTGCTGAGGATCAGGCACGGCAGCACCAGGAACAGGAGCGGATAGGGTTGCTGTGAGAAGACAGCGAAGGTGATGAAGCCGGTTAACCCCGACAGCGTGGCGGCCAGCGCCATCTGCCGCAGCTCGTGCAGCCTATTCACGTCGCGCCAGCGCAGGCCGGCCAAGGGCGGCACGATGATCAAAAGGCCGAGTAGGTCGGAGGTGAGCCATATCTCCAAAACGGTGGCGAAGGCGGCCCCCGTAATGACGTGCAGCATCGCGGCCGCGATCAGCGCGCTAAGCAATGCCGCGACCACCGCCAGCGCGATGAAGCGCACGAGCCCGGCGGGCCGCCCGGTCGACACGCTCGACGAGCGCAGCATGGTAAGCAGGCCCGCGATCTCGGCGACGTTGATCGCGGTCATCGCAGCGGCGAGCGCCAGCGGCGTTCCGGTTGCAAGATTGGCTGCGAAGATTGCGACCGCACTGAGGCCGGACCATCTCACAAGCTGCGGCGATCGGCCGGCCAAGATGCCGACCACCAGTCCATTGGCCAACCAGATCGGCGAAACGCCGACCATGCGCGCAGACAGCGTCATGCTTAACCACGCCGCAGCAAAGACCGCACCGGTGAAGACAATCGCGATGAGCAGATTGCCACCGGGCCACGGATCACGAACTGGGCGCGTCTGGAGGTTCCGGGCGGTCATGATCGTCAAGTGTAGGTGATGCCTCGAGGGTGGGTATAGGGGCAAACTTCCACCCCCGAGGCATGCTGAGCGGGCGCGGCCTGAGGGAGTGGCGGCCGGTCGCTATAGTCCGATGCGTATTCGCTTTTCGGTCCGCGTCATCTGCCGATGAATCGAAACCGCGGCAATCATCCCTATGGATCACTGACTTAGCGCTCCGTTGACGATAGCGCTCGCTTCCGACCACGCGGCCGACGGACCATTGCGTCAGCGCGGCGGACGGCCTGGGATCGAAGAATGACGACGCCGCCGAACACCGTTCTCTATATCGACGCCGATGAAATGAACCGTCAGGTCGTCAGCGATATGCTCGCGGTCGATGGCGTGACCGTCAGGTGTGTTGCAACGCGCCGTGATGCGCTCGCGCTCGCGGAGCAACACCGGCCTGAAATCACGCTGGTCGACTATCGCGCTGGCGAGGGCGACGATCTGCGTTCCCTGATCGATTTCAGATCGCGATTGGCCGCGCTGCATTCGACGAAATTGGTGGTCATGATTGCGCTGTTCGACGATCACATAAACACCATTCTGGCGAGTCTCGGATTTGGCCACGTTCTACGCCGGCCGGTTGCTATGGATACTCTATTAGACACGGTGAGGCTTCTACAACCGCGGTAAGCGCTTAAGCTACGTTCGACAATGTGCGGAGCCCGCTTTGCCTCACAACAAATTTACCTAAAAGTTATCAATGATGAACTTCGGATCATTTTCCTATATTGGCCAAAGCACTGCATGCTTTGAACCAAAAGAAAATGAGGCCACTTTGGCCCAATTTCAGACGTTCGCATCTGGCTGAAGCATTTTAGGAGCGGACGTTCATTCAGATATCTTCGACTGTCAGGCGGCGTCGGCGATCGCCTTCGCCGCCAGTCCCGTAACGTCGACACGCGCCTTCAATCGCGCGCCGAGCAGCGCGGTGCCGCTGATCTTGCGCTGGACGAACAGCGTTTCGATGTCGGGGACGTGCCAGGTCGATCGGTCGCCCACCAGATTAGGCGCTTCTTCCCGCATTGTGGGGACGAACGCGCGGTCGCCGAAATCGAATAGTCCGGGTAGCGCCAGGGTGTCGTCGATCGCGGCGATCATCCGGTCGACCGTGGCGCGGTGCGCGGCGACAGCGTTGCCACCCAGAAAGCCGGTTTCCACCGCGATCTCGCGGATGCGGTCGCGATCATGGGCGAGACCCGCCGCCAGCAGCGTACGATACGATTGGGCGGTGCCTGTCGGCACTTCGCGGGTCGCGCCGAAGTCGAGCAGGACCAGCGTCCCCGTCGCTTCCTGCCAGCGATAGTTGGCGAAATTGGGATCGGTCTGCATCACGCCGAACTCGAACAACTCGCGTAACACCAGCTCGATCAGCGTCGTCATCGCACGGTCGCGCACCTCTTGGGGGGCGTCGACCAGAGCCTCGATCGGGCGACCCTCGACGAACGTCATCGCCAACACGTCCGTCGTGGTCAGTTCGCCGTGCAATGCAGGCACGACATAGCGTTCGTCATCCGCAAGGCGTTCGCCATAAGCGCGCATCTGCGCACCCTCGCGAAGATAGTCGGCCTCGTCGGCAAGTTGCCGTTTCGCCTCCGCCAACAGCGGCGCGAGATCCAGGGTCGGGGGGAGCAGATTGGAAAGACGGAGCAGCGTCGCGACATTGTCGACGTCGGCGCCGATGCTGGCCCGCACGCCCGGATACTGGACCTTTACCGCAAGGATCCGGCCATCAGGAAGGACCGCACGGTGGACTTGCCCGATCGAGGCGGCGGCGATCGGCGTGGCGTCGAAGCGCGAAAAACGTCGCCGCCAGTCCGCACCCCATTCGCGCTTCAGCACGCCGTCCAATTGCTGCGGCGGCATACGATATGCCTGATTGCGGACGGTGGCTAGGATCGTGGACAGTTCGGGCGGCAGCAAATCACCCGCATCCATCGAGATCATCTGGCCGAGCTTGAGCGCGGCGCCGCGCAAGTGCGAAAGCCGGTCGGCGATGCGCTTCGCATTGCCCGGGGTCAGGATCATGTCGCCAAGCCGCGGCCGCTCACCTGCGGCCAGTCTCCGCATGCCCTCAACCGCCATGCCGCCCGCCACCCCGCCGGCGAGCCGGCCGAAATGGCCGAACCGCGACAGTCGGCCGCGCGGGATCGACCGGTCGGGCCGGCGGGCGCCCTCGTCGCTCACCGCCTCACCAGCCCATGCTGCCGGGGACGCCCTTGAACGGACCGGCGAGGTTGGCGGTGATCCAGCCGCCATAGAAGCCGCCCGACTGCGGCGTCACCACCTCGCCATCGACCGTGCAACGGTCGAATGGGGCGGCATAGAAGGCGACGTGATCGCGCAGCGATACGAAGGACGGGGTTGGGCTTGAGTAGCTCCAGCCGACCCGCGGCAGCGTCACGTCGCCGATGACGACGTCCCAATAGGTCGCCGACCCCTTCCATTCGCAGAACGAGCCGCCGCCCGCGCATCGCAGGACGCCACCGCTGATGTCGTCGGGCGGAATGTAATAGCTCGGCGGGTGGCTCGTCTCGAGCGTTCGGATCGCGCGGATCGTGTCCGCGACGATCGCGCCGCGATGCTGAATAACGATGCGCGCGTCTGTCGACTCGGCGACGGCGGGACGCGGATACTTCCACACGCTTTCTTGGCCCGGGCCGATCTGGTCGGGACGCGGCCTCATATGGAAACTCTGCCGCCGGCAAGCCGCTTCAGACCGGGACGAACCCGCAAAAAGCCCAGGTAGAGCCGCTCGATCAACGCGAGCACGAGGCGCGATCGGGCCAGCAGCCCCAGCGGCCGCAGGACCGGGATCGCCCGCCACATCGCCGCGAACGCCGCGGCTCCGGACAGGAGTACGCCATCCTCGCTCGCGTGGAACCGGGCCAACAGCTGGCGCCGGTCGATCGGGCATGTCGCAGCGGCGTCGGCCACGTCGACAAACCGGATCGCGCCTCGAATATCGAGCCGGCGCATCAGCGCTATCTCGCGGCGACAAAGCGAGCAGCCGCCATCGTGCCAGACAATGAGCTTGGTCATGCCGTGAATATGGGGGCGGTCACTGGATTCAACCACTTGAAGCTGAAGACCCAATCTCAGCCGTTCAGGGCGCTTTACCTGTCGCTGAAACCTGCCATTCATTCACTGAAACCGAAAGTTAGGTATCAGCGCTGCTTCTTCGGAATCGTTGCGGTAAAGTCCGGATCCTTCTTGGCCACCCAATCCACAAATTTGCGTACGTTCGGATGATCCAGAAGGCCCGCCACCTCCGTGCCATGCCGCTGCAATTCGGAATTGGTGAAATTGGCGATCAGGGTCTGCTGGCAGATCGAATGCATCGGCACGACATCACGGCCACCGCGGCTCTTGGGCACGGGATGGTGCCAGACAATGATCTTGCCGGTCGGCCGGCCGCAGAGCCAGCATGGCGCCAGCGCGGACGGGGCGTCTTCTTCCTGCGGAAGATGATCGTAGGGATCATGTTTTGAACGTCTGGCCATAGCTCGATCCAACTGCTTTGATTGCCCTCGCCTGTAGCGAAGCGATCTGCTGCAGCATATGGAAAGCTGACGACAGGGTTCTATCGCGGTGGGCCGATCGAGAAGGAAGGATGACGGATCCGTTGAAATCTTGGAATGCGGCAGTGGTCCGCAAATGGCTGGAGCGCCGTTACGAAGCGTCGCGGCTGGACCAGGCTGCTGCGGACAGACGCGGCTATGACGCTCGGGATGATTTCGACAAGGCCGCGGCCGAGGAATGGGCTTGCGGCGCGCTGAAGAGCGCCGACTGCACGAACGACCAGGCTGCGCTCACCGCCCGCCTCAAAGAACTGATCGGCCAGGACGAGTATCCTGCGACCGGTCTCCATGACGATATTCGGTTCGAACGGCATGTTCGGACCTATCTGCGGAAGCTAGCCAAAATGACGAAGGCGAATGAAGGCTTCGAGAAGACCCTCCGCCATCAGTAAGGGCGGCGGTGCGCCAAACCACCTGACCCAGAGTCGGTCATTTGGCGTGGTCTGAGCCATTCCTGTAACCTGCCGTTCGTTCATACTCCCAAGAATCCGTTCTTGGACCGCGCAGTTGCGCGCGGATGTGGGCGACGGCGTGGGATGGCTATCGCCACCGTCGGAACCGCGCTCTCTTACATCGGCATCACGCTGGCGACATCATCTTCGACAATTATTCTGTCCGCGGTGATCTTCCAACTCGCGGTCAACGCGTTGCTTGCGCCGCTGCTGACGATCCTGGCGGACGAGATTCCCGATGAAGAAAAGGGCGTTGCGGGTGGCCTGCTGTCGCTCGGCGCGCCGAGCGCGTCGGGCGTGTCGGCGTTGTTGATCGGGGCGACGATGCTGGGCGACGGCGCGCGCTTCGCGATCGTGCCGCTCGCCATGGCGGCGTGTCTTGCGCCACTGCTGACACTCGGCGGCGGTATTTCGATCCTAGCAGTGCGCGGCCGACACTAACGCCTTTAGTAGCGGACGTAGTCAACCGTCCTACGTTGTTGAATCCGCGCTCATCGATCACTTCCTGACCGGCCCAGCCGCCACCGGCCCGCAATATGGAGAGTCAACTCATACGATCGCGTCAACAACTACACTGCGGGTCCGCCCGACTGATCGTTCGCCACGCGCATATGAGCGCGCCCGTGATGCCCACCGTAATCTCTTCGTGGCTGGCGCAGCTTGTTGTGGGATTTCGGTTTCCGAGTACGGCCAGCAAAAATTGTTGCAGCCCTGACCAGTTCTGCTACGCGTTGGAAGCGCTTCCGGTTTGGACGCCAGTGAATTTGATCGAGTATTTCGGACGCTAGTCGGATCGAACCGACCGCATCCGCGGGGAGGACGTATGGGGCTCTACAACACGCGCAACGTCGCGGTCGGATATACTGCTTCCAAGGCGTTGTACTTGACGGCGTCGGCGCTTGCGATCGCCGCTGCAATTCCCGCGACGGCGCAGGAGGCGAGCGCGCCCGCGCAACCGCCGGGGCAGGCCGCCGACGATCAGGCCGCCGACGGCGACATCGTCGTCACCGGCATCCGCCGCGGCATCGCGGATTCGATCGACCTGAAGAAGAACCAGACGTCGATAGTCGAGGCAATCTCGGCCGAGGATATCGGCAAGCTGCCCGACGTGTCGATCGCGGAATCGATCGCGCGCCTGCCGGGTCTGGCAGCGCAGCGCGTCAACGGCCGCGCGCAGGTGATCTCGATCCGCGGCCTCGCCCCCGATTTCACGACCACGCTGCTGAACGGCCGCCAGCAGGCGAGTTCGGGCGACAACCGCGCGGTCGAATTCGACCAATATCCCTCCGAACTGCTCTCCAGCGTCGTCATCTACAAGACGCCCGATGCACAGATCGCCGGTTTCGGCCTGTCGGGCACCGCCGACCTGCGCACCGTCCGTCCGCTCGAATTCGGCAAGCAGGCATTCGCGGTCAACGTCCGCGGGGAGAAGACCGAGGGAAAGCGCCTCAATCAGGATCTGCGCAACTGGGGCGGCCGCGCGAGCGTCAGCTATATCGACCAGTTCGCCGACGGCACGCTGGGCGTAGCGTTCGGCTATGCGCACCTCGATTCACCGTCGCAGACCAAGCATTACAAGGCCTATGGATACGAAGCGTTCGGCGACCAGACCGACGCCAACGGCAATCCGATCAACGTGGTTCAGCCCGACAGCGCCGACGGCGCGCTGCTGTTGAACGGCCAGGAAGCTTTCCTGACGTCGCGCCTCAACAAGCGCGACGCGTTCATCGGCATCCTCGAATGGCAGCCGAGCGACAATTTCCATTCGACGATCGACGCTTATTATTCGACGTTCGCCCAACGGGAGATCACGCGCGGCGCGCAGTGGTTCTCCAATCCGTTCAGCAGTGCGCCGGTCGGCCCCATTTCGATCTCGGATAATATGGTCTTCACGAACGTGCAGGCCGAGGATCGCGACGGTTCGAAGTTTGCAGCTTCGGGCACGCAGAACAACGTCGTGCCGATCATCCGCAACGATTATAACAAGCGGCAGGACAACCTGGTCTCGATCGGCTGGAACAACGAATTCAAGCTCGACGAGCGGACGAAGTTCTTCACCGACCTCTCCTATTCGCGCAATCATCGCACCGAACAGATTGCGGAGACCTATGCGGGCTACGGCTTGGGTGTGGGCGGCGTGTCCCCGGACAACGGCACGATCGGGCGGACGTTCGACAACATCGGCTTCGCCGCGCCGGCCGATAATTTCCCGACCTACGATCCAGGCCTGGACTATGCCGATGCGTCGAAGGTGTCGCTAGGTGACCGCGCGCCGTGGGGCGGCTGGGGTCATGACGGCGCGATCCGGTTCCCCGAGGTCACCGAGTCCGTATACGCGCTAGATCTGCGGCTGAACCACGATCTCGACGGGTTCTTCGACGGCATCGACGTTGGCGTGAACTATACGCATCGGTCGAAAGACAAGTTCGTCGACGACAACGACCTTTTCCTGAACAACGGGCGCCAGCAGACACTGGTCGACCCAAGCGATCTCGTGAGCTCGAGCGACCTCGGCTTCGTCGGTTTCGGCAAGGTGCTGAGCGTCGACCTGCGTTCGGCGCTCGACAAATATTACACGGTTTCGCCGATCCGTGACGCCAACTTCTTCGACAAGAACTGGGCGATCACGGAGGACGTCGTCACCTGGTACGGCAAGCTCAACATCGACTGGGGCCGGTTGAAGGGCAATGCCGGGGTGCAGATCATCAACCAGACCCAGCGATCGAGCGGCGTCATCATCAACGGCGCGAACCCGATCAATCGCACCGACGGCGCAAGCTATACCGACATCCTGCCCAGCCTGAACCTGATCTACGATTTCGGCGGCGGGTTCCGGCTGCGTCTCGCCGCGTCGAAGACGACCGCGCGTCCGCGGATGGACGATCTGCGCGCCAACGTCTCGCCCGGGTTCAACGGTAACGTCTGTAGCGGTCAGACGTGTTCGCCGGGACAGGTCGTCAACCCCTGGTCGGCCAGCGGCGGCAATCCACGTTTGAAGCCGTGGCGGGCGGACGCGCTCGACGCCTCCTTCGAATGGTACGTCAACCCGACGACTTATTTCGCTGTCGCAGGCTTCTACAAGAAACTGAACACCTATATCTATCAGCAGTCCGGCACGTTCGATTTCACCGGCATTCCGATTCCGGCGGGACCGGTGCCCCCGGCCGACGTCATCATCAGTCCGATCGGCCAGATCACGCTGCCCGCCAACGGCAAGGGAGGCACCATCAAGGGCCTTGAATTCTCCGGCTCGTTCAACTTCGGCACGGTCACGAGCTTCCTCGACGGGTTCGGCGTGCTCGGCAGCCTGTCGCTGACCAAATCGAACCTCAACCCGACATCCAACCCCGATCCGACGCAGGAGGTCCGCATTCCCGGCCTCTCGGGCACGATCTACAACGTCACGGCCTTCTACGAACGCGGCGGCTTCCAGGCGCGCGTCAGCCAGCGTTACCGGTCGGCGTTCAAGGGCGAGGTAGTCCAACTATTCGCGACGCGCGGCTTCACCGAAATCCTCGCCGACAAACAGGTCGATGCGCAGATCGGGTATACGATCCCCGGCGGCGCGCTGGAGGGGTTGGGCGTATTGTTCCAGGTCAACAACCTGACCGACTCGCCGTACCGCACGCGGCTCGGCCTCGACGGCGGCGGCACGACGACGGCGAACGGCGGCTCGCTGCTCGAAACCTATGAGAAATACGGCCGGCAATATCTGCTCGGCTTCAACTACCGCTTCTGATTCTCCCCCTGGAGGGCGGCGCATCCCCCCTTGCGCCGCCCTCGTCTTTTCGAAGCCGAGGTTTTAGGTTCGCGCGATGAAACAGCTCAAGCGCATCCTGATCGCGGGCGGCGGTTCCGCCGGCTGGATGACCGCCGCGATGATGAGCCGGCTGTTCCAGGGGCTGTACGAGATCATCCTGATCGAATCCGACGAGATCGGCACCGTCGGCGTCGGCGAGGCGACGATTCCTGCGATCAAGAAATTCAACGAACTGCTCGGGCTCGACGAGAACGAGTTCCTTCAGCGCACGCAGGGGACGTTCAAGCTCGGCATCCGCTTCATCGACTGGCTGCGGCCGGGGAGCAGCTACACCCACGGTTTCGGGGTCATCGGGCAGGATCTCGAATGGCTGCGCTGCCACCAGTACTGGCTGAAGATGCACGCGGCTGGCCGCGCCAGCCCGCTCGACCATTTCTCGATCAACACCGCCGCCGTCCACCAGAACAAGTTCATGCGCGCGCGTCCCGATCAGCCGCAGTCGCCGATCGGGCAGATCGCCAACGCCTTCCATTTCGATGCGGGCCTCTATGCCGCCTATCTCGCGGACTATGCGCAGGCGCGCGGCGTGCAGCGGCGCGAAGGCAAAATCGGTGAAGTGTCGCTCGACCCGGCGGACGGATTCGTCCGGTCGATCACGATGACCGACGGCGAGGTGATCGAAGCCGACCTTTTCATCGACTGCTCGGGCTTTCGCGGACTCATCATCGAACAGGCGCTGGAGGCGGGTTACGAGGACTGGAATCACTGGCTGCCGTGCGACCGCGCGATCGCGGTGCCGTCCGAACGCTCCGCAGATTTCACCCCCTACACCCGCTCCACCGCTCGGCCCGCCGGGTGGCAGTGGCGCATCCCGCTCCAGCACCGCACCGGCAACGGCCATGTCTACGCCAGCCGCTGGATGGACGACGCGGATGCCGAAACGATCCTGTTCGACACGCTCGACGCGCCCGCCGCGGGCGATCCGCGCCGCCTGCGCTTCGTCCCCGGCAAGCGCAATCGCGCGTGGGTGAAGAACTGCGTCGCGATCGGGCTGGCGGGCGGCTTCCTCGAACCGCTTGAATCGACCGGCCTTCACCTGATCCAGTCCGCCATCCTGCGCCTCGTCCGCCTGCTGCCCGACGCTGGGTTCGACGACGCGAATATCGCCGAGTTCAACCGCCAGACCGATTTCGAATACGAACGCATCCGCGACTTCATCATCCTCCACTATAAGGCGACCGAGCGCGGCGACACGCCGTTCTGGCGCCACGTCCGCGACATGCAGGTGCCCGCGACCCTCCAGCGCAAGATCGACCTGTTCGCCGCCAACGGCCGCATCTTCCGCGAGGACGACGAGCTGTTCGCGGAGGAGAGCTGGATTCAGGTCTTCATCGGCCAGGGGATCATCCCCACGGGCTACGACCCGCTGGTAGACATCAAGTCGGAGGACGAGATCGCCGCCTATCTCGGCAATATCGAACAGGTGATCGCCCGCTGCGTCGACGTGATGCCGAGCCATGCCGACTATGTTGCGAAGGTCTGCCCCGCGCCTCCGCTTCCGGTCAGCGCGGCGTCTCGCCCCGGCCAGCGCCTTGCAGCTTCGCGATAAGCTCGCGGCGCATCTGCGCCACGTCGCGCGGCTCGCTCGCGGAAAGGATACCGCGGGCGTGCGGCGGAATATGCGCCGCCGGATCGCCGCCCTCCAGAAAGACGTAATGCGCGAACATCGCCTGCCACTGGCGACGCTGGTCGGCGGGCAGATTGCGCAGCGTCATCATCCCGTGGAGCAACGCATCCCACGGCGACCCGACATCGCCGCGCGCCGGGTTCCACCAGTAATTGACCAGCAGGTTCGCGGCCTCCAGCGCCTCGACATGGTGATACCAGCCATACGGAATGTAGAGCGCATCGCCGGGGCCAAGCTCCGCCTCCTGCGCGCTCGCCAGGGCATCGGCGAACCGCGGATAGCGCGTCAGATCGGGGGCGGTCAGGTGGACCATGCTGACCGGCGTTCCCGCGGGCGTCAGATGGAACGGCCCCAGATAGAGGTTGGGAAGCTGTTCGGGCGCGAACAACGTAAAGCGGCGGCGACCGGCCGCAACGACCGCGATATTCTCCATCGGATCGTTATGGATCGCGACCCGTGCGCGATTTCCGATCCACAGCCGCGGCGCGACGTCGCCCGGCAACAGCGGCAACGGATGCGCGGCGGCGAAGCCCGGCAGCACCTCGGCCGCGGCGATCGCCTGAACCGCCAGCGTATCGGGATCGGGCTTCATCGCCTCGGCGGTCAGTGCGCTGAGGAAACCCGCCAGCGTGTCGGGTCCGCGCACGAAGTTCGTGCCGGTGAGGCCGGGGTTGTAATGCAGCCGCCCTTCCGCCTCGGGTGCTGCGCGGACGACCGGGACAGGAACCGTCGTGGCAGCGTCCGCCAGATAATCCGTCCAGCGATCGCCCGCACGAACGACAGGCCAGTCGGCGACAAGTCCCCGCAGCACGACGGGCTCGCTCGCAGCGCGAATCTCGGCGAAGATCGCGGGCGTGACGCCGTGCCGTTCGGATATCGCTCGCATCGCTTGTCATGGCTCGACGGTCGGGCGCGCGCTGTCAACCGCGGGTGCGCCGGGTGACCCCAAGCGTCGCGGTGGAGCGGGTCGGGCGCGAGGAGCAGCCGATCGTCGTCATCGACGGCTTCGCGCCCGATCCCGATGCGCTGGTCGATGCAGCCGCCGCCACGCACCTGACGCCAGCCGGCGAATATTACCCCGGCCCGCGCGCACCCGCCCCGACCGATTACTTCGCCAGCGTCGGTGGTCTTGTGGCGGCGGCCGTGCGCAAGGTGTTCGGCCATCACGAGCACCTCGCGGTTGATCGCGCGCTGTTCTCGCTCGCCACCACGCCGCCCGAGCAGCTGGTGCTCGCCCAGCGTATCCCGCACGTCGATTCGGTCGAACCGGGCCGCATCGCGATCGTCCACTATCTGTCGCGCGCGGACTTCGGCGGCACGCGCTTCTTCCGTCACCGTTCCACCGGATTCGAGACGATCGACGCCGCGCGCCACCGCGTCTGGCTCGACGCGCTCGCCGCCGATTTCGCGGGCGAAGGCGAGCCGCCGCCCGGCTATATCGATGAGAACGCGGTGCTGTTCGAAACGATCGCCACGATTAAGCCCGCCTGGAACCGCGCAATTCTCTATCGTTCCAGCCTGTTGCATTGCGCCGCGATCCCGAACGATATCGCGCTGCCCGGCGATCCGCGTACCGGGCGGTTGACCATCGCCAGCTTCCTCACCGCGCGCTGATCGTCCATGGCACGCGCGCGTTACTTTGCCGGAGACAGACGCTGACCAACCGCAAGCCGACGATCGACGATGTCGCCGCGCTGTCGGGGGTTGGCCGGACCACCGTGTCGCGCGTCCTGAACGACGGCCCCAACGTCAGCGCAAAGGTGCGCGAGCGGGTGCTGAGCGCGGTCGCGACGCTCGGTTATCAGGTCAACATCCAGGCGCGCTTCCTGGCCGGGGGCAGCAGCCGGACGCTGGCGTTGATCTGCGCGGCGGACGTCGAGAACGAACCCAATTCCTATTATCAGGCGGCGCTTGAGGTCGGCGCGCTGCGCGCCTGCGCCCCGCTCGGCTTCCATCTCGTCATCCACAGCGTCGTCCAGACGCGACCCGACCTTGCCGACGAGATCGTTCAGCTGGCGGAGGACAGCCGCGCAACGGGCGCGATGCTCACCCCGCCCTTTTCGGATGACCCGGCGCTCGTCCGGCGGCTGGAACGGGCCGGGTGTGCGGTGGTGTGCATCTCGCCCGGCCCGCTGTCGCATGGCGCTGCCCCTGCGGTGGGGATGGACGATGAGGCTGCGGGGCACGCGCTGACGCAGGCGCTGCTCGATCTCGGGCACCGGCGGTTCGGCTTCATCAAGGGGCTGGAGCATCACCTGTCCGCCGAGGAACGTTACCGCGGTACGCTGCGCGCGCTTGCCGATCATGGGCTGGACGAAACCGCGATCGTCGCGGTGCGCGGCAATTTCACCTTCAAATCGGGCAAGGACCGGCTGCCGGACCTGCTCGCAGCCACCCTACCGCCAACCGCGATCATCTGCGCCAACGATGACACCGCGGTCGGCGCATTGTTCGCCACGCACCAATTGGGCCTGAACGTCCCTGCCGACCTGTCGATCGCCAGCTTCGACGACACCCCCGTCTCCGCCCTCGTCTGGCCGCCGCTGACGACAATCCACCAGCCGATCCAGGAGCTGAGCCAGCGCGCCGTGCACATCCTGGTCGATCGGCTGAAGTCGAACGGCAAGACGGGGGCGGCCGCGCTGGAATATCTGCCGTTCACCCTGATGATCCGTCAATCGACCGCCGCCCCCGCGGCCTGACGCGGTTGACAATATCCGCGTCAGGCGGGATGGTTATTGGAAGCGCTTCCAAGCGCGCACTATCGGGAGGATATGGATGAACGGCACGGGTCGGCAGGCGTGTATCGCGGCCTCCATCGCGGCACTGGCGATGGCCATGCCCGCCCTCGCGCAGGGCGCGCCCGCGCCCATTCCGGCCTCCACCTCCACGGAGGCCAGCGTCAAGGCCCGCGCCGATGCGCTTGCCGAGAAGATGACGACGGCGGAAAAACTGCGCTACGTATTCGGCTATTTCCCGCCAATGTCGAAGGACAAGCCGGCCGACATGATCCCTTCGGCAGGGTATGTTCCCGGCGTGCCGCGGCTCGGCATCCCGACGCTTAGGGAAAGCGACGCGAGCCTCGGCGTCGCCAACCAGATCGAACAGCGCAAGGGCGACGTCGCGACCGCGCTCCCCGCCAGCCTCGCGCTCGCCGCCAGCTTCGATCCCGACCTCGCCTATCGCAGCGGGGCGATGATCGGCGCGGAGGCGCGCGCGAAGACCTTCAACGTGCTGCTCGCGGGCGGGGTCAATCTGACGCGCGATCCGTGGGGCGGGCGGACCTTCGAATATCTCGGCGAAGACCCGTTGCTCGCCGGGATCATGGCCGGGGAATCGATCCGCGGCGTGCAATCGAACCACATCGTGTCGACGGTGAAGCATTTCGCGCTCAACCCGCAGGAAACGCTGCGCACCATGACCGACGCGAAGATCGGCGAGGCTGATCTGCGCGAGAGCGACCTGCTCGCGTTCCAGATCGCGATCGAGCGCGGTCGGCCGGGGTCGGTGATGTGCGCGTACAACAAGGTCGACGGCGACTGGGCGTGCGAGAATGATTTCCTGTTGAACAAGGTGCTGAAGCGCGACTGGGGCTATCCCGGCTGGGTGATGTCGGACTGGGGCGCGGTTCATTCGACGGTAAAGGCCGCGAACGCCGGGCTCGACCAGCAATCGGGGCGCGAACTCGACAAGGCGATGTTCTTCGGCGCACCGCTGGCGAAGGCGGTGGCGGACGGCAGCGTCCCGGCCGCGCGGCTGATGGAGATGAACCGCAGGATCCTCTGGGGCGTAACCTCCACCGGCCTTATCGACCACCCCATCCCGACGACCGCGCAGACGATCGACTATGCGGCGAACGCCAAGGTTGCGCAGGAGGCCGCCGAAAAAGGCAGCGTCCTGCTGAAGAACGACGGCAACCTGCTCCCGCTCGCGAAGATCGCGAAGCGTATCGTCCTGATCGGCGCGCACGCCGATGTCGGCGTGCTGTCGGGCGGCGGATCGAGCCAGGTGCGGTCGGTCGGCGGTGCGCCGGTCGAAATCCCGTTGACCGAGGGCGCGGCGTCCTCCTTCGCACGCGTGACGTGGCACGCCTCCTCCCCGCTCGCCGCGATCAAGGCGATGGCGCCCGGTGCCGACGTGACCTACGTCGACGGCCGCGATCCCGCCGTCGCCGCGCGCGCCGCAAAGGCCGCCGACCTCGCGATCGTCTTCGCTTGGCAGTGGCGCACCGAGGCGCAGGACATCGAGACGCTTTCGCTTCCTGACAATCAGGACGCGCTGATCGAGGCGATCGCAGCCGCGAACAAGCGTTCCGTGGTCGTGCTGGAAACCGGCGGCCCGGTGCTGATGCCGTGGTTGTCGAAGGTGCCCGCGGTGCTACAGGCCTGGTATCCCGGCCAGCGCGGCGGTCAGGCGATCGCCAACATCCTGTTCGGCGCGGTCAATCCGTCGGGCAAGCTGCCGATGACCTTCCCGGCGAGCGAGGCGCAGGCCCCGCGGCCGAAAATCCCCGGTCTCGCCGAGATGAAGGCGGTCGATGCCAAGCGAAAGGGCGGCGGCACGTACGGCATGGTCGATCGCGATGCCGAGGTGACGATCCCCTACGCCGAAGGCGCGGCGGTCGGTTACCGCGGCTATCTGAAATCGGGCGCAAAGCCGCTGTTCCCGTTCGGCCACGGCCTGTCCTATACGAACTTCCGCTATTCGGCCCTGAAGGTCGAGGGTGGCGATACGATCCGCGTCAGCTTCACCGTCACCAACACCGGCAGGCGCGCGGGCGCGGATTCGCCGCAGGTCTATGCGGTCGCCGGGCGGCGCGGCGGCGCGACGACACGCCTCGTGGGCTTTCAGCGCGTCGAACTCGCCCCCGGAGAGACGAAGCCGGTCAGCGTCACTGTCGATCCGCGCCTGATCGCAGATTACGATCCCGCGCAACCGGGCTGGCATGTCGCCGCGGGCAGCTATCCTGTCACGGTCGGCCATTTCGCGGGCGACGCCGCGCTGAAGGGCAGCGCAACACTCGCCGAACGAAGGATGAAGCCGTGAGGATTGTCGTCGCCGCCGCGCTGCTGGCGGTCGGCGCGGCGCCAGCGCCGAAGCTTTCCGAAGCCTGGCTCACCACCGGCGACGGCAAACAGCGGCTCGCGCGCGTCGCGCTCACCCCACCCGCCCCCGACGCGCTCCGCATCGAGATCGACCCGTCGCAGCGTTTCCAGACGATGGTCGGCTTCGGCGCGGCGATCACCGATGCGTCGGGCATATTGATCGCGGGGATGAAGCCAGCGCCTCGCGCCGCTCTGATGCGCGACCTGTTCGGCACCGCGCCCGGCCAACTCGGCCTCGGCTTCACCCGCCTCACGATCGGCGCGTCCGATTTCTCGCCGACGCATTACAGCTTCGACGATATGCCGCCGGGTCAGCGGGATCCGGAATTGCGGCGGTTCTCGATCCAACCCAACCGCGCCGACGTCCTCCCCGTCGTCAAACAGGCGCTCGCCATCAACCCGCGGCTCGTCGTCATGGCCAGCCCGTGGAGCCCGCCCGCGTGGATGAAGACCGGCGATTCGCTGATCGGCGGCACACTCCGTCCCGACGCCTACACGCTCTACGCACGCTATTTCGTCCGCTACCTTCAAGCTTATGCCGCGGAGGGCGTGGCGATGCGCTACTTGACGATCCAGAACGAACCCGATTTCTCCCCCGACAGCTATCCCGGCATGAAATGGCCCGCCGCCGACCGCGCGCGCTTCGTCGGGGATCATCTCGGCCCCGCGCTCGCCGCCGCCCGGATCGACACCGGCATCCTCGAACGGGACCACAATTGGGACCAGCTGCAACAGCCGCTGACCGCGCTCGCCAACCCCGCCGCCGCGCGATTCATCACGGGGGTTGCGTGGCACTGCTACGGCGGCGACGTCTCCGCGCAGGCCAAGTTCCACGCCGCACATCCTGACAAGGAAACGTTTTTCACCGAATGTTCGGGCGGCGGGTGGCGGCCCGGCTGGCAGGCGGGCTTTTCCGACACGATCCGCAACCTGATGATTGGATCAACGCGCAACTGGGCTAAAGGAGTTCTGCTCTGGAACCTGGCGCTCGATCCAAAGGCGGGACCGCGCAAGGGCGGCTGCGACAATTGCCGCGGGGTGGTGACGATCGAGCCCAAGACCGGCGCGGTTACACGGAACCTGGAGTATTATGCGCTCGGGCACCTGAGCCGCTTCGTCCGGCCGGGGGCGGTGCGGATCGCCTCGACCACGGTGGAAGTGGACGTGGAGACGGTGGCGTTTCGCAATCCGGACAAATCGACAGTGGCGCTGCTGTACAACGTGTCGAGCAAGGCGGCGCGGAACTTGTCGGTGAGGCTAGATAACCGAGTGATCGGTTTGCGGTTGCCGGCCGGCGCGGCAATAACGCTCAGGATATAGAGTTTGATTTGAGTAACGTTTCACTTGCGCTTTTGCACGTGACGGCGTTGCGACCAGAACAAACGACCCCTTGGGAACGCATTTTGTAGTGCGAAGAATGGCGACGGTTGAAGCGTAGCTGTTGGCGTAGTCCAGATGAACAAGCGTCCGCCCACGCCGGCCATGAGCCCCAAAGCGGCCGGACCATAATCCACCAATCCGTTCGGGGGCAGCCGCATTAACGATGGATGGCTTTCGAGATCAGCGTCAGCGCAGCTGGATGACCAAGATGGGGCGCGTCCCTGTTTGTGCCTCAGTTCAGAAATGCCGGCAGTTGCGGCCGTCTTTCGAAAACATCTGAAGCGTGCTGAACGATCACTCGCGCGCGGTATTTCGCGGCCAAGCCTTTCAACCGGCCGATCGAGGCGATCGTTTCGGCGAGGCTCGCGTTGCCGAGCGGAACGAGGGCGCGATCGTAATTGATTTGGAAGTGCGCCACGTCGCCGCTCAGAATCACCCAGCCGGCCTTCCGCAGATGCACCATCAGCGAATGATGGCCGACAGTGTGACCGGGCGTGCTGATCATACGGACGCTCCGTCGCCAAACACGTCTTTGTCACCGCCTACGGCTTCGACATTGCTGCGGAGGACTGCGGCCACCCGGTCGCCATCTGGCGTCGGTGTGACGCTTGCCTATGCCAACTCGCTTGGCGAGACCAGGAATGTGGCGCGCGGGAACATCGCGGCCTTACCGCTATGGTCCGCGTGAAGATGCGACAGACCGACGTAGCGGATGTCATCGGGCTTGAGTTTCAGCTCGGCAAGCTGGAGGGCGAGCGTACGTGGTACGCGGAAATGCAGCCCCGCCATCACACTCCCCGCCGGCGTGGCTGCAATCTCGTCGCCGAGCCCCGCTCCAGCCGCCACCCGAGATTTAGCGAAGCTAAAACGAGACAAGGTGGCGGCCCGGTCGGCGGCGCTGAAGCGCCGACCGACGGCACGGCTTTGCCGTGACGCAGCCCTCCAGTCCGCGCACCCTGCCGACCTACGCGAAACTCAACGTCCCCCGTCGCTCGACGAAGCGCCACCCCTCGTCCGAAACGCGCCGCAATCGATCCACGAATCCTCCCACCAAGGGCGGCTTGTCCGGCGCGGTGAACAGCAACATCGCGCTGGTGGCCGTCGCGTTGTCCGCGTCGACCACGTCGACGACGATGTTCGCAGTCATATGCCGGGTGATGCGCGGCGGACGCGCGGTGAACGCCGCCAGGATCGCAGCGCGTCCGACGATCGGCGCGTCGGGCGCGGTCGGGCGGGTCATGCTGCCGTCCTCGGCATATAACGCGGCAACGTCCGTCCAGCGCGCTTCGTCGTTCAGCATCGCATAGAGATTGATCAACCGCGCGCAGTCCCATTCGATCGCGCGCCGCTCCTCCGCCGATATTACGTCCGCCACCACGCCCTCCTCGATCACACCGCCACGCTTTGGCTCTTGCCGCTCTTGGACACAATGCTATTGTATCCCAGTGATACAAATACCGGGAGAGGGAAGATGAGCGAATCCGATGTCGTGACGTACCGCGTCGAGGACCGCATCGCCTGGGTCTATTTCGCGCGGCCGGACAAGCGAAACGCGATGAGTCCGACGCTGAACCGCCGCATGATGGAAGTGCTCGACGAGCTCGAATATCGCGACGACGTCGGCGTGCTGGTGCTGGCCGGCGAAGGCACTGCGTGGTCCGCGGGCATGGACCTGAAGGAGTATTTCCGCGAAACCGAGGCGCAGGGCTTGCGCGGCGTGCGCAAATCGCAGCGCGAAAGCTACGGCTGGTTCCGCCGCCTGCGCTGGTTCCAGAAACCGACGATCGCCAGCGTCAACGGCTGGTGCTTCGGCGGCGGTTTCGGTCCGTTGTTCTCGTGCGACCTCGCGATCTGCGCGGACGAGGCGCAATTCGGGCTGTCCGAGATCAACTGGGGCATCCTTCCCGGCGGCGGCGTGACGAAGGTCGTCGTCGATCTGCTGGCGATGCGCGACGCGATGTGGATGACGCTGACTGGCGAGCTGATCGACGGGAAGAAGGCCGCGGAGTGGCGGCTGGTGAACGAAAGCGTGCCGCTCGGCCGATTGGAGTCACGCGTGCGCGAAGTCGCCGAAATGCTGCTGAAAAAGAACCCCGTCGCGCTGAAATTCGCCAAGGACGCGGTCCGCCGCGTCGGCACGATGACCTATGACGAAGCGGAGGATTATCTCGTCCGGATGCAGGAGGCCGCCAACTTCCACGACCCGTCCGAAGGCCGCAAGGAAGGCATCCGTCAGTTCATCGACGAGAAGAGCTACAAGCCGGGGCTGGGTTCGTACGATCTGACGAAGGCGTAAAGGAGCAAGGCGGGGATAGTGCCGGGCGAGCCGTCCCCGCGAGCGGCCCCGATGATCGTCTCGGACGAAGAACCGCGGCGGCGCTCCACCATGGTTGCGCCAGCACATCGTACATGTCGCGCTGAGCCGCTGCGACCAGGAACGACGACAACGACAATCGCCGAAATGCGAAAAGGCCGGCCGTGCTTCTGCACGACCGGCCTTTTTTGCGAATCAAGGCGTAGGATTACTCCGCCGCGTCGACCCCTGTTGCGCTTGCCTTGACCGTACGGCGGCGGCGCGGCTTGGGCGCATCCGTCTCCGGTTCCGCGTCGTTGGCGAACGAAATGCTCAGCGACGGCGGCAGCACGGCGGCGTCGAAACCGGTGTCCTGCGTTTCACCGGCCGGCGCAGCCGCTGGCTGCTTGCGCGGACGACCGCGACGCTTCGGCTCGGCCCCGGTCTCGACCGGAGCTTCGACGACCTGCGCCGCGCGCTGCTCGTCATTACCATTGGCGTAGCTTGCACGATCGTCGTCGCGCGGCTGTTCGTCACGGCGGCGCGGTTCATAGCGATTGCCGCTCTCGCGCTGGCCGCTTTCACGTTGACCGTTGTCGCGCTGACCCGCATCACGGTTGCCGTCACGCTGCCGGCCTTGCTCACGATTGCCGTCGCGCTGGCCATTGTCACGCTGGCCCGCATCGCGTTGCCCACCATCGCGCTGGCCGTCGCGCTGGTTATTCTCGCGCTGCCCATCACGCTGATAGCCTTCGCGCTGCCCGCCATCGCGGCGAGCACCTTCGCGCTGGTAATTGTCGTTGCGCTGATAGTTGTTGTCGCCGCGATTTTCGTCCCGGCGCCCGTCTTCGGCGACACGGGTCTGTTCATCGGCGCGGACGGGTTCGCCCTCGAAGCCGAAATCGTCGTCCTGGTCGAAATCGTCACGCCCACGACGCTGATGGCCCTGATCCTCGTTCCGTCCGCGCTGGTCGGCCAGCACGCGGAAATAATGGTCGGCGAACTGCAGATAATATTCGGTGTTCACGCGGTCGCCGGACATTTGCGCGTCGCGCGCCATGTTGCGGTACTTTTCGTGCAACTGGGTCGCGTTGCCGCGCGCGCGGCTGTCGATCCGGTTGCCGCTGTCACGCTGACCGCCGCCGCCACCACTGCGCGGCTGCTGCTGCCCACCACCACGACCACGACGGCGGCCGTTCTGACGATTGTTGATCAAGCTTTCTGTCCCTCGTCCTGTCAGCGGAGCGGCCTCAAACCAAAACCGGCCTTGCTCCCGGATATTGCGGTGCGACGAACCCCGGCCCGGTCGTCGCGAACGATTCGCGGCGATTCGAGCCTGTCCCGGCCGCCGGACTGCAGCGGCTGATGACGAAGGGTGGGCGCCTGCCCAATATCAACACCCCGAAATTAGGATCGTGTGTCGAGATTGCGTGCCCCGGCTGGTTCATTAGCGGGCGCAGGGCAATTCTCAAAGCAAAATATTGTCACGAGAATGTGTCATTTCAAGGCGTGACCACCAGGCAACGGTCGCGCGCCGCCAGATCGCGCCGCAAAACGACGTTCAACTTCTGCGCCTTGAAGAGTTCGGCAGCGGTTTCGCCTTGATCGAACCCGATCTCGATACACGCCACGCCGCCCGCCGCCAGTTGCGCGCGAAGCAACGGCGCGATGACACGATAATCGTCCAGCCCGTCCGGTCCCGCGAACAATGCGGATGCGGGCTCATACTGCGCCACCTCGTCCGACAGCGCCGCATCGCTCGACACATAGGGCGGGTTGCACAGGATCAGATCGAACGCTTCCCCGGTTCCGTCCCAGCCGCCACGCGCGATCGTCGCACGGCCCGGTGCGATCCGCTCGGCATTACCGCGCGCGATAACGAGCGCCGCGTCCGAAGCGTCGATCCCGACGCCAGTCGCGTCGGGCCACTGGTCGAGCGCAGCCAACAGCAACGCCCCCGATCCGGTGCCCAGATCGAGCACGCTTCCTGGTCCTGCAGTACCGGCAAAATGCGCGACCGCGGCCTCGATCAGCGTCTCGCTGTCGGCGCGCGGGATCAGCACGCCGGGCGCGACGTTCAGGTCGACCGTCCAGAACGCGCGCGTGCCGGTGATGTAGGCGACGGGTTCCTGGTTCACGCGGCGGTCGACAAGATCGGCGAAGGTGAAGGGGGTGGGTTGATCGTCGAGTGTCAGCAGCAACCGGTCCCGTTCGATGCCGAGCGCGTGGGCGAGCAGGAGTTCGGCGTCGAGGCGGGGCGTGTCGGAGAAACCGAAGCGCGCGGTGGCGGCCGCGAGGGCTGTGCGTGCCGACACTCAAATCCTCCCCGGCACGGGGAGGTGGCAGCGCGAAGCGCTGACGGAGGGGGCGGGCCGCAGACGGTTCGCTCGTGGAGACCCCCCTCCACCGCTTCGCGGTCCCCCTCCCCGTACCGGGGAGGATTTACGCATCCAACGTCGCCAACCGCTCCGCCTCATCCTCCGCGATCAGCGCGCCGACCAGCTCCCCCATATCCCCCTGCAAAATCTCCGGCAGCCGGTGCAGCGTCAAATTGATCCGGTGATCCGTCACGCGCCCTTGCGGAAAATTGTACGTCCTGATCCGCTCCGATCGATCCCCCGATCCGACCATCGATTTGCGCGCGCCCGCACGTTCGCTGTGCAGCCGCTCGCGCTCGGCCTCGTACAGCCGCGTCCGCAGCACGCGGAGCGCCTTCGCCTTGTTCTTGTGCTGCGATTTCTCGTCCTGCTGGATCACCACCAGCCCGGTCGGCAGATGCGTGATGCGCACCGCCGAATCGGTCGTGTTGACCGATTGCCCGCCCGGCCCCGACGACCGGTAAACGTCGATGCGCAGGTCGCGCGCCTCGTCGATCTGCACGTCGACGTCCTCCGCCTCGGGCAGCACCGCGACGGTCGCGGCGGAGGTGTGGATGCGCCCGCCGCTTTCGGTGACGGGCACGCGCTGCACACGGTGGACGCCGCTTTCGAACTTCAGCTTCGCGAACACGCCGCTGCCAGTGACGCTGGCGACGACTTCCTTGAAGCCGCCCGCGTCGCTGTCCGACGCGCTGATCAATTCGACCCGCCAGCCCTGTCCCTCCGCAAAGCGCTGGTACATGCGGAACAGGTCGCCCGCGAACAACGCCGCCTCGTCCCCGCCGGTGCCCGCGCGCACCTCCAGCATCGCCGACCGCTCATCCGCCGCATCGCTCGGCAGCAAAGCAAGCGCGAGTTTGCGATCGGCGACCTCCAGCGCGTCGCGGTTGGCGCGCAATTCCTCCTCGGCCATCGCGCGTAGTTCGGGGTCGGCATCCTCGGTCATATAGGCCAGGCTCCCCGCCTCGGCCCGCAACCGCCGCACCTCAGCGGCAGCCTGCGCGACCGGCTCCAGCTCGGCATATTCCTTCGACACCTGCACGAAGCGATCGCCAGAAAGGTCGCCGGTCGCCATCAATGCCGACAATTCATGAAGCCGCGCCTCGATCTGCGCGATGCGGTCTGCGGAGATGGAGGTCATCGGGCATCCCGAAGCGGAATATTAAATGTCTCGGCGAACGCTGTGATCGCATCGTCATGGATCGACTGGAGCGACGTTACTCTTTGGTCGCCTGTCTCCATCTCTTTTATGGACACCTCGCCTCGAGCGAGTTCGTCCCCACCGATGATGATAGTGAAGACCGCTCCAGACGAAGCTGCCTTTTGCATACGGCGCTTCATGTTGCCCTTGTAAGGCATATCGACGGGAAGCCCTTGCCGGCGGATGATCGCCTGTAGCTTTTCAGCCGCAGCTTCAGCCGCAACGTCCTTCGGGACAACGGCGAAGAAAACGCTTTCAGCCAGCGGCTCAGCCACCAACATCCCCAGCCGCTCGACGCCAGCCGCCCAGCCGACGCCCGCGGTCGGCGGGCCGCCGAGGCTCTCGATCAGCCCGTCGTACCGCCCGCCAGCCAGCACCGTCCCCTGCGCACCAAGCCGATCGGTGACGAACTCGAACGCGGTGTGGCGATAATAGTCCAAGCCGCGAACCAGTCGGGCATTACGCGTCCACGCGACGCCCGCAGCGTCCAGCCCGGCCGTCACCGCATCGAAGAACGCCCGGGCATCCGCCGTCAGATACGCGTCGATATCCGGCGCGCTGTCGGCAATCGGGCGATCCTTCGGGTCTTTGGAATCCAGAATCCGCATCGGATTCTTGTCCAGCCGCTTCAGCGAATCCTCGCTCAACGCGTCCCGATGCGCCTCGAAATGCGCCACCAGCGCCGCGCGCCACGCATCGCGCGTCTCCGCATCCCCCAGCGTGTTCAGCTGAAGGGTGACACCGTCGATTCCCAACTCCCGCAACAACTGGTCGGCCAGCACCAGCAACTCGACATCCGCCGCAGGCTCCGGCGCGCCGATCACCTCGGCGTCGATCTGGTGGAACTGGCGGTAGCGGCCCTTCTGCGGCCGCTCATACCGGAACACCGCTCCGCTCGTCGCCAGCTTCAGTGGCGCGTACTGCTGCCACCCCTCGGTCAGGTACGCACGCGCGATCCCCGCCGTAAACTCCGGGCGCAGCGTCAGCGAATCCCCGCCGCGATCGGGAAACGTGTACATCTCCTTCAACACCACGTCGGTGGTCTCGCCGATCGACCGCGCGAACACTTCGGTCGCCTCGAACATCGGAATCTCGATCCGCTCGAAGCAATACAGCTTCCGCACCCGGTCGAACGTTTCCAGCACGTGCGCGAAGCGGCGCTGTTCGTCGCGAAAGATGTCCTGCGTGCCGCGGACGCGGTGGGGGGTCTGGATACGGGCCATTTCGGGCCGGTATCTAGGCGACGTGTCCACCGCGCGCTAGGCTCCGCGTGATGGCACAGAAAGCGCGCTGGTTCGGGATCGGAAAGCGCCTCGCCCCGCCGCGCTTCGTGCTGTTCGCGCTGCTGTTCCTCGCGCTGCTGCCGATCGGCGTGACGCATCACGGCTGGGCGCACGGCGTCATGTTGTCGTTCGACGTCGCCGCCGCGGTATTCCTCGCCTCGCTCTGGCCGTTGTTGAAAAGCGACCCCGACGACATCCGCCACCACGCCGCCGCCAACGACGCGAATCGCACGTTGCTGCTGGGCGTTACCGGCATCGTGACGAGCGTGATCCTGGTCGCGGTCGCGTCCGAACTGATGGGCAAACCCGACCCGCTGGCGATCGCGCTGGTCATCGCCACGCTGGCGCTGGCATGGCTGTTCTCGAACAGCGTCTATGCCTTGCACTACGCGCATCTGTTCTACGGCGACGATGATGCCGACGGGAAGGATAACGGAGGCTTGGACGTGCCGGGGACCGAGGAACCCGATTACGGCGACTTCCTCTATTTCGCCTACACGCTCGGCATGACATTCCAGACCAGCGACGTGCAGGTCACCTCCCGCTCCATCCGCCGCGTCGCGCTCTTGCACAGCCTGGCGGCGTTCGTGTTCAACCTGGGCGTGGTCGCCTTCACGGTGAATGTGCTGGGGAATTAGGCGCATCCCACACCCTCCTCGTCATCCCCGCGAAGGCGGGGATCCATAGTCGCCGGATGATCGATCTTTCCCAGACCGCGGTGATTATGGATTCCCGCCTTCGCGGGAATGACGGAGGTTTTAACGCGCTGTTCGGAAAGCGTCTGGACGGCTGTCCTATCACTGGCCTAAGCCCCGCGCTTTCCCCGACAAAGGCCAGACGATGTATCGTATCGCGTTCGCCGCCCTGCTCCTCGCCTCCGCCGCAACAGCGCAGGTGCCCGCAGGCAACACCGCGCCGCAGCCGGTGCCGTTCGTCGACACGATTCCCGTCGCCGCCGACACGCCCTATCCCGGCACGATCACGCTGGACGTCGACGCGACCGACAATGCGCGCGGCATCTTTCGCGTGAAGGAGACGATCCCGGTCGCAAAGGCCGGGCGGATGACATTGCTCTACCCGAAATGGCTCCCCGGCGCGCACAGCCCGCGCGGCGAGATCGAGAAGCTAGCGGGCCTCATCATCACCGCGAGCGGCAAGCGGATCGACTGGACGCGCGACCCCATCGACGTCTTCGCCTTCCACATCGACGTGCCGGAAGGCGCGAAGACGATCGAGGCGAATTTCCAGTTCATCTCCGCGACCAAGGCCGACCAGGGCCGCATCGTCGCCACGCCCGCGATGATCAGCCTGCAGCCCAATTCGGTCAGCCTCTACCCCGCGGGTTACTTCACGCGGCAGATCCCGGTGCAGATGACGGTCCACTACCCCGCGGGCTGGACCGCGGCGGGCGCGCTGAAGGCGAAGGTCGCCGGGTCGACCTACGCCTATGAGCAGACCAACTACGAGATTCTGGTCGACTCACCGATCCTCGCGGGCCGCTACGGCAAGACGTGGGATCTATCGCCGCGCGTGAAACTGGCCACCTATGCCGACGATCCCGCGGAACTCGTCGCAACCCCGGCGCAGATCGATGCGCACAAGCGGCTGGTCGAGCAGTCGGTGAAGACCTTCGGCGCGCAGCATTACGACAATTACACCTTCCTCGTGTCGATCACCGATCGGCTCGGCGGGATCGGCCTCGAACATCATCGCAGTTCCGAAAACGGCGTGACGCCGGGCTATTTTACGAAATGGGATGAAGGCCCCGGCCGCCGCAATCTGCTCCCGCACGAATATACGCATAGCTGGGACGGCAAATTCCGCCGCGGCGCGGACCTATGGACGCCCGATTTCCGCACCCCGATGCGCGGGTCGTTGCTGTGGGTGTACGAAGGGCAGACGCAATTCTGGGGCTATGTGCTGCAGGCGCGCTCGGGGCTGGTCAGCAAGCAGGATACGCTCGATCAGTACGCCGCGATCATGGCGCTGTACGATTCGCAGCCAGCACGGAAATGGCGCGATCTGGTCGACACCACCAACGATCCGGTCATCAGCGCGCGCAAGCCGAAGGGCTGGACCAGCTGGCAGCGCAGCGAGGACTATTACAATGAGGGGCTGCTCGTCTGGATGGACGTCGATTCGCAGCTTCGCCAGATGTCGGGCGGGCGCAAATCGATCGATGATTTCGCGCGCGCGTTCTTCGGCGTGCGCGACGGCGACTGGGGTGAGCTGACATATACGATCGACGACGTGGCCAGCACACTGAACGCGGTCCAGCCCTACGACTGGCCGGGCTTCCTGACCAAGCGGCTGACCGAACACGCCAAGGGCGCGCCGCTCGCCGGGTTCGAGCGCAACGGCTACAGATTGATCTATACCGATCAGGCGACGCCGTCGTTCAAACAGGGTGAAAAGACCCGCAAAGTCATCGACCTGACCTGGTCGGGCGGGTTCATCGTCGGCAAGGACGCCGAAGTGACCGGCGTGACGTGGGATTCAGCCGCGTTCGAGGCGGGCCTGCGCGTCGGGACGACGATCGTGTCGGTGAACGGCATGACCTATACCGATGATCGAATGAAGGACGCGATCATTGCAGCAACAACCGCGAATACGCCGATCCAGTTAATCGTCAAATCGCAGGACGCCTATCGCACCGTCGCGCTCGACTGGCGCGACGGCTTGCGCTACCCGCGCCTCGAAAAGATCGGCAAGGGAGAGGGCGGCCTGGACAGGTTGCTGGCGCCTCGCTGACGCGGGCGCACCGGAACCATCCGCTAAGGGAAGACCATGCGTATTGACTTGATCCCGGTGGGCAAAGACCCGCCCGACGATTTGAACGTCATCATCGAGGTGCCGACCGGCGGCGAACCAGTGAAGTACGAATTCGACAAGGCGTCGGGCGCGCTGTTCGTCGATCGCATCCTGCACACGCCGATGCGCTATCCGGCGAATTACGGCTTCGTGCCGCACACGCTCAGCCCAGACGGCGATCCGCTCGACGCTTTGGTCGTCGCGCGGTCGCCGTTCATCCCGGGGTGCGTCGTCCGCGCGCGCCCGATCGCTGTGCTGAACCTGGAAGACGAAGCCGGCGGCGACGAAAAACTCGTCTGCGTCCCGGTCGATTCGACCTTTCCCTATTATTCGAACGTCAACGAACGCGGCGACATGCCCGAAATCGTGTTCGAACAG
This sequence comes from Sphingomonas sp. SUN019, assembly GCF_024758705.1. Classification (NCBI taxonomy): domain Bacteria; kingdom Pseudomonadati; phylum Pseudomonadota; class Alphaproteobacteria; order Sphingomonadales; family Sphingomonadaceae; genus Sphingomonas; species Sphingomonas sp. SUN019. The sequence continues at coordinate 2,583,796 of NZ_CP096971.1, read as the reverse complement.
ATCGAACATTTCTTCACCCATTACAAAGACCTGGAAAAGAAAAAGTGGGTGCGCGTCGGCACCTGGGGCGGCCGCGACGAGGCGCGCCGCATCACGATCGAAGCGATCGCGCGTTATGAGGAAGCGAAGAAAAAGGGCGAAGAACCGCACGACTACGAGGTCGCAGGGCGCGATTAACGTTCAGGCGCCGGTGCGTTTTTTCCGCACCGGCGCGCGCTGACCTGCCGCAATCCCCAGCCCCGCCCATTCGCGCATCGCGTCCGCATCATCGTACACGTCGTCGGGCGCGCGGCGGTAGTTCATCGTGCCGCTGCGCCCCTCGCCCATCGTATAGGTGAAGCGCGCGCAGCCCGCGTCGTCCCACAGCGCGTCGCTGGTCGCGTCAGCCTTGAACCACAAAACATCGTTGGCCAGAATCGCGAACACCGTTCCGTCGCAGTAGAGCGTTGCCCCGCCCATCATGCGCCGGTGCGTCACCGTGCCGACCGGCGCCAGCGCCTCCGCCACCCAGTCGATCAGGCCGGTGTCGAACGCCATCAGTGCGCGGTCAGTTTCAGCCCGGCGATACACGCGACAAGCCCCACGATCAGCAGCAACCGCACCGTCGTCGACGGCTCGCCGAACCACACCATCCCGATGACGACGGTGCCGAGCGCCCCAATTCCGGTCCAAACTGCATAAGCGGTCCCCAGCGGGATCGAGCGCGCCGCCACCTCCAGCATCCCCATCGACAGCGTGACGCTGGCGAGGAAACCCAGCGTCCAGCCGACGTTCCGAAACCCGTCGACAAACCGCAAACAGGTCGTGAAGCCGACCTCGAACAACCCGCCGACGATCAGCCAGACCCAGGCCATCAGTCGGCCGCCAGCCGCGCCAGCGCATCGCCAGTGACGCGCATCACGGTCCATTCGTCCTGCGCCTGCGCGCCCATCGCCCGGTAAAACCGGATCGCAGGCTCGTTCCAGTCAAGCACCGACCATTCGAACCGTGCGCATCCGCGCTCGACCGCAATCGCCGCCAGTCGCTTCAACAGCGCGGTCCCCGCCCCGCCGCCGCGCGCGTCGGGCGTGACGTACAGATCCTCCAGATACAGCCCGCGCCACCCGGTCCAGGTCGAGAAATTATGGAAGAACAGCGCCATCCCGACCGGCGTCCCATCAACTTCGGCGATCAGCGCCTCCGCCGCGGGGGGCGTCGCAAACAGCGCCTCGCTCAGCAATTCCTCGGTCGCGACGACCTTGTCGGCGGCGCGCTCATAGTCGGCCAGTTCGCGCACGAAGCGCAGGATCGTCGCCACATCGGCGCGTGTCGCAAAACGGATATCGGTCATGCAGCGGCCTCTATCGCACTCTGCGCGATATCGCGACGCCGCGCCGCATACAGGCACGCCGCAACGATCACCGCCGCCCCCGCCAGCGTGAACGGCGACACGCTCTCCCCGAACACCAGCCACCCCAAGACAGCGGCATAGACGAACGAGGTATATTCGGTCGTCGCCAGATACCCCGCCTCGCCATGCGCATAGGCCCAGGCGAGCAGATACAGCGATGCGGTGGCCAGAAACGCGCCGATCACGATCTTTGGCCATTCGCCGGGCGGCGGCAGCACCGCCAACCACGGCGCGGCGCAAGCAAGGATCAATGTCACGATGGTCGACTGGAAGAAGGCGATCTCGCCCGGCCGCGCCGCCTGGCTCTGCAACCGCGCGACGACCAGGTTGATGGCATAGAGCACCGCCGACGCCAGGATCGCGATCGCCCCCTCGAACGCCGCCGGTCCCAGCGCCGCGCGCGATTGCCCGACCATGATGATTCCGACACCCGCCAGCGCCGCGACCGACGCGACGACCACGCGCGGCCCCACCCGCTCGTGCAGAAATAGCGCCCCCAGCAGCAACGCGAGCAGCGGCGCGATGTACGACAGCGCGATCGCCTGCGCCATCGGCACGCGCCCCAGCCCCCAGAAAAACAGCAATGCCATCGCCGCCGTGATCGCGCCCCGCAGCAGGTGCAGCCTGATCGCCCGGGAACTCGGCCGCCCCGCCCCGCCAGCACGCCACGCCATCGCACCCAGCCCGGACGAAATCATCGTCCGCCAGAACAACGCATTATAGACGCCGACCGCCAGCACGAGCGACTTCATGAACGCGTCCATGATCGAAAACAGCCCGATCCCCGCCGCGGCCACGGCAAACGCGACCGCAGGCGAAAGATGGCGCGCGGTCATTCGGCTTCGATCGCGCGATGGCGCGCCAACTCCAGCAGTTCGGGCAAGGCGTTGCGAAGCGCGACGATCAGTTCGGCATTCTCCCGATGCTTCCCGTCGACAGGCACGACGTAATTGCGATCCTGAATATGCGTAGCGGCAACCACGCCGTGAAAGGTCGACTCGCACAGATCATCATTGTCGCCCGACGTATTCGGCTTCGTCGCAACCGCGACGGCCCCCATGCAGAGGTCGTCGTCCATGGAACGCGAATGCCACGGCCCCGGCGTTGCGGCAGCGTGCAGTTCGGCCAGCTTCGCTATGTCGGCTTCGGTCAGCATCGGGCAGGCATATACACAAGTGACGTCGACGACTACCGCTCCGCGGGCGGCGGCTCGCTGATAAAGCCGACACGACGATAACCGATCATTTGCAACTTGAAGATCAGCCCGCCGACGCATCTCCACGGTACGGCACTACCGTTTGTGATGGCTATACTCCTACCAAGATGGGGCAACGCGCGGCGCAGGGCTTTGTCGTCATCTTCCGTAGGGATAGGGATTTTCTGCCCAGCCACCTCAATAGTTTCGAGCGATCCCTTGGTCGAACAACCAACCGCAATATAAACTGGAGGCGGAGCCTTCGCGACTGCGGGCTGTGTCACCGAAATGATGGTCGTCACAAACAGCCCTAGACGCTTCACTCCGCCGCCACCTTCACCGCCTCATCGCTCGCCTCGATCTCGGCCGCCTTCGCCTCCACAAGTCGTACGATATGGTCGATCATGCCCTCGTCCTGCACGTGATGGTCGGTCACGCCCGACAGATACACCATGTGCTTGCCGTTGCCGCCGCCGGTGATGCCGATATCGGTTTCGCGCGCCTCACCGGGGCCGTTGACGACGCAACCGAGGACGGAGAGGCTCATCGGCGTGCGGATATGCTGGAGCCGTTCCTCGAGCGCCTGCACCGTGCGGATCACGTCGAAGCCCTGGCGCGCGCATGACGGGCACGACACCACCCGTACCCCGCGGTTGCGGATGCCGAGCGCCTTCAGGATTTCGAACCCGACGCGCACCTCTTCCTCGGGTTCGGCCGACAGCGACACGCGGATCGTGTCGCCGATCCCGTACCAGAGCAGCGACCCGATCCCGATCGCGGACTTGACCGTTCCGCCCACGAACCCGCCCGCTTCGGTGATGCCTAGGTGCAGCGGGCAATCGACCACCTCGGCCAGTTGCTGATACGCCGCGACCGCCAGAAACAGGTCGGACGCCTTCACCGCGACCTTGAATTCGTGGAAATCATGGTCCTGCAGCAACTTGATATGGTCTAGCGCGGATTCGACCAGCGCCTCCGGACACGGCTCGCCGTATTTCTCCAGCAGATCCTTCTCGAGGCTCCCGCCGTTCACCCCGATGCGGATCGCACAGCCGTTTGCCTTGGCCGCGTTCACCACTTCGCGGACGCGTTCGGCCGATCCGATATTGCCGGGATTGATCCGCAGACACGCCGCGCCCGCATCCGCCGCCTCCAGCGCGCGCTTGTAGTGGAAATGGATGTCGGCGACGATCGGCACCCGCGCCGCGCGGACGATCTGCTTCAGCGCCGCGGTCGATTCCACGTCGGGGCAGGAGACACGGATGATGTCGACCCCCGCCTCCTCGCAGCGCCTGATCTGGTCGATCGTCGCGCGCGGGTCGCTGGTCGGCGTGTTGGTCATTGTCTGTACGGTGACCGGCGCGCCGCCGCCGACGGGAACGTCTCCGACCATGATCTGACGGCTCGTGCGGCGCGTGATGTCGCGCCAGGGACGAAGGGACATGGAAAGCTTCCTATCGGGTTCGGACCCGATATAGCGGCTCATGCGGCGCAACTCCACGGTGCCGATCAGGAGCAGGATAGATGACGCTTTCGCTATACGACGCGACGATTCCGTCGAACCTCCAGATTCTCCGCGCGGTCGACGCGTTGCTCGACAAGGCCGAGGCGTTCTGCGCGGAGACGGGCCTCGCCCCCGCCGATCTGATCGACGCCCGGCTTGCGCCCGACATGCTGCCGTTCGGCTATCAGGTGAAATCGTGCGCCGAACATTCGGTCGGCGCGATCGCGGGCGTGCGCGGCGGCAGCTACTCGCCCGATCTGAAGCCGTGGCCGACCGATTTCGCCGGGCTTCACGCCAAACTGCACGGCGCGATGGCCGAACTGGAGGCGATCGATCGCGACGAGTTCGATTCGCTCGCCGAAACGGACACCGAATTCGCGTTCGGCGAAACACGAATGCCGTTCACCGGCGCGAACTTCCTGCTCTCCTTCTCGCAACCGAACTTCTATTTCCACGCCACCACCGTCTACGCCATCCTGCGCGCGAAGGGCGTGAAGATCGGCAAGCGCGACTTCATGGGGATGCCCAGAATGAAGCGGTAGGAGCTAGCGCGAGAACGCCGCTACCCGCCGCGCGGCGTTCCCGCGCAGGTTCATGTACGCGATGTTGACGTCGACATTGTGGAAATTGCCGAACGGAATCATGAACGCGGTATACGCCTTGCCCGGCGGCGAGATATAGAGCGCGCCGTCCTTCATCCGCCCCGTCACCAATCCGGGTTGCGCAACGTTCGGCTGAATACCGCCGCCATGCAGCCATGACCCGAGATTGGCTGATCTGGGCGAGACCACATCCGCCGTCGTCCAGGTGAACGGATTGATCCCGACATATGGCCGCCGGATCGATTCGGGCGTGTAATTGCTCTGTTTCGCGACGAACCGACGTTGCGCCGGACCATCGCGGCCTTGTGCAAAGGTCGACCACGTGACGACGCAACCCGTATCGTCCGCGCGGCGGCACGGCGTCACGCTATGCCCGCGGAACCAGTCGGCCTCGATCCAATGCCCGATCAGATAGGCGGCGACCATCCGCCGGCCGACCGGCTTGCGGTCGATCTCACGCTCGATCAGCAACCGGCCCAGTCGCGCGCCCTGGCTCTGCCCCGCGACGATGAACGGCCGCCCGCGGTTCCACGTCAGGAACTGCCGGAACGCGCGCGCGATGTCGCCATAGGCGAGCTCGGTCGCCCGCACGCTATTGTCGCTCCACTTGATGTACCCGCCCAGCGTCATCTGCCGATAGCGCGGGGCATAGATCGCGCAGCACTCGTTGAACGCGCTCGCCTGCCCACGGATCGTGGTCGCGTCGATCTTCGCGTTCAGCGCCGCGTCGCGCGGATCGGCGTTCCACATCGTCCGGCTCATCAGCACGGTCGGATAGATGAAGAACACGTCGGCGGGCGCGCGCGTCTGATCCACCCCGCGCACCCCCAGCGGCGTCACGTCCGCCTCGTCGCGCGTCGTCGGCAGCGCCGCCCATGACGATGGCCGTGCATAATCGACCGGCCCGGGCGCGCGGCCAGGGTCGAACGCGAAGGGCGGCGGCTGGTTGTTCCGCGATATCTTCAGCGCCTGCATGATCTGCGCATGCGCCGCGGCTGCGGCGACCGCCATGCCGATCGCGATCGATAACGTCACCACCCGCATGGCCAGCCCCGTAATCATTTGGTTATCGCACCCGCCGTATAGCGCACGCGGACGATGAAGGCGATTGCGGTGAGCGGGAGGCACTACGGACTGGACTGGCTGCGCATCGGCGCGTTCGCGCTGCTGATCGTCTATCATGTCGCAATGGTGTTTGCGCCGTGGGACTGGGTCGTGAAATGGCCCGAGACCTTTCCGGCGCTGATCGCGCCCATGGCGCTGCTGACGCCGTGGCGGCTGCCATTATTGTTCGTCGTCTCGGGCTTTGCGACGCGCCGTCTGCTCGATCGATCGCCCGGACTGATCGCCTTCGTGAAAGGTCGCAGCGCGCGATTGCTGATCCCGCTCGCCTTAGCGCTGGCGGTGCTGCTGCCGCCCGAACTGTGGGTGCGGGTGCGCGAACACGGCGACGGCGAAACGCTCATCAGCTATTGGCTCGGCCATTATTGGAGCCTGACGCCGGTGTACGGCTTCGCGTTCCCGAGTTGGGAGCATCTGTGGTTCGTCGTCTATCTGTGGGCGTACACGATGGTCCTGTCGGCCATGGTCGCAGCATTCGGCAGCGTCGCGATCCAGGAGCGGGTCGACACGCTCGCGCGCGGCCGGCGCGTCGTCTGGGTTCCCGTCGCCCTGCTCGTGCTGGCGAAGCTGGCGCTGCTCTTCGTGGTGCCGGAACGGCAGGGTCTGACGACCGACTGGGGCGGGCATGCGGAATATTTCCCGTTGCTGCTGTTCGGCTTCGCGCTCGGCGGGTCGCCTGCGCTGTGGAATGCGATCGCGCGCAACTGGCGCACCGGCGCGCTGGTTGCGGCGGTGGCCGCGATCGTCGTCGTGTGGGTCGAACTCGCCTATCGTTACCACGACATGCCGCCACACAGCGTCATGGCGGCCGATCGCGCCGCGCGGATCGCGATGGCGTGGGGCGTCATCCTGGTCCTGCTCCGCGCGGCGGACACGCTGTGGAACCACGATCATCCGGCCCGCGCCACGCTGGCGGAGGCGGTGTTCCCCGCCTATCTGATCCATCATCCCGTGCTGGTCATTTTGGCGTGGGAAGCGCCCGCGCTGGGCCTCGGCGCGTTGCAGGGCTTCTTCCTACTGCTGTCAGGAACTGCCGTCGCGTGCGCGCTGACCTATGTCATCGGGCGGGACATCGCGTGGCTGCGACCACTGATCGGCCTTTCGCCGATGCCGCCGCAAAGGTTGCGCACCGCCTGACGGTTTCGCTCACGCGCATCGCCTGCTACCCCCGCGCGCGATGAACAGCCCCCTGCCCCAACGCCATTACGGCCTCGACTGGCTGCGCATCGCCGCGTTCGCGATCCTGATCCTCTATCATATCGGCATGGTGTTCGTGCCGTGGGGCTTTCACGTCAAGCTGCCGGGTGCGGACTGGACGACGGTGCCGATGCTCGCGTCCGCGCCGTGGCGGCTGTCGTTGCTGTTCGTCGTGTCGGGCTATGCCAGCCGCGCGCTGCACCGGCGCGGCGGAAGGACGGCGGCGTTTGCGGCGAACCGCACCTCGCGGCTGATCGTGCCGCTGATCTTCGGCATCGCCGTGGTCGTACCGCCGCAGTCGTGGGTCGAACTGGTGACCAAGCATGCGTATGCCGGATCGTTCGCGACCTTCTGGACCCACGATTATTTCCGTTTCTCGACGCTGGCGGGGATCGTGCTGCCGACGTGGAATCACCTGTGGTTCGTGCTGTACCTCTGGCTCTACACCATGCTGCTGGTGGTGGTGCTGGCGATTGCGCCCGCCGGGCTCCGCAACGCCGCGCAAATGGCGTTTTCGCGCATCTTTACCGGAACCCGCGCGCTGCTGCTGCCGATGGCTTGGCTGATCGTCGTCAGCACATTGCTGTTCCCCGGCGTCGGAGAAACCCACGCGCTGTTCGGCGACTGGGTGGCGCACGCCATCTATCTTCCCGCCTTCCTGTTCGGGTTCGCGATGGCGGCGGCGCCCGGCACGCTGGCGACGTTCGCCAGGCTGTGGAAACCCGCCGCCGCGATGGCGCTGGTGGCTTATGCGATCGTCGCCGGGATCGAACTGAATTGGCCGGTGCAGACCATGCCGCAGCCGTGGGGCCGCATCTTCAGCATCGCCCGCGGCGTCGAGGGGTGGGCGGCGATCGCCGCGCTGATCGGCATCGCCGAAACCTTCCTCAACCGCGATCACCCGGCGCGCGCGATGCTGACCGAGGCGGTGTTCCCGTTCTACATCATCCACCAGACGATCATCGTGATGGTCGCCTATTGGCTGATTCCGGCCGCGCTGCCGCCGTTCGTGAACTTCGCCGTTCTGATCGTGGCGACCGTCGCCGGATGCTGGGCATTCTACCTGATCGGCCGCGCGATACCGTGGGCGCGCCCGCTGATCGGCCTGCGCCGGAAAGCGCGCCCTCGCATCGCCCCCACAAAGCCCGCCCTCGCCCACTAACCGAAAGGCCCGCTCATGCGCCTTCTGATCCTCGGAGCCCTCCTGATGTCCACCCCCGCAACTGCTGCGCCGCAATGGACGCTTGTCATCCACGGCGGGGCCGGCGTGATCGAGCGCGCACGGATGACTCCCGAAAAAGATCGTGAGACGCGCGCCGCATTGGAGCGCGCACTTGCCGCCGGTTCGGCGTTGCTGGACAAGGGCGGCAGCGCGGTCGACGCGGTCGAGGCCGCGGTGCAGGTGCTGGAGGACGATCCGAACTTCAACGCCGGGCGCGGCGCGGTGTTCACCTATGAGGGCACGAACGAGCTCGACGCCGCGATCATGTCGGGCAAGGACCGCGCGGCGGGTGCGGTCGCGGGCGTCACCCGCACGCGCCACCCGGTCAGCCTGGCGCGCAAGGTGATGGAGGACAGCCCGCACGTCTTCCTGGCGGGGAAGGGCGCGGACACCTTCTCCGCCGAACAGAAACTGGAACAGGTCGACCCGTCCTGGTTCGCCACGCCCGAACGCAAGCGGCAGCTCGAGGAACTGAAGTCGAAGCAGGTTGGCTGGTTCGACGTCGACATGAAATACGGCACCGTCGGCGCGGTGGCGCGCGATTCGGACGGCCATGTCGCGGCGGCGACCTCGACCGGGGGCATCACCGGCAAACGCTGGGGCCGGATCGGCGACGCGCCGGTGATCGGGGCGGGCACCTATGCCGACGATCGCGCCTGCGCGGTATCCGCGACCGGATCCGGCGAATTCTTCATTCGCGAAGGCGTCGCGCACGAAATCTGCACGCGCGTGCGGTTTGCGGGCGAACCGTTGCAAAAGGCCGCCGACACCGTGATGGCGGAGGTGAAGGCGCTGGGCGGGTCAGGCGGCGTCATCGTCACCGGGCCGAAGGGCGACATGGCCTGGAGCTTCAACACGCCGGGCATGTACCGCGGCGTGGTGACGGCGGGCGGCAAGCCGAAGGTCGCGATCTATGGTGATGAGGATTGAGGCTTTTTTGGTTCAGCTGCCGCTGAACGAGACGGTGCCAGCCCGCTCCCCGCCCCGCCTCCCATGCAAATATAATGACTTGGGAGGCGAGGCGAGGGAGCGGGCTGGCACCGTCTCATCCGAGTGAGCGGATCAAAAGGCCCGAGCCCCTACTCCCGGAAAGCCGTCTCCGACATCCGCGTTATCGGCGTCAGGATGTACTGCAAAACCGTCCGCGGATCACCCAGCAAGTTCACCTCGGCGGTCATGCCCGTGCCGATCGGCAGCAGCTTGTTCGTGCGGCGGTCGAGCAGCCCTTTCGTGTCGGTGCGGACGTTGACGATGTAATAGGTCGTCTGCGCGCGTTCGTCGACGATCGCGTCGGGGGAGATCGATTCGACCTTCCCGTCGATCCAGCCATAGACCGAACTGTCATAGGCGGTGATGTTGACCCGCGAATGCTGGTTGATCCGCACCCGCGCGATGTCCTCAGGACGGATGCGCGCCTCCACCAGCAATGTATCGCGGCTCGGTGAAATCTCGGCGATCGGCGCACCGGGGGATACCGCCGCGCCCACGGTGGTCACGATCACGCGGTTGATCCGGCCCGCCAGCGGTGCGCGCACGGTGGTGCGGTCGACCCGCGCCTCCAGCGCGGGCAACGATGTGGCGCGCGCGGCCAGATCGGCCTGCGCCTTCGCCAGTTCATCGGCCGCCTTCGCGCGCCAGTCCTGCCGCGCCTGCGCCATCGACGCGCGCGCCTCGGCGACGCTGGCATAGCTGCGCGATACCGTCGCCGCGGCCTGCGCCGCCTCGCTCGCCGCGACGCTCGCCGCGCTTTCGGCCTGCGACAGCATCAACCGCGGCTCGATACCCTTTGCGACCAGGGGCGCGATCGACTCCAGTTCGGTCTTCTTGGCCGCGCTCGCGCTCTGTCGCGCGGCCAGCGCCGATTGCGCTTCGGTCACCGACCGTTGCGCCTGCACGCTGCGGGCGGCGGTCGCGCCGTTGATCCCGGCGAGTTCCTGCATCCGCGCGCTGTGCAGCGCACGCTCTATCTCGATCTGCTCGGCGACGACCGGATTGGTCGCGGCTGGATAGACCGGCTCGCGTCCCAGCACCTCGGCCTTCAGCCGCGCGATCTTGACGCGCAGCGCCGCTGCCTGCGCCTCGCCCGATCCAAGCTCCGCGCCGGTCGCGGTCTTGTCGAGCCGGACCAGCGGCTGGCCCTGCTTCACGATCTGCCCGGTGCGCACCAGTATCTGTTCGACCACCCCGCCCTCAAGGTTGGAGACGGTCTGCAATTGCGAGGTTGCGATCACGCGTCCCGGCCCGCGCACCGTGCGGTCCAGCTTCGCCCACCACGCCCACACGATGAAGATCACGAAGAACGCGACGATCCCCCACAACAGCAGGTTCGACGCCTGCCGTGGTTTCACGCGATCGGTCAGATCCTCTAATCTGGTCATCTGGTTCATGTGCGTCATGCCACCTTGGGTCTGGTCAGCTGCTGCATCACGGTGTCGCGCGGCCCATCGCTGATCACCTTGCCGCGCTCCAGCACGATGATCCGCTGGACCAGTTGCAGGAGCGGCGGACGGTGCGTCACCAGCACCATCGTGCGGCCTTGCACTTCGCGCCCCAGCCGCTCGATCAGGCCGTTTTCGGTCTGCGTGTCCATGCTGGACGACGGTTCGTCGAAGATCAGCAGTTGCGGCTTGCCCGCCACCGCCCGCGCCAGCGCGATCGACTGGCGCTGCCCGCCCGACAGTCCGTCGCCGCGGTCGGCCAGCTTCAGGTCGTATCCGTTGGCGATCTGCCCCATGAACTGGTGCGTGCCCGACAGCTCCGACGCGCGCAGCATCTCGGCATCGTCGACGCCTTCGCGGCCGAGCGTGATATTCTCGCGCACCGTGCCGCTCATCAGCACGCTGTCCTGCATCGCCGCGCCGACGCGCGACCGCAGCGCCTGCGGATCGAGCTGCCGGATGTCGGTTCCGTCGATCATCACCAGCCCGTCTTCAGGCTCGTACAGTCCCAGGATCAACCGTGTGATGGTCGACTTGCCCGACCCCACACGCCCCAGCAGCGCGACGCGCTCGCCCGCCTCGATCGTGAACGACAGGTTGGATATCGCCGGTTCGGTCGCGCCGGGATAGCGGAAGGTGACGTTGCGGAATTCGATCTTGCCCGCGATCGAACGCAATTCCAGCGCCTGCCCGTCCGGCCCTTCGCTCCGCTGCATCATCATCGCGTTGATCTGGCGGTAGGCGGTGCGCGTCTGCGAAAGACGCGACAGCAATTGCGAAATCTGCGCGAGCGGCGCGATCGCGCGCCCCGCCAACAGCGAACAGGCGATCAACCCGCCAGAAGTCAGCTCGCGCGCGGCGATCAGGTTCACGCCGACGATGACGACCCCGGCATAGCTAACCGTGCTCGCCGACCCCGCAACGGTGATCGCGATCGTCGAGATCAACCGCTGCCGCAGCGACGAATCGGACTGCTGCCGCAGCGCCTCGGACCAGCGCGCGGACAGCAGCGGCCCAGCGCCCGCCGCCTTTACCGTCTCCAGCCCGCCGATCGTCTCGACCAGCACCGATTGCTTCGACAGCCCCTCGCGCATCGTCCGCGCCGACAGCCGTTCTAACGCGGGGTTGGTCAGCCAGCCGGTGATCAGCACCAGCGGGATCACCACCAGCAGCACGATCACCACCTTGCCGCCGATCGCCCAGATGACCAGGACGGTCAGCAGCAGGAACGGCACGTCGACGATCGCGGAAAGTGTGGCGGAGGCGAAGAAATCGCGCAGCGCCTCCAGCTCGCGCATCAATCCCGCCAGCGCGCCGGTCGACCCCTTTTTGAGGTCCAACCGGGTCGCCAACAGTTTCTTGAACACGCGCTCGCCGACCTGATGGTCGATGTCCGCGCCCGCGATGTCGACGAAATACGCGCGCAGCGTCTTCAGCACGAAATCGAAGATGATGACGACGCCGAACCCGATCGCCAACGCGGTCAGGCTGGACATCGCGTTGTTCGGGATGACCCGGTCGTACACCACCATCGAGAACAGCGACGTGACGAGCGCGAAGATGTTGATCAGCACCGCCGCCGAAGCGACCTTGAAATAGGTATGCTTGTTGTCGATCATCGGCTCGAGCAGCCACGGCGCGAAGCGCTTCTTCGGATCGGGGACGAGCGAATGGTCGCTCATGGCTGACGTCCTTGATTGGGGCCGTAGGCGGCGTCTGAATCGGTTGCGACGCCAAGCGATGGCAGCAGCAGGCCGGTCTTCGACAGCAACACATAGCGCGAGGCATCGAGTTCGGTCACCGCCTGAAGGTACCCGACCGCGGTCTCGAAATAACTGTCCTCGGCGCCGATCACGTCGAACAACGTGCCGCTGGCGACGCGGAACCGTTCGGCGATCGTGTCGCGCGACCGGCGGCTGGCGACATAGGTCGCCTCCAGCGCGCGCTGCTGCTCCTCCAGCGCCTGCACGTCGGACCAGGCGATCTCGGCGTCGCGCCCGGCCTCGATCGCGACGCGGTCGGCGCGCGCATCGGCGGCGCGGGCGCGCGCGTCGGCCTGCTTCTCCCGCTGTTCGATCCCTCCGAACAGCCGCTGGCGCAACGTCAGGCGCGCGCGCACGTCATAGTCGCGAGGCGTTTCGTAAATGCCGTAGCGTCCGGCATCCAGCCCGGCGGAAATCGTGGGCAGCCGATCCGCCCGCGCCGCCTTGGCATCACGCCGTGCGGCTTCCGCGACCAGCTTGGCGGATTGCACCGCAGGCACGTCGATCGCCTTCGCGACCGCCAGATCCTTGCTCATCGCGGCCGGTCCGGTGAACGGCGCACGGCCCAGCCCGATCGGTGCGGGCTGTCCGGTCAGCGCCTGGAACCGCGATTCGGCCTGCGCCTCCAGCCGCTTGAACCGCGCAAGCCGCGTCTCGGCCGATGCGGTATAGCTGTCGACGCGCGCCACATCGGCCTCGGCCGACACGCCGCGCTGGATGCGCTCCTGCACCATCAGGCGGAGTTCGCGCTGGCTGCCGACGAACGCATCCGCCAGCGCGACCAGGGATCGATAGGTGAAGACGTCGTACCACGCCGCCAGCGTCTCCAGCGCGATGCGGTCTTCCGCACCGGTGATGTCGTTCTCGGCCGCGCGCAGGCGGTCGCGCGATGCGCCGATCCGCGCGTTCGCACTGCCGCCGTCGAGCAGCAACTGGTCGACCGTCAGCAATTGATCGGTACGGCGGTTTGGCCGCGCCTGTTCGATCACGTTTTCGGGATTGTTGCCGAAATTGCGCGACAGCACGCGGTAACTGGTGATCGTCACATCGACCGTCGGGCGGCGCACCGATTTCGCCTCGCCCAGCGCGGCATCGGCCTGATCGCGCGTCGCGACCGCCTCCGCAGCCGCAGGCGCGCGCGCGATCGTCTCGGCGACGATGCGCTGGAGCAGTTCGACCGGCGCGGTCTGTCGCGCCAGCTTCAGCAACGGATCTTCGGTCGCGCGGATCGCCAGCGGATCGCGGCTGTGCAACGGCAGGACGGGCTTTCCCGCCGTTCCGGGCAGCTTCGCCGCGGGCGGCACCACCGGCGTGGGGGCAGGCGCCAGCCGCGAGCCCGACGGCAGCGACGCCTGCTCCGCGTGACCGGCGCGCGCGCCGACCAGCAGCGACGCCGCCAGTCCCACCGCGATCGCCACGCGCGTCACGCCACGCCCCGAACTATCGTCACCAAAACCTCGAAACCCCCCCGGGGACAAGTGTTCGCCCTTACATGGGGGTAGTGTTCGCGCCAAGTGGCAAGAAAGACGCAATTGGCGCGCGTCGCTGTCAGTTTATCCTGCTCCGACGGGGTTTTACCGGCCGAAAACGCCCGCGCGGTACAGCAGGGTGATGGCCACCCGACGGTTGCGCGGGTCGAACGGATCGTTGGTGACCAACGGTTCGCGGTCGGCGACCCCCTCGATCCGGTTGAAGCGCGCCTCGGGAATGCCGCCCAGCGCCAGGCGGCGGCGTGTCGCCTCGGCGCGGCCCGACGCCAGCATCCAGTTGTTCATCGCGCGCGGATCGCCGAACGGCACCGAATCGGTATGCCCGCGGATCATCAGCGGATTGCTGGTCCGCGCGATCCCCTCCGCCACCATGCCGATCAGCGAAGACGCGTCGCTCTGCAGCGTCGTCGTGCCGAGCGCGAACATCGAATAATCGGCGTCGTCGACCAGGTCGATCCGCATCCCGTCCTGCGTCATCACAAAGCGGATATGCTTGGCCAGCGCGGCGAGCGACTTGGTCGACGCGATCTTTTCCGCGACCTGCTTGCGCAGCGCCTGGAAATTCTTGCGGTCCTCCGCCGCCATCGCCTCGGCGCTGCGCAACGATCCCTTCTTGCCCGTGCCCATCAGGTCGCCGCCGGCCCCCTGGGACTTGGCGACGATCGTCGGCAGCCGCGAATTGCCCGATTGCTGGCCGGTCTTTTCCTTGCTCAGCACCGATTCGCCGCCGAACATTCCCGACCCGCCGATGCCGAGCGATTTCGTGTTCAGCACGGTCGGCGCGAAGTAATCGGCGATGCCCTTGCGCTGCTTCTCGGTCGTCGCGCCGAGCAGCCACATCAGCAGGAAGAACGCCATCATCGCGGTCACGAAATCGGCATAAGCGACCTTCCACGCGCCGCCATGATGGCCGCCGTGACCCTCGATATAGATCTTCTTGTAGATGATCTTCGGCGGCTGATTGCTGCCATGCGGCGCGCGCGCGGCGGCCATTATTTACCCCTGAGCCCGTCAAACACCTCGGCGAAACCGGGCTGGTTGGTATGCGCGATTCCCGAGCGTGCGGCTTCGATCACCAGCGGCTGCGGGTGGCCGTGGAGCGAGGCGATGATGATCTGCTTCACCACGTGATAGATTGCGGCATCGGCGTCGATCACCTGCTTCAATCGCGAAGCGAGCGGCGAGACGATACCGTAAGCCAGCAGCACGCCCAGGAACGTGCCGACCAGCGCCGACCCGATCATCCCGCCCAGGACCGCGGGCGGCTGGTCGATCGACCCCATCGTCTTCACCACGCCCAGCACCGCCGCGACGATGCCCAGCGCGGGCAGCGCGTCCGCCAGGCTGGCCAGCGTGGTGTGCGGTCCCTCGACCTCGTGGTGATGCGTCTTGATCGCATTATCCATCACGTCCTCGACCGCGTGCACGTCCAGCGTGCCCGACGACACGACGACCAGCCGCAGCGTATCGGCGATCAGGTTCACCAAGGTATGATCCGCGACCAGCTTAGGATATTCTGTGAAGACCGCCGACGACGTCGGATCCTCGACATGCGGCTCCAGCGCGATCGGCCCTTCCATCCGCAGCATCTTCATCAGCTTGCTGACCAGGAAGATGACGTCCAGATAATCCTGCTTCTTGTACTTCGGCCCCTTGAACACCTTGGCTAGGCCGCCGCCCATCGCCTTCAGTTCCTTGCCCGAATTGCCGATGATCAGCGCGCCCGCCGCCGCGCCGCCGATGATCAGCATCTCGTGCGGCAAGGCGTGCATCACGGGGCCGAGCGCGCCCCCGGTGATCGCGAAACCACCGAAGACCATGGCGATGAGTACGACTAGGCCGATGGCGGCGAACATGGGAATTCCCGGTTACTGAACGTGTCGGGGACCAGCGTTAACCGCAGTTGGTAGCGATCGGGTTAACCCTGAACGAAACTCAGCGCAGATAGTCGAACAGCGACAATTGCGAGAGCTTGGAGAAGCTCGCCTGCGTCGCCTGCAGGATCGTCATCGTCTTCTGCAATTCGGTGATCGCATCGGCGACGTTCACGTCCTCGATGCCCGACCGGGTGACCTCGCGGTCCTCCGTGGCGGTCTGGATCTGCGCATAGACCAGATCGACTCGCGCGGCGCGCGCGCCGAGCGAGGTCTGCGTCGCGGTGACGCTGTCCGACACCGCGTCCAGCGCATCGCTGGCACCGCCCGGAATTTCGTCGCCAGCGCGCAGCGCCGCGGTGATCGCGGCCAGCGCGCTGCCGATGTCGGTCCCGCCGCCGCTAAGGAAATTCGCGGCATTGCTGCCCGGCTGGACGCTCTGCCCGTCGCCGATCGGGATCGCCGACGCTTCGCCCGTCGCGAAAGAAAACGATCCGTTGGGGTTCTTCGTTACCGCGACATCGCCCGATGCGCCGCCGAACAACGGCTGGCCCCGCGCGTCCCTGGTATTGGCCAGCGCGGCGAGCGATTCGACGATGCCGTCCAGCTCGGTCGCGATCGCCGCGCGCCCCTCGGGCGACTGCGTGCCGCTCTTCGCCTGGATCGTCAGTTCGGACGCGCGCTGCAATTGTTCGGTGATCTGCTTCAGCGTCGTGTCGGCCTGTTGCAGCACCGACTGCGCCAGCTTGACGTTGGCCGTGTCGGTCTTTGCATCCGCGGTCAGCCGCGAAAGGCCCTGCAGCCGCTGGTACGCCACGCTGCCGTCGGAGGGGCTGAGCAACTGCTTGCCCGTCGAAATCTGCGTGCTGAGCGTTTCCGCGCGCGACGTCAGCGACTGCATCGCGGTCTTCGACCGATCGTAGAACAGCCCGGTGGAAAGATTGATGCTCATCAGTTTATCCCGATGATCGACTGGAACGTCTCGCGCGCGACCTGGATGATCCGGCTCGACGCCTGATACGCCTGCTGGAATCGCAACAGGTCGACCGCCTCGTCGTCCAGATCGACGCCCGACACCGCGTCGCGCGCCAGGATCGCACCGTCGTGGATCGCGCTCTGCGCCTCGGCGACGGTGCGGCGGCTTTCGATCCCGGCGGCGTTGGAGGCGACCGCGCTGGTCAGCCGCATCTCGAACCCGCCGCTCGCGCGCAGACTTTCCAGCCGCGCCAGATTGCTGTTGTCGCGCGTTCCGCCTCCGGCCGACGCCGCGGCGACGCCCGACGGATCGGTCAACATCACACGGATGTCGCTGGGCGTCGCGCCGACCGCGAACATCGCCGCGCCGCCCGCGCCGTTCAGGTCGCGGCCCTGCGCCTGCACGTCGTTCACGCCGTCGACGAACTGCGTCGCCAAGACGTCGAGCGACGCGCGCGCGTCCGCAATGCGTTGCGCGCCATCGGCCACGCCTGCCAGCGCGCCCCCGTTCGGCGACAGCACCGCGGCGGTGCCCGCACGCGAAACGGCGAACGACACAGCACCCTGCGCATTGCGCGAATAACTCACGCTGCCCGCCTCGGTCCCGGCGACCAGCACCGGACCGCCAGCGCCGCCAGCGCGCACCGTCGCGCGCCCGACCGGATCGATCGTCGCGCTGATATCGACCAGTGCGCTCATCTGTTCGAGGATCTGGTCGCGCCGATCTGACAGGTTCGCCGATGCCGCGGTGTTGGTGCCGGCGCGGCTCATCGCGTCGTTGATCTTGGCCAGCGCGGTGCCGAGCGAATTTAAGTTCGCCGCGGCCTGATCCGCCATGCCGTCGAGAT
This sequence comes from Sphingomonas sp. SUN019, assembly GCF_024758705.1. Taxonomy (NCBI): domain Bacteria; kingdom Pseudomonadati; phylum Pseudomonadota; class Alphaproteobacteria; order Sphingomonadales; family Sphingomonadaceae; genus Sphingomonas; species Sphingomonas sp. SUN019. The sequence goes on along the minus strand of NZ_CP096971.1, from coordinate 2,566,176 downwards.
CGGCGGTGACCTGCGCCAGCGCATCGCCGGTCGCGGCGAAGCCCGCGGCGACCGCAGCTGCATTCTCCAGCATCACCGCGCGCGGCGCGAGCGAGGAGGGATCGGCCGCGACCGACTTCGCGGCGTTGAAGAATGTGGTCAGGCTGGCCGACAGATCGGGGCCGGTCAGCGCGAACTGGATTCGCTCCAGCCAGACCGATCCGGTTTCGGTCTTGGCCAGATCGGTCGCGGCCTGCCGCACCGACGCCGCCTTGAACATATCGCTCGCACGGCTGACCCCGGTGACCACCACGCCATAGCCGCTGGTGTTCCCCGCGACCGCGACGCCGCCGCCGACCGCGCCGACTTCGCTCAGCGTCGCCGTGCGACGCGAAAAGCCCGCAACTCCGGAATTGGCGATGTTCTCCGACACCGTCGTCAGCGCGGACTGGTGCGCGCGCACGCCCGAAGCACCGATGGACAGCAGGTCGCTCATGGCGTGGCTTTGCCACCACCCTGGTTAACGATCGGTTGCGATGCCGCTTCGCTAGGCAGCGCGCGCGCCAGGAAATCGGTCATCGCCTTACCGATGCCGAGCGGTGAATGTTCCGCCATCTGCTGCACGACCTTCTGGTCCTGCATATCGCGGAACGTGTCGACCGCCTGGCTGTCGAACAATGGCTCGGCCAGCGTCGCCTGACGCATCGCCTTCATCATCATGCCGGTAAAGACCGCCTCGAACTGCTGCCCCGCCTTGGCGAGACTCTCTTTCGTCTGCGACCGGTCGAGGCCGGAGGCGATCCCGGTTACGCCACCGATAGTAGTCATAGCACGATCAACTCCGCCTTCAGCGCGCCGGCTTCCTTCAGCGCCTCGAGAATCGCGACCAGGTCGGCCGGCGATGCGCCGATCGCGTTCACCGCTTTCACCACGTCGGCCAGCTTCGGCGCGGATTCGATCAGGAACATCGGACGACGCTCCTCCTCCACCCCGACGCCGGATTTCTGTTCTACCGCGGTCTGGCCCTGACTGAACGGCGCGGGCTGGCTGATGCGCTGACTCTCGTCGATCTTGACGGTCAACTTGCCGTGCGTGACCGCGGCCTGCGTCACGCGCACCGCCGAATTGATCACGACCGTCCCGGTGCGCGCGTTCACGATTACCTTCGCGGACGGTTCGGCGGAGTCGACCGTAATGTTCTCGATCGTCGACATGATCGTCGCGCGCACATCCGCCCCGACCGGCGCACGCACCGCGACCGACACCGCGTCAACCGCTTGCGCGGTGCCCGCCCCGAGCCGCAGGTTGATCGCGCCCGCAACGTTCTGCGCGGTCGTGAAATCGGCGCGCGCCAGATTGTAGGTCAGGAACGGCGTGTCGGCGAACCCGGTCGACACCGCGCGTTCGACCGTCGCGCCGTCGGGGATGCGCCCGGCCGACGGGATGTTGACGACGATCTGCGACCCGTCCTTGCCCTCTGCGCCAAGCCCGCCGACCGCGAGGTTGCCCTGCGCCATCGCATAGACTTGACCGTCCGCGCCCAGCAGCGGCGCCAGGATCAGCGCACCGCCACGCAGCGACTTCGCCTTGCCCATCGACGCGACCGTGATGTCGATCTTCTGCCCGGGCTTCGCGAACGCCGGCAGGTCGGCGGTGATCATCACGACCGCCGCGTTCTTCAGCCCCGGATTGATGTTCGGCGGCAGTTGCAGCCCGAACCGCGACGCGACCGCCTTCACCGTCTGCACGGTATATTCCAGATTGTCGTCACCGGTGCCGGGCAACCCGACGACGATGCCGTAACCGGTCAGCTGGTTCGACCGGATGCCTTGGAACCCGCCCAGATCCTTGATCCGGTCGGCGGACGCAGGAGCGGCGAACAGCAGCGCAGTAACGGCGACGATCCACCCCAATCCTCCCCCGCCCGGGGGAGGTGGCGCGCGCAGCGCGACGGAGGGGGCGGAAGCACGACGGATATAATCGCTTACCTCCCCCTCCGACGCCTTCGGCGCCACTTGCCCCTGGCGGGGGAGGATTGAGCAGAACGAAGCCCTGAACAGCTTGAGGATACGGAACATCATGCTGATCCTCTAAAACGGACTGATGGTCTGGAAGAAGCGGCTGAACCAGCCCTGCCGTCCGGCGCGCGCAACGTCACCCTTGCCGATGTAGGCGATCTGCGCATCCGCCACGCGCGTCGACAGCACGCGATTGTCGCGGTCGACGTCGGCGGTGCGCACCAGCCCCTTGATCTGCAGGAATTCGTCGCCGCGATTGAGCGTGACGCGCTTCTGCCCCTGCACCAGCATCGTGCCGTTGGGATAGACCGCCGCGACCGTGACCGAGACCTCGCCCGACAGCGAATTGGCCTGATCCGCGGTGCCCACGCCGTTGAAATTGCGGTTGCCGCTGATGCTGGCGTCGGTCTTGTCGAACAGGTTCAGCGGCCCGGTGGTCGGCGGCGTGATCCCGAAGCCGCCGCCCGAATCAAGCTTCGACGACGACGATTTCGACGCCGCGGTGCGTTCCACCAGCACGATCGTCAGCGGATCGCCGACACGCCGCGCGCGCCATCCCTCGTGCAGCGCGGCATAGCCGTCCGCGGCCTGGAAGATCGCGCCATTGGCGATCGGCGGAGCGAGCGGCTGCGGCACCGGGACCGGCATCATGCGCACCGCGGTGAAATCCTCCGCCGGCTTCTTCTTGCCGAACAGCCCTGCTTCGGCGGGCGACGGCATGAACGCCGCCGCGACCAGCGCGGCAGCGACCGCGCCGAGCGACAGCTCGATCCAGTGACCACCAACCGGCGCAAGCCGGACACGAAAACGCTCAAATGGGTTGGGTGCGCGCGATGCCATGATCCGCCTCAGATGTTCTGGTTGACGTATTTGAGCATGTCGTCGGTCGCCGAAATCATCTTCGAATTGACCTCATACGCGCGCTGCGTCTCGATCATGTCGACCAGTTCCTGCACGACGTTGACGTTCGACGCCTCCAGCATGCCCTGCCGCACGCGCCCGCGGCCGTTCTCACCCGGCACGCCCAGATTGGCCGCACCGCTGGCGGCGGTCTCGACCAGGTAATTGTCGCCGGTATTCTGCAGGCCCGCGCCGTTCGCGAACGACGCGACCTGGATCTGCCCGATGTTCTGCGCCTCGGTCTGGCCTGGCACGGTCGCCGACACGGTGCCGTCGGTGCCGATCGTGATCGCGGTCGCGCCTTCGGGCACGGTGATGCCGGGCATAACCTGATAACCCTCGCTGGTCACCATCAGTCCCTCCGCCGAACGGCTGAAATTGCCCGCGCGGGTATAGCCCAGCTGCCCCCCCGGCAGCTGGACCTGGAAATATCCGTCGCCGTCGAGCGCGAGGTCGAGGCTGTTGCCGGTCGTATTGAGCGACCCCTGCGTATCGATCCGCGCCGTGCCCTGGACGCGAACCCCGGTGCCCAGCGAAAGGCCGGTCGCGTATTTCGTTTCCTGCGTCGACTGTGCGCCGGCTGCAGTGACGGTCTGATAGTTCAGCGTCTCGAACGCCGCGCGATCGCGCTTGAAGCCCGTCGTCGCGACGTTGGCCAGGTTGTTCGAGATGACGCGCATCCGCATGTCCTGGGCGTCCAGGCCGGTGCGGGCGATGTGCATGGCGGCGGTGGTCATGTTCTAATCCTTCTCAGCCGGGCATCCGCATCACGGATGCGGCGCCTTCGTCCATCGTCTTGGCTTCTTTGAGCAAATTGGCTTGCACTTCGTACGAACGCTGGTTCTCGATCATGTCGACCAGCACCTGTGTCATGTTGACGTTCGATCCTTCCAGCGCGCCGGTGGTGACCTTCGCGTCGAGATTGTCGGGCAGCACGCCGCCACCCTTCACGCGCAGCAGATTGTCCAGCCCCTTCGAAGTGTTGGTGCCATTGGTCGACACCAGCTTCAGCTTGCCGATAACCTGCTCGGCCCCGCTGGCGTCGCCTTGCGGCACGATCGAGATCGATCCGTCGCCGACGATGCTGATGCGGTCGTACGGCGGGACCGTCACCGGTCCGCCGTCGCCCATCACAATGAAGCCGTCGCCGGTCTGTAGCGTGCCCGCGGGCGAAACAGACAAATCGCCGCGCTTCGTATAAGCCTCGGTTCCGTCGACCGCCTGCACGGCCAGCCAGTCGTCGCGCCCGTTCAGCGCCAGGTCCAGGTTGCGCCCGGTCTGGATGATCGCGCCGGACGACCGGTCGATGTCGGTGATCTCTTCGCTGGCCGGCGCGCGCGCTTCGAACCGCGCGCCGCCACCCTTCATCTCGACCCGGTCGAACACCACGCGATCGGCCCGAAAGCCGGTCGTCGACACGTTCGCCATGTTGTTGGCGATCGCAGCCTGCGCCGCCATGTGCGCCTTCAGCCCCGTCGCCGCAGTGTAGACCAATTTGTCCATTCAGGCGCTCCCCGCTTGTTCGGTTACGAGCGGATGTTGAAGATGGTCTGCGAAACCTGGCTGGCGGTATCCAGCGCCTTGGCGTTCGCCTGGAAATTGCGCTGCGCCGCGATCAGCCCGACCAGTTCCTCGGTGATGTCCACGTTCGACCGCTCGATCGTGCCCGACATCAGATTGCCCAGGCCCCCCTCGCCCGCCGCGCCGGCCTGCGGCTGGCCCGACAGGCCGGTCGACGACCAGTAACTGTTGCCGGTCTGGCGCAGGCCCGACGGATTGGTGAAATTGACCAGCGCGACCTTGCCCAGATTCTGCACGTCGCCGTTCGAGAAGCTGGCCTTCACCAGCCCGTCCCCGTCGACCGTCACACCCTGCAACTGGCCGACCGCCGCGCCGTCCTGGCTGCGCGAGGCGATGTTGAAGGGGGAGGCGAGCTGCGTCGTCGCGGTGCCGAAATCCAGCGTGATCTGCTGCGGCGCGCCCGATCCGGCGGGCGTGAACGCGTCGAACTGCGTCGTCCCGCCGCCGGTCAGCGCCCCGTTGTCGAACGTCAGCGTCTGGTGATCGACGCCGCCAGTGCTGAGCGCCTGATCGCCGACGAAGCTGTAGACCGACCAGGTGCTGGTCGTAGCGCCGCCCGGAACCGGTGCCGTTTCACGCTTGAAATAGCTGGTCATGGTCAGCGCGTTGCCGCTGGCGTCGAACACGGTCGACTGGGTCGACTGGTTGTAGCTCGACGGATCGAAGCGATCGAACGTCGCGGTTGTCGGGATCGTCGCGGTCGCCGACAGGTTCGCGCCGTATTTGACGATCGAGGTCGGGGTCGCGACGCCGCTCGTCTCGGGCAGCCGCAGTGAGATCGCCTGATCGATGCCCGATGCGACGACCGCGCCCGACCCGTCCACCGGATACACCTGCAGATGCCCGCCGTTGCCGTCCACGACATAGCGGTTGGTGTCGACCATGAAGCCGCCGTTGCGGGTGTAGCTGATCCCCGACGCATCGACGTTCGGCTTCACCGCGAAGAACCCGTCGCCCGAAATGGCCAGGTCTAGCGCATTGGCCGACTGGACCAGATTGCCCTGCCCGAACTGCTGGCGGTTGGCTTTCACCACCGCGCCCGATCCGACCATCTGGGTCGGCGACAGCGATACCGACGATGCGATCACGTCGGCGAATTCAGTGCGGGACTTCTTGAAGCCGTTGGTCGAGACGTTCGCGAGGTTGTGCGAGATCGTCGACATGTCGGTCTGGGCGGCCTGGAGGCCCGAAAGCGAGGTGTAGAAGGACATTTCAGTTACTCCTGGAAATGGGGTTCAGCCGATCTGGCGGATGGCGCTGACGGGGATGTCGCCGATGCCGGGAAGCGAAAGGACGGGACTGCCGGTGGTGGTCGAAACGGACTGAACGGGCGCCCAGACCAGGTTGGTCGCGCTGACGGTCTTGCCGTCCTTCTGCGCGCCCACGCTGACCGTGAACGGTCCCGCGCCCGCATCCGCCCCGACCGCATCCTTGCCGTCCCAATCGTACGCGACGGTGCCCGCGGCCTGCTTGCCCAGGTCGATCGTCTTCAGCACCTGCCCGTTCGCATCGGCGATCGACACGGTGACCGCGCTCGCGTCGCCGCCCAGTTCGACCGCGCCGGCGATGCCGCCCGCGCTGCGTCCGTAAGCGGTGTTGCCCGCGGTCTGCACGGTGCGCCCGATATAGCTGACCGCATCCGACGTGGTCGTCGCGCCCAGCTTGTCCGAAATCGCCTTCAGCGTCGTCGACATCTCGGTGATGCCCGACAACTGCGAGAATTGCGCCATCTGCGCGACCATCTGCGTATTGTCGACCGGCTCGAACGGATCCTGGTTCTTCAACTGCGCGGTCATCAGCTTCAGGAAGTCGCTCTGCCCCAGCGTATCCGCGCCCGACGCCTTCACCGCGGTGGAGGACGTGCTGCGCGCGATGCCGAGATTGCCGAGCGTTGCGTCGAAGGAAGTGGCCATAGTCAGCGTCCCAGCTTGAGGGTGTCGATGATCAGCGTCTTGGCGGTGTTCATAACCTCGACGTTGTTCTGGTAGCTGCGCGCGGTCTCCAGCATGTCGACCATCTCGCGCGTCTCATCGACCGCGGCTTCGAAGACGTTGCCGTCCTTGTCGGCCATCGGATTGGCGGGGTCGTAACGCTTGGTCGGCGCTTCGCCCGCGTTCACGACGCGCTCCACGTCGACGGTCGCCATCCCGCTCGCCTGGTCGAAACTGGTGCGGAACACCGGCTTCATCGTGCGGTAGGCGGTCGCTTCGGAACCCGAGACGCCCTTGGCGTTGGCGAGGTTCGACGCGGTCGTGTTCATGCGGACGAGCTGAGCGCTCATCGCGCGGCCGGCGACCTGGAAGATGGTGAGCGGCTGGCCCATGGTTATTCTCCGCGCAGCGCACGCGTCAGCGTGCTGATGCGGCCGTTGAGGAAGGAAAGCGTCGTCTGATACTGGATCGCATTCTCGGCGAAGGCGGTCTGTTCCTGGCTCAGCTCGACGGTGTTGCCGTCCATCGACGTCTGGTTCGGCACGCGATACTTGATCGCGCTCGCCATCGCGGTCGACCCGTTGCGCTCGACAGCGGATAGCGCCTGGCGGAAGTCGACGTCCTGCGCCTTGAAGCCGGGCGTGGACGCATTGGCGATGTTCGACGCGAGCACCCCCATGCGCTGACCACGCACTTCGAGCGCCGCTCCGTGAACTCCGAAAAGACTGTCGCTGGCCATCGGCCGTCTCCTGCACGTCAGTGTGCGCGGGGAGATCAGCAAGGGGTGTGCCAGTTTGTGTTACGATGGTGGCGCGGGGTTTGCTGGCAGGCGAGGCGGCAAACCCTTGCCGGGTCGGCGGCAAGCGTTGCCGGGCCGACTTAATTCCTCCCCGGCACGGGGAGGGGGGACCGCCAGCCTTCTTTAGGCTGGTGGTGGAGGGGCAGCCACAAGCGACGGTCCTGCTTGGCTGCCCCTCCACCGTCTGCGACGGTCCCCCTCCCCGTGCCAGGGAGGAATAGTAGGTCAGCATTTGGCCCGCCCCTTGCAAATCACCCCCGCATGACACCCGGCACGTTCCTGGACCCCATCGCGCTATCCATCGTCGGCGGCGGCACGATCCTCGCCGCCATCCTCCGCACGCCCGCGCGCGATCTTGCCCGCGCGATCGCTGCGCTGGCCACGCTCCCGCGCCGCCGCTTCGCCGCCGAACCCTTGCTGCAGCAGATCGCCGCACTCGGCCGGATCGCGCGCCGCCACGGCGCGATCGCGCTCGACCGCTCGGTGATTGCCGACCTCGACGTCGCCGCCGCAGTAGCCGACATCGTGGACGGGGCTAGTCCGGAGGCGGTCGCCACCAAACTCCGGCACCTGCGCCGCGCGCGGATCGAACGCCACGTCGCCGCCGCCGACGCCTGGGCCGGCATGGCCGAGGCCGCACCCGCGATGGGCATGGTCGGCACGCTGATCGGCCTGGTCGCGATGTTCACGCAGATGACCGATCCGCAGGCGATCGGCAGCGCAATGGCGGTCGCCTTGCTCGCCACGCTCTACGGCGCGCTCCTGTCGAACCTGATCGCGTTGCCGATCGCAAACCGCCTGCGCGCCGCCGCGCGGCACGAGGCGTTCGAGCGCGCGCGGATCGAGGAACCGCTGGTAGCGCTCGCCACGCGTGAACAACCTCAGAATCGTCAAGCGCCGGTCACCTTCGCGCCGCTGGCGGAGGCCGCGGAATGACCGTCGACGACTTCCCCATCACCGCCCCCGCGCGACCCTTGTGGCTAATCACGCTCGCCGATCTGGCGCTGCTGCTGGTCGGCTTTTTCGTCCTGCTGCAGGCGAATCAGAACCTCGACAAACGCGCGCTGGCCAGCGGCTTCCGGCAAGGCTTCGGCGGCGCGGCCAAGGACACCGCGCCTGAACCCCAAAGTGAATCAATGCCCGTCGCCGCCGCCGCGATGCTCGATTTCGCGCCCGGCTCAGCCACCCTTCCCTCCACCCCCGACGCGATCGTCGCCTGGGCGCGCGAGGCGGCGAAAGACCCGCGCGTCCGCCTGACCGTCACCGGCGCGAGCGACGGCAGCGCCGCCGATGTCGACCCCGACACCGGCAGCGCCGCGGTCCTCGCCGCCGATCGCGCCCGCGCCGTCGCGGCCGCACTCGCTGCGGTAGCGCCGGGCCGCCTCGTCATCGTCAACGCCGCGCGGCCCGGCCGCCGCCACGTCGTCGTCACCCTGGATTTCGCCGGAGAGCCGAAATGATCGCCCTCATGCTGGCGCTCGCCGCCACCGTTCATCAGGACACGTCGTCGCTCGACCGCGCCGTCGCCGCCTTCACCGGCCGCCCGATGGGGGCGGAGGGCGGCGCACGCGCGCATGTCGATGCGCGCCTGCGGCTGGCGCAATGCCCGACCGTCTCGCTGTCGTGGCGCACCGACGCGCATGACGCGGTCGTCGTCGCCTGCGCCGGACCTGACTGGCGCATTTACGTCCCCGTCATCGCCCCGCCGCGCCAGACGATCGTCGCCGTCGCCAAGGCCGCGCCCGCCATCTCCGCCGAAAAGGTCATCAAGCGCGGCGACCCCCTGGTGATCGAGGCCGGCGCGGCAGGCTTTTCGATCACCCGCGAGGGCGTCGCCATGGCCGACGCCGCCGCGGGTCAGCGGCTGATGGTCCGCGTCGAGGGCGCAAAGGCCCCGGTCCAGGCCGTCGCGGTCGCCACCGGCCGCGCGACGCTGCCCGGCTGGTCCGAATGAAGAAAGTGCTAAAGTTCTTTTCCGAACGGCCGTTTGTCCCCGTGTCAGCAAGACGCGAAGGGTCTGGACATGGTGGAACCGCTGGGTGTGAAACCCGCAACGACAGGCGATCTGCGCATCGGCGCGGTGACGCGCGTGGCGCAAGCGGTCCCCACGCGGGTCGCGCCGCAGCTCGCCGAACCGGCGCAGACGCGGCTGGCCGCGCAGATGGCCGCAAAGCCGCCGGTGGATGCCGAGCGGGTGCGCGCGATCAAGGACGCGGTCGCGAACGGCAGATTCCCGATTTCCCCTGCGCGGATCGCCGACCGGCTGATCGCGGCGCGCTACGAATGGATGTCCGATGACCAGGCGTGACGCGCTGATCCAGGTGATCGAGACGCTCCACGCCGAGATCGCGGCGCTGAAGAGCAACGACGTCGCCGCGCTCGAACGCGCGACCGCGGCGAAACTGAAGCATATCGAACAATTGCAGGCGCTGGGCGATGGCCCCGCCAGTCCCGAGCTGAAGGAACTGGCGAGCGAAGCCGACCGCCTGAACGACACCTGCCGCATCTACGTGAACCTGATGGCGGCAAATGTCCGCCGCCGCCTGCAAATGCTGACCGGCGAAGGCGGCAACGCCTATCGCCGCGGGTCCGTGGCGGCCTACGCCTGACGATATCCGTCACCCCAGCGAAGGCTGGGGTCTCGTGCCGCACACCGTTCGCTTGCCGAATGAGACCCCAGCCTTCGCTGGGGTGACGGTTCCGGATTGGCACGCCCCTTGCTGAACACTCCTTCGAACAAGGGGCTCTTCAGCAACGATGACTATCAACGCCATCGCCAGTACCGGCCGGATCCAGTCCGCGATCGCGCGCGCCGCGCAGCGCACCGGAATCGATTTCGATTATCTGCTCGGCCAGGCGAAGGTCGAAAGCGGCCTGAACGCCTCCGCGCGCGCGGGCACCTCGTCCGCCACCGGCCTCTACCAGTTCATCGAACAGAGCTGGCTCGCGGTGGTGAAAGAGCACGGCGCGGAGCACGGTCTCGGCTGGGCCGCGAACAGCATCGGCCGCAATTCCTCGGGCCGTCTGACCGTCAGCGATCCCGCCGCGCGGCAGGCGATCCTCAACATGCGCACCGACCCCGAAGTCGCCTCGCTCATGGCGGCCGAACATGCCAGCGACAACAAGGCCGCGCTGGAAAACAGCCTCGGCCGCGACGCGACCGGCACCGATCTCTACATGGCGCATTTCCTAGGCCTTGGCGGCGCAAAGCAGTTCCTCGGCGCGATGCAGGCCAACCCCGATCGCACCGCCGCATCGATGTTCCCCGCCGCCGCCCGCGCCAACCGCAATGTGTTCTTCGAACGCGACGGCTCGGCCCGCTCACTCTCGGAAGTGTACCAGCGCTTTGGCGACAAGCTCGGCAACGGTTCCGGCAACACCGGGCCAAGCACCGGCAATTCCCTGCCGCAGATGCAGTTCGCCGCGCAGGCGCTGTCGATGGACGGGTCGACCGTCATCACCGGCGCGAACGAAACCGCGCGTGACGCGCTCGCCTGGGCCAACAGCACGCTGGGCCGCTTCACCGGCGCGAAGACGCAGACCCCGCAGATGCAGGCCGCGTCGCTACTCCGCCCGAGCCCCGACAACGCCCGGCTAGCGTACATGATGCTCGCAAGCATGGGCGGCTGATCCAATGAAAGCCCTCGCCTTCCTCCGCGGTTCCGCACTCCCGCTCGCGATCCTGCTGCTGATCGCGGTCATGGTCGTTCCGATCCCGGCATTCCTGCTCGACATCTTCTTCGTCGCCAACATCGCGATCAGCCTCGCGGTATTGATGGTCGCGCTGAACGCCCGGAAACCGCTCGACTTCTCCGCCTTCCCGACCGTCCTGCTGTTCGCCACCCTTTTCCGCCTCGGGCTGAACGTCGCCTCGACGCGCGTCGTGCTGGTCCACGGGCATGAGGGCGAGGCCGCCGCGGGGCACGTGATCGAAGCGTTCGGCACCTTCCTGATCGGCGGCGATTACGTCGTCGGCATCTTCGTCTTCGCGATCCTGATGATTATCAACCTGATCGTCGTCACGAAGGGCGCCGGCCGCGTCTCCGAAGTCAGCGCCCGCTTCACGCTCGACGCGCTGCCCGGCAAGCAGATGGCGATCGACGCCGATCTCAACGCCGGTCTCATCACCCCCGACGAAGCCAAGGCGCGCCGGGTCGAGGTGTCCACCGAAGCCGATTTCTACGGATCGATGGACGGTTCGTCGAAGTTCGTGAAGGGCGACGCGATCGCCGCGATCCTGATCCTGGCGGCGAACGTCATCGGCGGCCTGATCCTCGGCCCGGTCAGCCACGGCATGAGCCTCGGCGATGCGGCCAAGGGCTACACCCTGCTGGCGATCGGCGACGCGCTTGTCGCGCAGCTCCCGTCGCTGATGCTCTCGATCGCCGCCGCCGCGATCGTCACCCGCGTGTCCCATGAAAAGGATCTCGCCGGACAGATCGGGATGCAGTTCGGTTCCCCGCGCACCTGGACCCCGGTCGCGGGCATCCTCGCGCTGCTCGGCATCATGCCGGGGATGCCGCATCTCGTCATCCTGTCGTTCGCGGCACTCGCCGGGTTCGCTGCATGGAAGCTGCGCCAGATCGCCGCCCGCCCTGCGCCGGTCGAAGTCGTCACCGCCGAACCGCTCGACCAGAGCAAGATCGGCTGGGACGAAGTGACCGACACGATGCAGGTCAACCTCGACATCGGCTACGGCCTCGTCGGGCTGGTCGACGAACGCAAGGGCAGCCCGCTGATGGCGCGCATCACCGGCGTGCGGCGGCAATTGAGTAAGGAACTCGGTTTCGTCGTCCCGCAATGCCGCGTCCGCGACGACATCAACCTCGCGCCCTACACCTATCGCATCCTCGTCAACGGCGTGGTGGTGGGTGAGGATCAGGCCTCCGCCGACGAAATGCTCGCGCTCGACACCGGACAGGGCTTCGGCGAGCTGCAAGGCAAGAAAGCGAAAGACCCGACCTTCGGCCTCGACGCGACGTGGATCGCACCCGGCGACGCCGACGCCGCGACCGGCGCCGGCTTCCTCGTGGTCGATTCGGGCACCGTCATCGCCACGCACCTGAACCACGCGCTCGGCGCGAACGCCGCCGATTTGCTCGGCGCGGACGAGGTGCAGGCGCTGCTCGACGGCCTGAAGGAGCGCAACCCACAGCTCGCCGCCTCGCTCACCCCGCAACCGCTCGCGCTCACCACGCTGACCACGGTGCTGAAGCAATTGCTGGCCGAGGGCGTGCCGTTGAAGGAATTCCGCCGCATCGCCTCCTCGATCGCGGTCGCCGCACAACGCAGCCAGGACGCCGACGAAATTGTCGAACTGATCCGCCCCGATCTCGGCCCGCTCATCATCGGCAAGCTGTGCACAATGCGCGAACCGCTCCGTGTCATGACGCTGGAGGGCGGTCTCGAGGGCCTGCTCGGCCAGGCGATGCGCGCAGATCCGTCGCGCCGCCATGTCATCGAACCCGACCTCGGCCGCCGCATCGTCGATGCGCTGCAGCGCGCCGCGCAACCGTTGATCGCGGAGGCCAAACCCTTCGCGCTCGTCGTCCAGCCCGCGATCCGCGTTGCGATCCGCAAGCTGGTCCGTTCCGTCCTGCCGGATACCCCCGTCATGAGCTTCTTCGAAGTCCCCGAGGACAAGGCCGTCGAGGTCGTCGCCGTGATCGGCGCACCAGAGGCGCTTCCAGCATGAGCGCCGCCCTCACTTACTCGCCGCGCCGTCAGGATAACGCGCTGGTCGCCGAACATCTGCCGCTGGTCCGACGGCTGGCGTGGCATGTCCACGGCAGCGTCTCGACCGCGGTGGAGGTCGAGGATCTGGTCCAGGTCGGCCTCGTCGCGCTGATCGAATCGGCCTCCGCGTTCGAGGATCGCGGGCAAGTGACGTTCAAACAGTATCTCGTCACCCGCCTACGCGGCGCGATGATCGACGAACTTCGCCGCCACGCCGCGATGACCCGCGGCGCGATCCGCCGCCGCCGCGAATATGCGCGCGCCATCAGCACGCTCACCACACAAAACGGCCGCGCGCCGAGCGAAGCCGAAATCGCCGATCATCTGGGGGTGCCCGTCGTGAAATTACGCGCCGAATACGTCACCGCCGAAGCCGTCCGCTTCGAATCGATCGACGAGGTCTATGTCGACGACCAGCCGTGGTTCGCCAGCGAAGAACCCAGCGCCTTCGACCAGCTCGCCGAAAGCGAAGTGCGCGACACCCTGATCGCCGCAATCGCCGCGCTCCCCGAACGCGAGGCGATGGTGATCCAGCTGTACCACGTCGAGGAACTGAACCTGGAGGAGATCGGCGAGGTGCTGGGCGTCGGCGCCGCGCGCGTGTGCCAGATCAAGAGCGCCGCGCACGCGAAGCTGAAGAAAGCGATGACGCGGCGTTGATCCGTCGCCGGGCGCGGGTCCGCACGACCGGCATCGCGCCGGTGCTGCCCATCCGGTCGAGCCAGTGCCGGCCGCTCACCAGCAGCATCACGCCCGCCATCGCCAGGCAAAAGCTCAGCAGCGACAACCCCGTCCCGATCGCGCCGGATGCGCTGGCCGACGAAGGCAGTTGAGACACGCCGCACGCCGCGGCGAACAGCACGGCGCCGGTCGCGCGCCACGGCAGGTCACCGCGCATCGGCGTCGGTCCCGACCAGGATCGCGCGGCGATCCGGATGCGCCGCACCACGCGCACCGGGGTGGCGCAGCGCGTCCGCCAGCACATTGACGGTATGCGCCGCCGCCTCGGGCGGGGTCGTCACGACCAACGTGTCATCGGCCACGTCGAACAACGCGCGCGCCAGACGATCGCCATGCCCGTTCGCGTTCGTCAACGTCCGCGCCGACACCAATACGATGTCGGCCCCGTCCTCTTCCTCGGCCAGCGCAGGCTCGGCCGCGGTCACGTCGAAATGCCAGCCGATCGCGTGATCCTTGTGCAGCGCCGCCGCGCGCCGCGCCGCCTGCGCCGCCAGCCGCGACCGCGCGCATCCGCGCGCCTCGATCGACAGGAAGCCGAGCGCCCGCGCCCGCTCCGCCACGCGGATCAGGCGCTTGCCTGACCGGCTGTCGAGATCGACGATACGGATCGCACGCCGGCCGCGATCGCGCAGCGTCCGCAGCGCGGCATCGATCGCCGCCCCGAAGGAATCGGTCGCCAGCGCCGTACGATGGACGACCGCACTCGGCGACAGTGAAAGGCTGATGCTCATGTCCGCGCCCACATCCGATCGTTACCCGTCCGCATCACTGGTCTCCACTTGTCAGGAGCCGCGAATAGGCGATGAAAACATAGCGGTTCGAGGGCGATGGATCAGCCTGCGCATAGCATTTGCATAGCGCCGCCTTTAATCGATCCTTAACCACGCCGCGCCGATCCCTTGGATCATATCGCGGACCGCCATCGATCCGCACCCGACGAGGCGACGACGATGACGATCGGCGAAGAATCACCGCGAGCAGGACCGGCCCCACGCGCCAGCCTGGCCGCCGTGCTGATCGTGCGCGACGAAGCACGCGCAATCGTCCGCTGCCTCGATAGCGTTCGTCCGTGGGTCGACCGGATGATCGTCGTCGATACCGGATCGACGGACGATACGGTCGCCCATGCGCGCGACTGCGGCGCGGCGGTCCATCATTTTGCGTGGCGCGACGATTTCTCGGCCGCCCGCAACCACGCGCTCGCCATCGCCGACGCGGACTGGAACCTAGTCATCGACGCCGACGAACGGATCGACGCCGGCGGCCATCTGCTGCGCGAATGGTGCGACGGCGCGGCGCGATTGGGCGTCGTCCGCATCGACAGCGCCTATGACGTGCCGGGAGATGACGCCTCGGTCGCCGCGAACCGTAGCTGGATCACCCGCCTGCTGCCGCGCGGCGTCCGTTACGAACGGCGCGTCCACGAACAGGCCGTGTCGTCGCTGCCGCGCGAACGCCTGGCGCTGCACATCGCGCATGACGGATACCGCGATGCGCAACTGGCGCGCAAACCCGACCGCAACCGCCTGCTGCTGCTCGCCGATCTGCAGGATCGCCCCGACGACGCGTATATCCTGTTCCAGCTGGGCCGGGAATCATCGCGCCGCGGCGACGTTTCCAGCGCCTGCGACGAATACGCCCGGTCGCTCGCGCTGACCGCCCCGGCCGCGCCGTGGCGGCACGAACTGGTCATCTGCCTGCTCCAGGCGCTCGGGCAGGCCAACCAGACCAAAGATGCGCTCGCGCTAATCGAGGCGGAGATGCCGTGCTGGCCGCAATCGCCGGACTTCTTCTTCGTCGCCGGAGAAGCGCTGCTCGATCAGGCGATCGCCGACCCGGCCGGCGCGATCGGGCGCTGGCTTCCGCTGGCGGTCGCGGCGTGGGAACGCTGCCTGGAGATCGGCGAGCGTCCCGACCTGACCGGCAGCTTCGCCGGTCGCGGCAGCCATCTGGCGCAGCACAATCTGGCCGTCGTCCGCACGCAATTGTCGACGCTTTCGGGTTCCCGCGCGGCGGGTTGAAACCGAACCTTTCGAACCGCAAGTCACGCGCGCAAAAAAACCCCGGCGGCCGCGTGACCGCCGGGGCTTTTTTCCAGGCTCCGACCCCATTTTTGGGGGCGGGGCCGAAGCCGTGGGCTCTTAGCCGAGCAGCTTCAGCACGCCCTGCTGCGACTGGTTGGCCTGCGCCAGCATCGCGGTCGATGCCTGGCTCAGAATCTGCGCCTTGGCGAGATTGGTCGTTTCCGCCGAGAAGTCCGCATCCTCGATCCGGCTACGCGCATCCGACAGGTTCGTCGAATTGCTGGTCAGGTTGTTGACCGCGCTCTCCAGGCGGTTCTGCGTCGCGCCGAGACCCGCACGCGTGTTCGCCACCTTGGCGATCGCCGTATCGTACTGCGTCAGCGTCGCGGCGGGCACCGAAGCGCCACCAGTGACGATCGCGGCCAGATCGGCATCTGCGGTCAGATCGGTCAACGACAGCGAGATCGCGTCGCTGGCGTTTGCGCCCGCCTGGATCGAAACCGTCGCGTTCGTGCCGTCGAACAGGTTCTTGCCGTTGAACGTCGTGTTGGCGACGACGTTGGTGATCTGCGCCGCCAGCGCGTCCTGCTCGGCGGTGATGTTGGCGACGTCGCTGGTCGAGTAGGTGCCGTTGGTCGACTGGACCTTCAGCTCGCGCATCCGCTGCAGCATGTTGCCGACTTCGTCCAACGCGCCTTCGGCGGTCTGCGCCATCGAAATGCCGTCGTTGGCGTTGCGGATGCCCTGGTTCATCCCGCGGATCTGCGACGTCATCGAGCTGGCGATCGCCAGGCCGGCCGCATCGTCCTTCGCGCTGTTGATGCGCTTGCCGGTCGACAGGCGCTCCATCGCGGTCGACAGCATCTGGTTCGCCTTCGCCGACGCATTCGATGCGCGCAGCGACGAAATGTTGCTTCCGATAACACTCATGATCGTATCTCCTCAAGTCCTGCGTCCCCCACCGCCCCCAAAGCGAAGGTCAGGACACCGAACATGCAAACGACCGGCCGCGAACGACCTTAAGCATTTTCTTTTGGGGTAAGTCGGCGCCAACCCGCTCCCCCTCCCGACCACCCATCAGGATACCGTGTTGGTGGCCGGGAGGGGGAGCGGGCTGGCGCCGTCTCATGCGCGTGAGCGCGTCAGAAACAAGAAAACCCCGGCGCCATCGCTGCCGCCGGGGTTCCCTTCACGCCCATACTCCGGGCGGTACGTCGGAGCCGACACCCTCTCTTGGGGGGCGGCGCCGGCTCCGCCGGATTACTGCAGCAGGCGGAGCACGCCCTGCTGCGACTGGTTGGCCTGCGCTAACATCGCGGTCGACGCCTGGTTCAGGATCTGCGCCTTGGCGAGGTTCGTCGTCTCGGTGGAGAAGTCCGCATCCTCGATCCGGCTGCGCGCGTCCGACAGGTTCGTCGCGTTGCTGGTCAGGTTGTTGACTGCGCTCTCCAGGCGGTTCTGCACCGCGCCCAGGCCCGACCGCGTCGTCGCCACCTTGGCGATCGCCGTATCATAGGCGGTGAGCGCGGCACCGGCTACCGATGCGCCGCCGGTCACGACCGCAGCCAGATCGGTGTCGGTGCTGAGGTCGGACAGCGTCAGCGTGATCGCGTCGGTTGCGTTCGCGCCAGCCTGGATATCGACCGTCGCGTTCGATCCGTCGAACAGGTTCTTGCCGTTGAACGCGGTGTTGGCGATGACGCTGGTGATCTGCGCAGCCAGCGCATCCTGCTCGGCGGCGATGTTGGCGACGTCGCCGGTCGAATACGTGCCGTTCGACGACTGCACCGACAGCTCGCGCATCCGCTGCAGCATGTTGCTGACCTCGTCCAGCGCGCCTTCGGCGGTCTGCGCCAGGCTGATGCCGTCGTTGGCGTTGCGGATGCCCTGGTTCATGCCGCGGATCTGCGAGGTCATCGACGTGGAGATGGCGAGGCCGGCGGCGTCGTCCTTGGCCGAATTGATGCGCTTGCCGGTCGACAGGCGCTCCATCGACGCCGACAGCATCTTCGATGCGCTGGTCGACGCGTTCGACGCGCGGAGTGCCGAGGTGTTGCTTGCGATAACGCTCATGGTGATTCCCTTTCGGTTTGCTTCGGACGTTCCGCCTGCCCCCCAGAGAGCGAATGGCCGAGCCGTCAGCACACCAAACGGCCGCGCACCGGCAAGCTTTAGCCGGAATTTTCAGCCATCCCGGCAAAGCCCTGCCGCCGCCGGTTGCCGGGCCGGGCGGCGGCGACCCGCCCATATAGAGATCACACGCGCGCCCGGAAAAATATTGCCGCCCGGCTGCCGCTTATACCCCTCGTTAACCATTGGCGGTGCATTGGAAACATCGAGAGACAGGGGGAAAAATGCGCTCGATCGTTCCATCCGCGGCCATCGCCAACACCCATATCGCGCTCGTTTCGTCGCTGCGCGCACAGGGGTTCACGGTCGATCAGCCCGGCGCCCGGCCGCAACCGCACACCGCGTACCTCGTCGCCGAGGGAGAGGCCTCGCCCGTCCCGGCGCGCACGCTGGTGATTCGCGGCGGAGGCCGCCACGTCGCACCGCACCGCGACGGCGCCCCCGCGCAGATCGCCTTCGGCCACGCCGACGCCGCGGTCGGCAACGCATTCGCCCGCGCCTTGATCGCCGGCCCGGAAATGCCGACCGCCGCCGATCCCGAGAGCCTGGCGCTCCTCGCGCTCGCCGAACGCGTCGCGCAGGCCGACATCACCGTCCTCATCAACGGCCCCACCGGCACCGGCAAGGAAGTCCTCGCCCGCACGATCCACAACACGTCCGCGCGCAAGGACGGGCCGTTCATCGCGATCAACTGCGCCGCGCTCCCCGAAACCATGCTGGAGGCGATGCTGTTCGGGCATCAGAAGGGTTCGTTCACCGGCGCATCGTCGGGCGGCGAAGGCTTCTTCCGCGCTGCGCACGGCGGCACGATATTGCTGGACGAAATCGCCGAAATGCCGCTGTCGCTGCAAGCCAAATTGCTCCGCGTGCTGCAGGAGCGCGAGGTCGTGCCGATCGGCGCGACGCATCCGCAAGCGATCGATGTCCGCGTCATCGCCTGCGCCAACCGCGATCTTCAGAGCGAAGTCGCCGAGGGCCGCTTCCGCGCCGATCTCTATTACCGCCTGTCGGTGTTCCCGCTCGCGACCAAGCCGCTCGCTGACCGTCCGCAGGACATCCCCGCGCTCGCCGCGACGATGATCCTGCGCCACGCTGGCACGCGCGCTGTCGTGCCGTGGCCATCGCATGACGCGATCGCGACGCTCTGCGACCACGACTGGCCAGGCAACGTCCGCGAGCTGGAAAACGTCATCCAGCGCGCTTTGCTGTTCTGCGGCGGCGACACGATCGAGGCGCATCACATCGTCTTCGATCGCCCCGCCACCCCGCGCGCGGCCAACGACGGTCCCGCGACGCTCGGTCAGGTCGTCCAGTTCAGCGAATTCGCCGCGATCCGCGAAACCATGAAGGCGTGCGGCGGCAGCCGGATCGAAACCGCCAAGCGCCTCGGCATTTCGGAACGAACCTTGCGTTACCGTCTCGCGAAGGCGCGCGAGCAGGGTGAAGACATCGCCCAGCCGCACGATCGGAGGCTGATGGCATGAGCGCAATTGGGGGAATCGGCGGGGTCGACCGGGTGATGGCGCTGCGTGCGCAGATCCTGGAACGCAACCAGGCGCTCGCCCGCGCCAACACCGCGGCCAGCGCCACGCCCGTGGCGACGCAACCGACCAGCTTCGCCGACACGATGGAGGGCGCGTTGAAAAACGTGAACGCCGTCCAGCAAAAGGCGTCGGCGTTGTCGGAAAGCTACGAACGCGGCGAAACGATCGACATCGCCAAGGTGATGCTCGCCCGGCAGGAAGCCTCGGTCGGCTTCGAGGCCACGCTGCAGGTCCGCAACAAGATCCTGTCCGCCTACAAGGACATCATGAGCATGCCGGTCTGATATGGCGAACGCCCTCACCCCGTCGAACCCGGTCATCCCCGAACGGTTCGCCAACCCGCTGAAACAGGTCGAAGGCCTGCTGGCGCAACCCGCGGTGCGCCGCGCCGGTCCCGCCGTCCTGATGGTCGGTCTTGTCGGCGCCGCCGCGCTCGCGTGGTCCGCGCTCGCCGCGCCGCCGCAGAAGACGCTCTTCACCGGCCTGCCCGACAGCGACAAGGCCGCGGTCACCACCGCGCTGACCGCCGCGGCGATCGACAGCAAGATCGATGACGGCACCGGCGCGCTGACGGTCGCGGAGGAGGATTTTTCCCGTGCCCGCCTATTGCTCGCAGGCCAGGGCCTGCCAAAGGCCGCGCCCGGCGGCTATGCGATCCTCGACCAGCTCCCGATGGGCGTCAGCCGCGCGGTAGAGGGCGAACGCCTGCGCCAGGCGCGCGAAACCGAACTCGCGCGCTCGATCCAGGAGATCGATGCGGTGGTCGAGGCGCGGGTCCATCTCGCCATGCCCGAAACCACCGTGTTCGTGCGCGACAATGCCGCACCGTCGGCGTCGGTCGTCGTAAAGCTTGCTGGTGGCCGTGCGCTCAGCGACGCGCAGGTTAGCTCGATCGTCAATCTCGTCGCCTCGTCGGTCCCGGGCATGAAGCCGGAGGGCGTGACCGTCGTCGACCAGATGGGCGGACTGCTCTCCAAATCGGGGCAGGATGCGGGCAGCGGCAACGAGGAACGCATCCGCTTCCAACGCCAGCTGGAGGACAAATACCGCCAGCAGCTGATCCAGCTACTGACGCCGCTCGTCGGTGCGGGCAATTTCACCGCCGAGGTGCAGGCCGACGTCAACCTCGACGAAACCAGCGCCACGCGCGAAAGCTTCGAAAAGCAGGGCGCGCTGCGCGCCGAAACCGGCGCATGGACCGGCAATCCGGCGGCAGGTTCAACGCCGGGCGGCATCCCCGGCGCGCTCAGCAACACGCCCCCGCCTGCCAGCACGATCCAGCAGCCGCAGGCCGCGACCGGCGCATCGGGCGCGACGCCCGGCCAGACTCCGGGCGCGCCCACCAGCGACGCGCAGAAGCAGTCGGACCAGTTCCAGCGCGCCTATGATCTCGGCAAGGAAGTGTCGGTCACGCGCAATGCGCCGGGCAGCATCAAGCGGCTGTCGGTCGCGGTGCTGCTGCGCGATCCCGAAAAGGGCCGCCGCACCGCGATGGAGGTCAACCAGATCACCGAGCTCGTGCGCAGCGCAGTCGGCTTCGACCAGGCGCGCAACGACAACGTAACCGTCATCAGCCGCAAATTCGCCGACGGCACCACCGCCGCCGCCAACGACGGCCCGGCATGGTACGACAACAGCTGGCTGCCGATGCTGGCGCGCAACCTGACCGCCATCATTATCGCGATGCTCGTCCTGATGCTCGGCATCCGCCCCCTCGCAAAGGCGCTGATGAAGCGCCGCGACGACACGCCTGTCGCACCGATCGGCGGCCTAGCCGGCGCGTTCGGGGTCGGCGCCGCCGCACCCGGCGCGACCGGCGCGGACGGAATCGCCGTCGCCGCCCCGGTCGGGCTCGACCAGCTCGCCGGCGCGCGCAATTTCGACGATCGCGTCGGCGCGGTCCGCGGCTTCACCCGCGACAATCCGGCGCGCGCTGCACTGGCCGTCCGTGACATGATCAAGGCCGACGCCCGATGAGCGCTGAACTGCCGATCCGCAGCTACACCGGCGTCGAACGCGCCGCGGTGCTGATGATGCTCGTCGGTGAGGAAGAAGCCGCCGCGATCCTGCAGAAACTGGAGCCCGACGAAGTGCGTCAGCTTGGTGCTGCGATGTTCAACGTCGCCGACGTGAGCGAGACCGAGGTCGGCGACGTGCTCGACGATTTCGTCGGCCGGGCGCGCGAACGGACCGGCATCAATTTCGACCCGAAGCCAAAGATCACGGCGGTGATGCACCGCGCGCTCGGCACCGAAAAGGCCGACAGCGTGCTCGCGCGCATCACCCCTGCAGAGGCGGCGTGCGAGATCGACCTGCTCGACTGGCTCGATGCGCCCGAAATCGCTGGCATGCTGGAAAAAGAACACCCGCAGATCGCCGCCGTTCTGATCGCCAATCTCGATCCCGCGATCGGTGGCCAGGTGCTCGAACTGCTGCCCGACGCGGCGCAGCCCGACATCCTCCACCGCATCGCGAAACTGGGGCCGATCACGCCCGAAGCGGTCGAAACCTTGCGCACCATGCTCGCCAACCGCGCCGGCGGCGCGGGGCAGCAGCAGCAGGTCCAGCTGGGCGGCACGCGCGGTGCGGCGAAGATCCTGCAGGGCGCGCGCAAAGCGACCGAACAGCGTGTGATGCCGAAGCTGTTCAAGCTCGACAAGGAAACCGCCAAGGCGATCGAGGAGGCGATGTTCGTCTTCGACAACCTCCTCGACATGGACGACAAGAACCTCGGCACGCTGATCCGCAACATCGACGGCGACATCCTGACGCGCGCCCTAAAGGGCATCGACGAGGCGGCGCGGACGCGTTTCCTCGGCTGCATGTCCGCGCGCGCTGCCGACGGCATCCGCGACGAGATGGAGGCCCGCGGACCGATGAAACTGTCCGAAGTGCTCGAAGCGCAAAAGGTCATCATCCAGATCGCGCGCAATCTCGCCAAGGACGGCACGATCATGATGGGCGGGGGCGAAGACGATTATGTTTGAGGGTCGCATCGAAGCAGCACCTGCCATGCCGGGAAGTTTCACGCCCGGCCTGGCGTCGCGCCACGACGACGCCGCCTTCGCGCTGCGCCGCGCGTTCGCCGACCGCCCGATCGGCTTCGCGCCCGCCGATCTGCTGGCGCGCATCCGCGACGCCGCACCCGATCTCGCCCCAAAGCATTTTCACCCCGCCGACCGCGACAGCAATCCGACCGATGGCTGGGATCCGCTCGATGCGAACGCAGCCCCGTTCATCGATCCCGTAGAAGCCGCCCGCGCCGCAGGCTATGCCGAAGGTCTCGCCGCCGCCAACGCAGGCGCGGCGAAGGCGGTCGAGCGCGACCGCGCGCTGCTCGACGACCTGCTCGCCGCGCTGCGCGCCGACGACCGCATCGACCGCGATGCGATCGCGGGCAAATTGCGCCAGACCGTGACCTTCCTCGTCGGCAAGCTGGTCGGCGAAATCGGCATCTCCGCCGACATCCTCGCCGCCCGCATCGAAGCCGCCGCCAGCCTGCTCGCCGACGCCACTGAATCCGCCATGCTCCGCGTCCATCCCGACGACGTGGCGCTGCTCGACGGCCGCCTGCCCTCGACGATCTTCGCGGTCGGCGACGAAGCCGTCGCGCGCGGCAGCTTCGTGCTCGAAGCCGCGTCGACGATCGTCGAGGACGGCCCCGACCTCTGGCTCGAACAACTGACCCACGCGATCGACCGCGTCGCGGTGCCGAAGGCGTGACCCCAAATCCCCTTGCGCCCGTCTTTGCGAGCGGAGCGAAGCAATCCAGGGCGGCGTGGCGGACGCTGGATTGCTTCGCTCCGCTCGCAAAGACGAAGGACGCGACCGGACCAACCCCATGCTGAATCGCTTCACCGCCGACTATCTCGATCAGCTCGGCCACGCCGATTTCCGCCCGACGCCAAAGGTTTCGGGCCGCCTCGCCTCGTTCGACGGCCTGCTGATGGAGGCGATCGGCCTGACGCTGCCGGTCGGCACAGTCTGCCAGGTCGGCACGCGTCAGGTCGGGGTCGAAGCGGAGGTGATCGGCTTCCGCAACGGTCGAACCTTGCTGATGAACCTCGGCGGACCCGCCGCGCTCCTGCCGCAGATGCCGGTGCGCCCGATCGGCCCTCCCGGTGAAGCGGAAGTCGGCGCGGCGCTGCTCGGTCGCGTCGTCGACGGCGCGGGCAAGCCGATCGACGGGCTCGGCCCGATCCGCGGCGCAGGCCGCTGGCCGCTCGGCGGCAAGCTGCAATCCCCGCTCGATCGCGGTCGCGTGCTCGAACCGCTCGACGTCGGCGTGCGGGCGATCAACGGCCTGCTCACGATCGGCCAGGGCCAGCGCGTCGGCATCATGGCGGGTTCCGGCGTCGGCAAATCGGTGCTGCTCGGCATGATCGTCCGTGCCGCGCAAGCCGACGTCATCGTCATCGGCCTGATCGGCGAACGCAGCCGCGAAGTCGCCGACTTTCTCGAAACCAAGGTCGCGGGCGATGCGCGCAAACGCTCGGTCGTCGTCGCGGTCCCCGCCAACCATTCTCCCGTGCTCCGCATCCGCGGCGCCCTGCGCGCCACCGCCATCGCCGAAGGCTTCCGCGCCGAGGGCAAGAGCGTCCTCCTCATCATGGATTCGCTCACCCGCGTCGCCCACGCCGGGCGCGAGATCGGCCTGGCGCTCGGCGAACCCGCCAGCGCGCGCGGCTACCCGCCGTCGGCCATCGCGATGCTGCCGAACCTGATCGAGCGCGCCGGGACCGACGTCAACACCGGCGGATCGATCACCGCGATCTACACCGTGCTGGCCGACGGCGACGACGGCAACGACCCGGTCGTCGATTCGGCGCGCTCGATCCTCGACGGGCATATCGTGCTCAGCCGCGCGCTGGCCGAACACGGCGTCTACCCCGCGATCGACGTGTCGAAATCGGTCAGCCGCGTGATGACCGACATCGCCGATGCTCCGCATATCAGGGCCGCGCGCGTGCTGCGCCGCCACCTCGCCACCTATGAAGAGAACCGCGACCTCGTCCTGATGGGCGCGTATCGCCACGGCAGTGACGCGGACATCGACGCCGCCATCGCCTATCATCCCGCGGTCATGGAATTTGTCAAACAGGATGCCGACGCGCAGGTCTCGTTGCCCGATTCGGTCGCCGAATTGACCGGCGTGTTCGGCGATGGCTGACGCCAGAAAACTCGCCCGCATTCACCGCGTCCGCTCGCTGCAACTCGGCCTCGCACAAGCCGAGGAACTACGCGTCCGCGACATCGCCGCCAGCGAAGCGCAACTCTCGCACCGCATCGCCCAGCTCGCCGCCGCGGTCGCGCCAGCGCCCCGCGCCGATGGCGCGGTGACGCTCGCCGCCGCCGCGCATTACCGCGACCGCCTCCACCGCTCGGCCGAAAGCGCCACCAACCGCGTCCGCGCCGCCGAAGCCGAAGCCGCGCGCGCCGCCGAAGCGACCCGCTCGGCTAAGCGCGATCAGAGCGCGGTCGAGAAACTCCTCGCCCGCGCCGAGGCCGACGCCGCGCTCCGCGCGATCCGCGCATTGCAGGACGCCCCACCGGTCAGGAAAATCCGGCACGATCCTTGCTGATCGGGGCGCATGATGGCGCTCTCCCTGCTCAACATCACGACGGCTAGTCCCACCGCGCCCGCCGGGCCACCCGGCGTCGCGCCGGCGATCGGCGCGTTCGACCTTCTCATGCCGATCGCCGATGCCGCCGACCCGCGGCATGAACCTGCCCCGGACGGCAAGGAAATCGGCAAGTATGTGCCGGTCGACACCACCGAAACGCCGAACCCGCTCGCCTGGCTGACCCCGCCGCTCGCACCACCGGTATCGAAACCGCTAACCGAGCACCGCAGCGAGGACATGCCGCTCGCGAAACCGCTCGCACCGCCCGTATCGCCGCAATTGCCGTCGGCAATTCTCGACACCCCGGTCGCCGCACCCGCCACGCCTGCCGTGCCCGTCGTATCAACAGCGAACCCGGACGCCATCGCGCACAAGCCCTCGACGCCGCCGCTGATCGCGCCACGCGAACCGATGATCGCTCCCGCGGTTCTCCCGCAAGCGCCGCCCGTCCCCGCGGCGACACCCCAGTCGCTTGGCAAGTCGTCTGGCACAACTTCGCCACGTGAAGCGCGCGACCTGCCCAAACCGGTCAGCCGCCGCGAACCGGGCGTCGCGCTAGAGGTCCGGCCCCTCCAGACCGCACCGGCGCCGACGACGCCCCGCATCGCCCCCGCCGCGCTGGTGTTCGCCGACGCCATCCACCGCGCCGCGCGCGACGATCGCGCGCCCGCATCGCCCGAGGCCGCGATCCTCGCCGCCGCATCCGACATCAAGACCCACGCCGTCGCCGCCACCGCCGACGCGCAGCACGGCGCGCTCGACTTGCGGCAGGAGCAATGGCCCGCGCGCATGATCGAGCGGATCGACGCGTTGCGCGACGCCGCCAACGCGAACGACACTAGCATCCGCCTGATCCCCGATGCGCTCGGCAAGATCGACGTCTCGCTGAAGCGAGATGGCGACACCGTCGCGGTCCACTTCACCGCGCAACATGCCGAAACGCGCCAGTTGCTGGCCGACGCCGCGCCGAAACTCGCCGAACTCGCCGAAGCGCGCGGGCTGAAGCTCGCGCAGGGCGGTGCGGACACCGCTAGCCAACAGCAGCAGCGTCAGCAGCCCGCCGCGCCGGCCGCCGCCGCGCAGCGCCGCGCGCGCACCGACGATACCGAATCAACAGACACCCGAATCGCCTGAACCTGAGGGGGACTTATGAGCGACAACACCGAAACGGCGACGCCCGAGCCGAAGAAGAAAAAGGGCAAGATGGGCAAGATCATCGTGCTCGCGCTGGGCCTGCTGGTGCTGGTCGGCGGCGGCGTCGGCGCGGGCCTGTACGCCGCGGGTTCCGGCTTGGTCGGCGGCGGCGTGCACGCCGAGGAGGAGGACAAGCCGAAACTGGTCCCGAAAAGCGAACAGAAGCGCGCCGGCGAAGATGGCGAAGCGTCGGGCGGCGGCCACGAGGAAGCCGCGCCCGCCGAAGACCACGGCAAGCCCACGCCCAAAGGCGAAGGCGGCGAGAAATACGCCTCCAATTACTACGCCATGGAGAAGGAATTCACCGCCAATCTGCAGGATTCGGTGCATTACATCCAGGTCGGCGTCGCCATCGCGACGCCGTACGACGACACCGTCGTCCAGAACATCAAGACCAACGACATCGCGATTCGCTCGGCGATCCTGATGGCGCTCGGCGACACGACCGAGGATCAGGTCTTCACCTCCGACGGCAAGAA
This sequence comes from Sphingomonas sp. SUN019, assembly GCF_024758705.1. Classification (NCBI taxonomy): domain Bacteria; kingdom Pseudomonadati; phylum Pseudomonadota; class Alphaproteobacteria; order Sphingomonadales; family Sphingomonadaceae; genus Sphingomonas; species Sphingomonas sp. SUN019. Next base: position 2,539,496 of record NZ_CP096971.1, on the reverse strand, counting down.
GGCGCTGCAGAAGCGCCTAGCGGTCGCGATCAACGAAACGCTGAAGGAAAAGGAAGGCTTTGGCGGCGTTGGTAACGTCTACTTTACCAATTTTGTTGTTCAGTGATCGGGCATGGTTAACACGCCCGCAACCCCGGCTTCAGCCACCACCCCGGACACGTCGGATCGGCGTGAGCGCGGCCGCGTCGATCTCGTCCAGCCGGGCGGGCTCGGGGTGGCGAAGCTCAACCCGTTCGGCGATCTGCACACGCTGCAGCATCTGTCCGCGCGGCTCGCGCGGGGGTTGCGCGCGGTGTTCGAACCGTTGGTGCGCGAAGAGGTCCGCGCCTGGGCCGAGCCGCTCGTCGTCCAGCGCTTCGCCGACTACCGCGCCGAACGCCCCGACAAGCTCACCGCCTGGCTGCCGCTCGGCATGGACGATCGCGCCGCGCTCTGCGTGATCGACGGGAAATTCGTGCTCGAACTGCTCGACCTGTTCTTCGGCGGCAACGGTGCCGCCCCGCACGACATGCCGACCGAATTCTCTCCCGCGGCAGAGGCGATGGTGACGCGGCTGGGCGCGATGATCGCCGACCCGCTGACCACCGCCTGGGAGCCGCTGGCGCGCGTCGCCTTCTCGGTCGGGCACGTCGAATCGAACCCGTCGATGCTGCAGTCGATCGATGGCGAGGACGCGATGATCGTCACGCGCTTCGGCATCGCACGCGGCGCGGCGAAGCCCGTCTTCCTCGATCTGGTCTATCCCGTCACCGCGCTGAAACCGCACGGCACCGCGCTGACCGGCAAGGTTGTCGCGAAAGCGGTCGAACAGGACGGCGCATGGCGCACCGCGCTGACCCGCGCCGCGATGGGCGTGAAGTTCCCGGTCCGCTCGGTGCTCGCCGAACCCGTTATCAGCCTCGCCGTGCTGATGAACCTGAAGCCCGGTGACGTGATCCCGGTCAGCTTCGGGGATGACATTCCGGTGATGGTCGGCGGCGACCGGCTCGGCACCGGCACCGTCGGCACTTCGAACGGCCACGCCGCGATCCGCCTTTCCAAACTCGCCTCGCTCGAAGGACTGAATCCATGAACGACATGACCGGCGCTTTCCCGGTCGATGGTGCTGTCGCGGCCAATTTCCGGCTACTGCAGGACGTCGATGTAAAGCTGACCGTAGAGATCGGCTCGACCCAGCTGACACTGCGCGAACTGCTCGCGCTCGGCGAATCGAGCGTGATCGAACTAGACCGTCAGGCCAACGAACTGCTCGACGTGTTCGTCAACGGCACGCTGATCGGCCGCGGCGAGGTGGTCACCGTCGGCGACCGTTTCGGGGTACGGATGACCGAGCTGGTCAATCCGGACAAAGCACCAGCAGCAGCGCGCGGCTGATCCCCCATGATGTGGTCCTACATCCTCAAGCTCATCGTCCTGCTCCCGCTCGTCTGCGGGCTGATGATCGGTTGCCTGTATCTGTGGCGGCGGCTGGAAAGCCGGATGCCGGGCAAGCCGACCTCGCGCATGATCGCGGTCAAGGAAACGATGATGATCTCGCCCGGCCTGCGCCTCGCGGTGATCGATTTCGAAGGCAAGCGCCTGCTCGTCTCGGTCGGGCGCGGCGGCGTGGCGCTGATCGACAAGAGTGACGCGCTGTGAGCGTCACCCGCACCGGCAACGGCCCTGCGCTGATCGCGGATCGTCATGACGTCGCAGCGCCCGCGCATGGCGGCGGGGGCAAGCTCCTTCTCGTCCTGCTCGCCCTTATCGTCGCGCTCTTTGTCGCAATGCCCGCGTTCGCGCAGGTAGCCCCCGCCGCCGTCCCGCCCGTCCCCGGCGCAGGCGACGCGGTCGATCGCGCGCTGGGGCAACTCGGCGGCGGCCAGAACGGCTCCGGCTCGCTGTCGCTCAGCTTGCAAGTCCTCATCATCATGGGGCTGCTGTCGATCCTGCCCGGAATCATCCTGATGATGACCAGCTTCACGCGGATCATCATCGTACTCGCGATCCTGCGTCAGGCGCTGGGCCTGCAGCAGACCCCGCCGAACCAGGTGCTGATCGGCCTGTCGCTGTTCCTGTCGTTCTTCGTGATGGCCCCGGTCATCACCCAGATCAACACGACCGCGATCCAGCCCTATTCGGCCGGGCAGATCGGCGGCACCGACATGATCAAGACCGCGGGCGCGCCGCTCCACGCCTTCATGACCAAACAGACCCGCGTGAAGGATCTGACGATGTTCGCGCAGATGGCGAAATCCGGGCCGTACACATCGCCCAAGGACGTGCCCTATTCGGTCCTCCTCCCCGCCTTCGTCACCAGCGAATTGAAGACCGCGTTCCAGATCGGTTTCCTCGTGTTCCTGCCGTTCATCGTCATCGACCTCGTCGTCGCGACCGTCCTCATGTCGCTCGGCATGATGATGATGTCGCCCACCATCATCTCGCTCCCGTTCAAGCTGCTGCTGTTCGTCCTCGTCGACGGCTGGGCGCTGACCATGGGCAGTTTGGCCAACAGTTTCGCAACCTGACTTCTCCCCTCCCCTTCAGGGGAGGGGCCGGGGGTGGGGTCTCTCCGCGAGCGAAGCGCTGGTGGAAACGACCCCACCCCAACCCCTCCCCTGAAGGGGAGGGGCTAAAGAAAGAAAGAACCAATGAACCCCGTCGTCGACGCCGATTATTTCCTGACCGTCGCCAATCAGACGATGTGGGTGCTGGCGCTCGCCGCGGCGCCGATCCTGATCCCGGCGCTCGTCTCCGGCCTGATCCTCGGCATGATCCAGGCCGCGACCTCGATCCAGGAACAGACCCTGTCGTTCGTTCCGAAGCTCGTCGTGGTCGCGGTATCGATCATGGTGTTCGGCGCGCTGATCCTGGGGCTGCTGAGCGACTTCACCGTCGACATATTCAGCCGCATCCCGGACTTGGTACGGTGACGCGCCGCGCAGGCGCGGCCACGTCCGCGCGCCTTGCGCAAGCGCGGCCGACCTCGGCCTCGCCGAGGTTCGACGACGCGGCTTTGCCGCGGCGCTGCACCGCTACGACAATCCCGTCGCGGCAAAGCCGCCCTTCGACTGCCTGCCAAGGCAGGCGCTCAGGACAGGCCGACCTGGGCGAAGCCCAGGTCGTCGGTCGGGCGCTCAGCGCCCGCCGGCCGGGCTTGCCCGCGTGGCGCGCAGCGTGCGCGCTCTCGCGGTCTTCGCCATGCTAGGCTTCGGCCTCTCGATCGAGCCCCAGATCTGGGCGCTGGTGTTCGTGATGATCCGCGTCGGCGCGGCGTTCGTCGCCGCGCCGGTGTTCGGCAACGTGTCGGTCCCGCTCCCCGTCCGCGTCACCTTGTCGGGGGCGATCGGCGTGCTGGTGCTGGGCAGCAACAATATCATGCCGCCGCCGCAGGTATTCGCGTTCGCCACCTTCCTCGCCATCGCCGCCGAAGCATTGGTCGGCCTCGCATTGGGCTTCATCCTCCAGATCGCGTTCGCCGCGCCGCTGATCGCGGGTGAGATCATCGGCGGATCGATGGGCCTCGGCTTCGCCAACATGATCGACCCCAACAGCGGTCGCGCGTCGCCCGCGATCGGCCAGTTCCTCTCGATCCTGATGACCTTGCTGTTCCTGTCGCTCGACGGCCATCTCGTCCTCGTCGACATGATCCTGAAAAGCTACGTCGCGCTCCCGCCGGGGGCCGCGTGGATGAGCGCGGGGCAGCTTCGCGACATCGCATTGTTCGGCGGCTACGCCTTCCTCGCCGGACTGCTGCTCGCGCTGCCGGTCGGGTTCCTGCTGCTCTGCCTCAACCTGATCGTCGGCATGATCTCGCGCTCGGCCCCAGCGCTAAACCTCTTCTCGATCGGCCTCCCCGCCAGCCTCGCGGTCGGCGTGATCGCCCTGGCGATCGCCTTCCCCGCGATGGGCGACTACATGCTCGTCATCGTCCGTGAGACGCTCGCCGCCACGCAAAGCCTGGTGCTCGGCTGATGGCGGACGAATTCGGCGAAAAGACAGAAGCCCCAACCTCCAAGCGTCGCAAGGACGCGACCGACAAGGGCGACGTCCTCAAATCCCGCGAATTCGCGACCGCGCTCGTCGTGCTCGCGGGCGTCTGCTGGCTCGCCTTCTTCGGCCCCGCCTTGGTCTCCGCGTGCAAAGGCGTGATGGCCGCCAGCTTCCAGTTCGGCCGCGGAGATGTCGAGGATTTCCAGCCGTGGCGTCCGCTCGCCGAGGCCGGATGGCGTCTGCTCCCCAGCCTCGCCACCTTGTTCGCCATCACCGTCTGCGCGGCGATCCTCAGCCAGGCCGGTCTCGGCTCGCTGCGCTTCAACGCCAAGCTGCTCGCGCCCAAGACCAATCGCGTGAACCCCGCCTCGGGCCTCAAACGCATCTTCGGCATGAACGGCTGGGTCGAACTCGGCAAATCGATCCTCAAGGTCGTCTTGCTCGGCTCGATCGGCACATGGCTGCTGTGGAAGGCGTCGGGCGCGACGCTCGCGCTCGCTTCCGCCGATCTCCCCGCCGCACTCGATTCATTGGGCGGCACGCTGACGCATATCCTGATCGTGATGGCTTTGGGCCTCGTCGCGATCGCCGGCTTCGACGTACCGATGCAGCTGTTCCAGCTGTTCAAGAAACTCCGCATGACGAAGCAGGAGGTGAAGGACGAGAACAAGGAGAGCGAAGGCAATCCCGAACTGAAGGGCCACATCCGCGCGAAGCAGCGCGCCGTCCTCAGCCGCGGTATGCGCAAATCGGTCGCCGAGGCGCACGTCGTCCTCACCAACCCGACACATTTCGCGGTGGCGCTCCGCTACGATCGCGGACGCGACCAGGTGCCCGTCGTCGTCGCCAAGGGCCGCGGCGCGACCGCGCTCGCCATTCGCGAAGCCGCGGGCGAGATGGCGGTCCCGATCCTCGAATATCCCACCCTCGCCCGCGCGGTCTATTACACTAGCCGCGAAGGGCAGGAGGTCCGCGACGACCTCTACCTCGCGATCGCCACCGTACTCGCTTTCGTCTTCGGCCTGAACGCCGCGGCGGGCGGCACCGCGCCCGCCCCGATCATCGACGTGCCGAAAACCGCACGCTTCGACGAACATGGTGTGAATCAGGGGTAAAGAAACGCCGGCCGCGGCCGTTTGAGAGAGTGATATGGTAACGACCACCGGCACCACCAGCACGACCTCCACCGCCAACGTGACGAGCGCGGCGGCGCAGTCGCTGCTGACCTCGCTCGACGCAGGCTCGGGCGTCGACACCGACTCGCTCGTCAAGGGACTGGTCGAGGCGCAGTTCGCGGCCAAGAACGCCGCGCTCACCGCCAGATCCGAAAAGCTGACCTCGCAGATCTCGGGCGTCTCGACGCTGAAGAACACCATCACCGATTTCGCCGCCGCGCTGGAAAACCTCGCGAAGGGCGGCACGCTCGCGTCGCAACCGGTCAGCTCCGCGCCCGGCGTGCTGTCGGTCAGCGCGCTCGGCGGCGCAAAACTGTCGGGCTTCACCGCCAGCGTCCGCGTCGACCGCCTCGCGACCGCACAGACCGCGGTTAGCCGCACCCCGGTCGCCAGTAAGGACGCCGCGATCGGCACCGGCACCTTCACGCTGCAACTCGGCACCGCGACCTACAATCCCGACGGCAGCATGGCCTCGCTCGCCGCCGGCAGCAGCGCCGCCATGACGATCGACATCACGTCCGCCAACAATTCGCTGACCGGCATGGCCGCCGCGATCAACGCCAGGAAAGCGGGCGTCACCGCCTCCGTCGTCACCGACGCCAACGGCGACGCCTATCTCTCGCTGAAGGGCGCGACCGGCACCGCCCAAGCGTTCACGCTGCAGGCGACCAGCGACCCCGGCGGCACGCTGTCCGCGTTCAACGTCGGCCCCGGCGGCGGACTCGCGATCACGTCGCAGTCGGGCAATGCCCAATTGGTCGTCGACGGCGTCGCGGTCGAACGCGCGTCAAACTCGATCAGCGACCTGGTCGACGGCGTGAAGCTCGAACTATCGGGCGTCTCCACCACGCCGGTTTCGCTCTCCTCGACCACGCCCACCGCCGCGCTCTCGTCGGCCGTGAATGATTTCGTCGCCACCTATAACGAGGTGATGGCGATCATCCAGGAACAGACCGATCCGATCACCGGCGTGCTGCGCGGCGATTCGGGCGCGCAGAATTTCCTGCGCCAGATGAAGGCGCTGACGCTGAAGCCGTTGCTGACGGGCGCAGCGGACGGCACGCCGAAGACGCTCGCCGACCTCGGCGTCGGCACGACCCGCACCGGCACGCTTAGCGTCAATGCGGATACGCTCGTCGCCGCGATCAAGAACAACCCCGCCTCGATCGAGGCGATGTTCGCCATCACCTCGGACGGAAACGGCCTGATCGGTGCGCTGAATTCGGTGAAGCTGAACGCCACCAGCACGCTCTACGGCCTCGGCGCATCGTCGGTCCGCTTCACCGCGGCGCAAAGCGAGCTGGCCGAACAGAAGGACAAGATCGCCGATCAATCGACCAACATGTCCGATCGCCTGACCCAGCAATTCGCCTCGATGAACGCGAAGGTCGCCGCCTACAAATCCACCCAGACCTTCCTGGAAAACCAGATCAAGGCCTGGAACAACTCGGACAATTGAAGTGGCGTATGCGTCCGCGCTGTTGCGCAACCCCGCCCAGACGTATCGCGAGATCGACCTCGCCGGCCGCACCGCGAATGCGGACGGCCCGGCGCTGGTGCAATTGCTGTACGAGGAACTGATCCAGGCGCTGCGCGTCGCCGCCTGGGCCGCCGAACGAAAGCAATTCGCCACCAAGAGCGAACGCGTCACCCGCGCCACCGCGATCCTGTTCGCGCTGGAGGCGGGGCTGGATTTCGAGAAAGGCGGCGACGTATCGACGACGCTGGCGCGGCTCTACGCAGGCGCACGGCGGCAGGTGATCGACGCGAGCCTCGGCCAGGATGGCGCGCCGTTCCGATCGGTCGCCGATACGTTCGAGGAAATCGGCGCAGCGTGGCGGACGGCGCGCGCGGCGTAGCAAAGCCCCTCCCCTTCAGGGGAGGGGTTGGGGTGGGGTCTATCCACGGGCGACAGTGCCTGAGGCACGACCCCACCCCCAACCCCTCCCCTGAAGGGGAGGGGCGAGCCAGGCCGCCTCGCGAATAGCTAAGAAACTTTTGATCGGCTCACGTCGATAGTCAGTGCTAGATCGGGCCAATCGACCACCCCCGCCCGAGGCCCCATGACCGTCGTAGCCGCCTATCTCTACCGCAACGGCGAACGCGTTCGCGAGGTGTCGATCGACGAAAAGGTCGATTGCCCGGCCGACAAATCGGAGTTCGTGTGGATCGGCATCTGCGATCCGACGCCCGAGGAGATGCAGACGCTGAAGGAGCAATATGGCCTGCATCCGCTCGCGATCGAGGATGCCGTCAACGCCAACCAATTGCCCAAGATCGACGTCTACGGCGACCAGTTGTTCGTCGTCGCGCGCACTGCGACGCTCGACGGCGACAGAATCGACTATGGCGAGACCGCGATCTTCGTCGGCCACAGCCATATCATCAGCGTGCGCCACGGCTCGGTCCGGTCGCACAAGGCGCTGCGCGACCAGCTTGAGGCTGCGCCGACGTTGCTCGTGCACGGCGTGGATTACGTGCTCCACGCGATCCTCGATTACATCGTCGACGGCTATCTGCCGATCGTCGACGCGATCGAGGATAACGTGTTGGCGATGGAGCAGCAGACGCTTGATGCGTTTCTGTCGCGCGACGACGTGACGCGCATCTTCACATTGCGTCGCCAACTCACCAAGTTCCAGCGCGTGCTGGGGCCGATGGCCGAGGTTGCGGGCAAGCTCGTCCGGCTCGACCTGCCCTGCGTCGATCCCGAAACGCGGCCGTATTTCAGCGACGTGCTGGATCACGTCCGCCGCGTGCAGACGATGGTCGACGGGCTGCTGCAGGTGCTGACGTCGGTGTTCGAATTCAGCAACCTGCTGGAACAGCAACGCACCGGCGCGATCACCCGTCAGCTTGCGGCGTGGGCGGCGATCCTCGCGGTCCCCACCGCGATTGCGGGCATCTACGGCATGAATTTCGAACACATGCCCGAACTACGGACGCGCTACGGATACTTCGTCGTGCTGGCGGTCATCGCGACCGTCTGCACCGCACTCTACGTCCGCTTCAAACGCGCGCGCTGGTTGTAGCCGCACTCATCTCCACATCCACGGTCAGGCCCGGCGATGGGTCGATCGGCGGCGCATCTGTCTCAAATCGATCGGCATCCGCCCGCGCCCGATCTAGGATCGCGCGCGGCACGTCGGCGCGGTGCGTCACCCGGTCCGCATTGGCCAGCGCCCGCGCCTGCCGCAGCGTCAGCTCGTCGGGGTCGGCGGAGTGAAGACTGATACGGACGACCTCCGACCCGCGAGCATCGCCCGCGGCCGCGATCCAGTCCTCCACCCTCTCTTGAGCTCCACCCCGGCGACGGCCGGGGCCCAGTTGCAAGGAGCCAGATTGGGGAGCGACACCCTCAGTTACCGACTTCGCCGAAATCGGGGCCCGGCTTTCGTCGGCGCGGGCCTCCGCCAACAAATCCAACGCTCCCCCCGCCCGCATCGCATCGGCCAAAGCCCGCCGCCGCGCCGCCGCATCGGGCCATTGCCCCTTGATCGCCCTGCGACTCGCAAATAGCGCCTCCGCCAACGCCCCCAGCCCCACCGGCAGCATCGCCTCCAGCCGCTGCCTGAGCGCCGCCGCCAGCCCCGCCGACACGCCCCCCGTCCCGATGGCCACCAGCACCGGATCGCGATCGACGATCGCCGGCAGCGTAAAGTCGCACAGATCGGGCCGATCCACCGCATTGACCAGCACGCCCCGCCCGCGCAGCCGCGCCACCGCCTCCTCCGGCGCATCCAGCGCCACGATCGCCAGCGCGGCCTGCGCGTCCTCTCCGACGATCACCGCCCCCGCGCGCTCCAGCAACCGCCGCTTCGCCTCCGCCGCACTCCCTTCGCCCAGCAGGATCACCGGCCGTCCCTCCAGCCGCACGAACAGGGGCAGGCTGTGGAGTGTCACAACGTCACAACCAGTCCGGCACCCGCTCGGCCGCCAGGATCGTCTCCGCCGGTATCCGGTCCGCCACCACCGCGAAACGGTCGCCATCGACCAGCACCTCGGGCACCAGCGCGCGCGAATTGTACGTTGACGCCATCGTCGCGCCATAGGCGCCCGCGGTGCGGAAGATGCCCAGGTCGCCGCGCTTCACCACGTCGATCTCGCGGTCCATCGCGAACGTGTCGCCCGTTTCGCACACCGGCCCGGCGATGTTGGCCAGCATCCGCTCGCCCGTCGGCAGCACCGCTCGGAAATCATGCCACGCATCGTACATCGCGGGCCGTGCCAGATCGTTCATCGCCGCATCGACGATCACGTACGGATTGGTGACCCCCGGCTTCACCCAGATCACCGCCGTCAGCAAAACGCCCGCATTGCCCGCGATCACGCGGCCGGGTTCGAACATCAATTCGACGTCCCAGCCCTTCGTCGTGCGCGCCACCATCGCGCCGAAATCGGCCGGTGAGGGAATGACGTCGCTGTCGCGGTACGGCACACCCAGCCCGCCGCCCAGATCGACGCGGCGGATGACATGCCCCGCCGCGCGCAGTTCCGCCACCAGTTCGCCGACCCTTTTGTACGCGGCCTCCAGCGGAGACAGGTCGGCCAGCTGACTCCCGATGTGGATCGCCACGCCCTTCAGGTCCAGACCGTCCAGTTTCGACAGCCGCGCGAACATCGCGGGCGCCTCGTGGATCGGCACACCGAACTTGTTGTCGCGCTTGCCGGTCGAAATTTTCGCGTGGGTTCCCGCGTCGACGTCCGGGTTGACCCGCAACACTGCAGGCGCGCGTAAACCCCGCGCCGCCGCCAGGGCGGCCAGCACGACGCCCTCTTCCTCCAGCTCCAGATTGAACTGCCCGATCCTCGCCTCCAGCGCGGCGACGAGCTCGGCATCGGTCTTGCCCACGCCGGAAAACACCACGTCCGCCGCCGCCATCCCCACCGCCAGCGCGCGCGACAGCTCGCCGCCCGACACCACGTCCGCGCCGTAACCCTCCCGCGCCAGCACGTTCAGCACGCCAATGTTGGGATTGGCCTTGATCGCATAGGCCAGATGCACCGGCCCGGCATCCGCCAGCCCTTCGCGAAACACCCGCGCGTGGCGCTGCAGCGTGGCGGTCGAATAGACATAGACCGGCGTGCCGACGTCGGCGGCGATCCGGGCCAGTGGCACGCGCTCGCAATGCAGCGCGCCGTCGATCAGCGTGAAATGATCCATCAGGGCGCCGTCAGTTGGGGGGCAGGTCGAATTCGTCGGTGCGACGCAGCTCGGACTGGCGGAGCAATTCGTCGTTGCGCTGCGGCCGCGCCTGCGACGACGGCGTCAACAGATCGGCCGGCGTCGGCGGCGCGGTCGCGCCGTACGGGGCGACGGGCAACGCGTCGCCCTCGGCCGGCTTCAATCCCGCAGCCGCGCCGCATCCTCCCAGCAGCAACACCGCGCCCAACAAAACCCGCTTCATGCCAATTCCTCCCGCGCCGCCGCGATCGCGGCGCGCACATTGCCGGGCGCGGTGCCGCCGAAACTCGTCCGGCTGGCAACCGACGCATCGACCGACAGCACGTCGTACACCCGCGCGTCGATCCGCGCATCCACCGCGGTCAATTCCTCCAGCGGCAATTGGTCCAGCGTCACGCCCAGCGTCTCTGCCCGCGCCACGACCCGCCCCGTGATATGATGCGCCTCGCGGAACGGCACGCCACCGACGCGCACCAGCCAGTCGGCCAGATCGGTTGCGGTCGAGTAACCGCTCTCCGCCAAGGCGCGCATCCGATCGGTGCGGAACGTCGCGCTCTCGACCATCCCGGTCATCGCCGCGATCGACAGCGCCAGCAGATCGTGCGCCTCGAACACCGGCGGCTTGTCGTCCTGCATATCCTTCGAATACGCCAGCGGCAGGCCCTTCATCGTCATCATCAGGCTGACCAGGCATCCCGTGATCCGCCCGCTATGCCCGCGCACCAGTTCGGCCGCGTCCGGGTTGCGTTTCTGCGGCATGATCGAGCTGCCGGTCGACCATTGATCGGACAGGCTGACAAACCCGAACGGCTGCGACGCCCATAACACGAACTCTTCCGCCAGCCGGGACAGATGCAAGGAACACTGCGCCGCCGCCGACAGATAATCTAACGCGAAGTCGCGGTCGCTCACCGCGTCCAGCGAATTGCGCGTCGGCCCGTCGAACCCCAGCGCCTTCGCGGTCGCCTCGCGGTCGATCGGGAAACCCGTCCCCGCCAGCGCCGCCGACCCAAGCGGACACAGGTTCATCCGCCGCCGCGCATCGGCGAACCGGCTGCGGTCGCGCGCGATCATCTCGAAATACGCCATCAAATGATGACCGAGCACGACCGGCTGCGCCGACTGTAAATGCGTGAAGCCCGGCAGCACACTTCCGGCATGCTCGGAGGCAACATCCAGCAACGTCCGCTGGAACTCGGTCAGCCCCGCATCGATCGCGTCGATCGCATCACGCACCCACAGCCGAAAGTCCGTCGCGACCTGATCGTTGCGGCTGCGCGCGGTATGCAGCCGCCCGGCCACCGCCCCGATCCGCTCGCTCAGCCGCGCCTCGGTCAGCATATGGATGTCCTCCAGCGTCAGCTCGTCCGGAACACCGTCCTGCGCGTATCCTTCGCCAACATCGGCCAACCCAGCCGCGATCGCCGCCGCATCCTCCGCCGACACGATGCCCTGCGCGCCCAGCATCGCGACGTGCGCCTGCGATCCCGCCACGTCCTGCCGCCACATCCGCTTGTCGAACGGAATCGACGCGTTTATCTCGCGCATCACGGCTGCCGGGCCCTCGGCGAACCGCCCGCCCCACATCTGGTTGGAACCGCTCATGCTGTCACGCTCGGCTATCGTCTGTCTCCTGGCCGCGCTGGCGACCGCTGCGTGCGATAGGCAAACCCCCGCGCCCACACAAGCGAACGCGACCACCCCCGACGAGGTCACGTCGGACGAAGTCGCGCCAGACGACTCTCCCATTGTTCCGGAATCAGGGGAGGCGGACCGCAGCCACAAGGGCGAGCCCGCCCCGGCGCTCGCCTTCAAATCCCCCGACGGCAAAACCACGACGCTCGCCGCCTTCAAGGGCAAACCCGTCCTGCTGAACCTGTGGGCGACCTGGTGCGCGCCCTGCGTCCGCGAAATGCCCAGCCTCACCGCCGCCGCCGCCGCATTGGACGGCAAGGTGCAGGTGCTCGCCGTCAGTCAGGACATGGACGTCGCCAAGGTCGCGCCGTTCTTCGCCGAAAAGAAACTCGCCCGCCTGACGCCTTATACCGACCCAGAACTGAGCCTCAGCCTCCACTTTAAGGCGAACCTGCCGACCACGATCCTGTACGACGCCCAAGGCCGCGAGGTGTGGCGCGTACTCGGCGCGCTCGACTGGACCGGGGAAAAGGCGCACGCGCTGATCGCGGAAGCCCAACGCTGACGACGCCGGCGGCGGCCCGATCCTGCAAGCGGCTTGACTCGTCGCGGGCTTTCGCTTTGATTGCGGGGCGGATTGCTCGTCAACGCGAACAATCGGAGTGAATGTGGAACGACCCCAGGGCCTTCCCGCAGTGTGGCAAGACGATGCCAGCAACGACGCCGCGCGATCGGTTGGATCGCCAGCGCAGACGGCGGGCGCGTCGCGCGATCACCAGCTGGACATGGAAATCGTGCTTCTGCTTGAGGAGCTCTGCAAATCGGCGTTGGATAATGACGCCCAGGGCGTGGCCGCGTGCAGCGACATACTCGCCGAAACAATGCGCCGCGGTATCTCTCGCGCGAACTAGGCTCTAACGCCGTCGTTTCCGCACCGGCTTCGCGGCGTCCTGCCGCGGCTCTTCCCCGGTGCTCAAGTCCGACAGCCGCAATCGTCGTCCGAACGGCATGATGTCCACGATCTGTCGCGCCAGATATCGCAAACGGATCAGGCCGCCTTTGTTGCCGACGCGCGCATAATCGATCGCCCGCCGCGCGATGGCGAAAAGCAGGCCCTCCCCGTCTTTCTGAAATCCGGGATCAGTCATGATGCCACGGCGCGACCATGCCTCAGCCTATCCCAACCTCACCCCGCGTCAATGGAACGTGGTGGTACACCGCAACACACCTGTCGATATCGAAGTTCGACCCGATTCGACTCTCGGATAGGGGCGGGATGTAAGTCTGCTACCTGATACCGGAACGCTGGATGCCCCGTGAGGATTCGAACCTCAATTAACGGAGTCAGAGTCCGTAGTCTTACCTTTAGACGACGGGGCAACAGCGGGCCGGGGCATTACGGGGGCGCGCCGCGAAGGTCAAGCGCCCGACGCCTCCGCCATCCTTGCCGTTCGCGCGATGTACCGCTAGCCTGTGGGCCAAGCACCGGACGGGCACGACCGCTCGTGACGGCAGAACAGACAAAGAGAGACGGCAATGGGGGAGCTTCCCACCGATTTGCCGTACCGGCAGGGGCCATCCCCCGCCCGTCCGGCCCCTACGGCCTCCGGCCGTCCCGATAGAGGCGTGGCCCCCGGCCGCCCAGATGCTGGCATTGCCCCTGGCCGACCTAGAGCCGGATTTGCACGCCACTATGCCGCGCTCGACCTCGGCACGAACAATTGCCGCCTGCTGATCGCACGGCCGCAGGGAGACGGCTTTGCGGTGGTCGACGCCTTTTCGCGCATCGTGCGGCTGGGCGAGGGACTCGCCGCGACCGGAAAGCTGTCCGACGCCGCGATCGAGCGCACCATCGCGGCGCTGCGCGTCTGTTCCGACAAGCTCCGCCGCCGCAACGTCGCGCTCGCGCGATCGGTCGCGACCGAGGCCTGCCGCCGCGCGTCGAACGGCGCCGATTTCATCGCCCGCGCCTATGACGAGACCGGCATCTACCTCGACGTGATCACCGCCGAACAGGAGGCGCGGCTGGCCGTGCTCGGCTGCCACGCGCTGCTCGAACCCGGCGAAGGCCCGGCTTTGGTGTTCGACATCGGCGGCGGATCGACCGAACTTGTGCTGATCGACACCTCCACCACCGTGCCGAGCGTCGTCGACTGGCACAGCGCGCCGTGGGGCGTCGTGTCGCTGACCGAGAGCGTCGCGCACGGCGAGGGCGCGGACGGCCGCGCCACCTCCTACGCCCGGATGCGCGCCCTGGTGGCGGAAAGCTTCGCCCCGTTCGCAGCACGTCTGCCAAAGGACGGTGGCTCGCGGCGGATGCTCGGCACCAGCGGCACCGTCACCACGCTCGCCAGCGTTCATCTCGGGCTGGACCGCTACGATCGTAGCGCGGTCGACGGCCTGATTGCCCCCGCCGACGCGATGCGCGCGATCAGCTCCGGCCTCGCGCACATGTCGTTCGACGAACGCGCCGCGCTGCCGTGCATCGGCCGCGAACGCGCCGACCTGGTCGTCGCAGGCTGCGCGATCCTGGAGGCGATCCTCGACATCTGGCCCGCCGACCGGCTCGGCATCGCCGACCGCGGCATCCGCGAAGGCATTCTCCGCCGCCTGATGGCTTCGCGAGCGTGAGCCGCGACGGCGGCGGCCTGCGCACCCGCGTCAAGTCCGCCCGTGGCCGCACCGCGCAATCGACCCGCTGGCTCGAACGCCAGTTGAACGACCCATATGTCCGCAAAGCCCGCGCGGAGGGCTATCGCAGCCGCGCGGCGTACAAACTGATCGAACTCGACGAACGCTTCGCGTTCCTGAAGGGCGCGAAACGCATCGTCGATCTGGGGCTGGCACCGGGCGGCTGGAGCCAGGTCATCAAACGCCGCCTGCCGACCAGCAGCGTCGTCGGGATCGACCTGCTGCCAGTCGACCCGATCGACGGCGTCACGATCCTGCAGATGGACTTCATGGACGATGTGGCGCCGGACCGCCTGATCGAAGCACTGGGCGGCGCGCCTGATCTTGTGGTGTCGGACATGGCGGCGAACACCGTCGGCCACCCGCAGACCGACGCCCTGCGCACGATGGCGCTGGTCGAGGCGGCGAGCGCCTTCGCGATCGACGTGCTGCGGCCGGGCGGCGCGTTCGTCGCGAAGGTGTTCGCGGGCGGCGCGGATTCGACGTTGGTGGCGGAGTTGAAGCGGAATTTTACGACGGTGAAGCACGCTAAGCCGCCTGCCAGTCGCAAGGGGAGCGTGGAGTGGTTTGTGGTGGCGCAAAACTTTAAGGGTCGGTCAGAAGATTAGCGCAGCTAATCCGCGGTGTCGGCGCAGCCGACAGACCGACCCGGCGGCCGGCGTCGCGTAGCGACGTACGATGACGCGGCTTTGCCGCGGCGGGGTGAAGCTACTTTGTAACGAATTTTCAAGAGTTTCGCTTGCTTGAACGGCATGATAATGCCGTACTCCTAACGGACAGTATTTAAAGCAATTTCCTGGAGGCGTCGCGCCCATACTCGGGATGCAGGGGTATTTGAATGAGCGAATGGATTATCAGTTTTCGTGGTCTAGACGCGGACCTTGGGCACATTGAAGCTTTAGCCGGTATTGAGAGTGCCGCCGGTATCGCGCGCGCGCTGACCTTGATTGGCCATTATGCTGCTACCGGCTCCGTCCGGCACCGGTTCCCGTTTGACGATACTGTGAAGTTTTATCTTGAGGGCACAGAGGAGGGCAGCTTCAATTGGAAGTTGGTAGCTACTGTAGGTGGCCCCTTGGCTCTTGGACTGGCCACCAACGCCCTTTATGACCTGTCGAAATTAACGATGAACAAGGCGATCGGAGAAGAGCCGACGTCGATAAGTAAGCCGGTAGAACAACTTAACGAAACGAAGAGCGGCGACATTGATGCGCTTGTCGAGGCGATTGAACCAGCCCTAAAAAAGGCTCACTACGGCATTGGCGAAACTGCTGCCGAGATCATAATCCAAGAAACTGCAACAAAAAGGGTCGTCGTCCGATTTAACAGCGTGTCGAAGAGCTATCTTATGGATAGCATCGAAGCTGACGACGGCATTCAGGACGTTTCCATTTCGGCGCTAAATGTGAATGATAAGACCGGGCGAGCCTATTTCCTTGACCTTAATCGGACTATACCGTTCCGTGTCTCAAAGGACGCTGATCCTAAAACGATGAGCGTTTTATCGGCAGGCATTGATCGCTACGCCAATCGGATACCGGCCCCGATCCGCATCACGTTCTCCCGCGTTGAGGCCATCGACGGTCGATTGAAGCGGATCGTGATCTTAAAGGCTGAGGATGTGTCAGACGAATTGTAGGCGTGGCGACCGGTGATGCGTGGCAACACGCATTTTCCTACACGGCGACGATCTGGTAACGAAGGTCGGTTGCCCAGCGCTCTTTCCCATTGTCGATCCGATCACGCACAAGCGCGCCAGTCGGGGCTCTAAGCATAGGCGACGAAAATAGTGCCAGCGTCTCAACATTCTCAACATTCGCGGGCACCGTCACCCGCGGCGCGCTTGCGGATGAACGATTTTCTCCAATCGCTGAATTGTGGGGCTACCCCAGGAAAGAGCGAGGTGCGGTCCTTGGGGCATCGTCGGTCAGCCACGTACGAACCACGCGTTTCGTGTGAACGTGTGTGAACTTCATCCGACATCGCAACGCGTCGTTAGTGTGACTTTAGTGTGACCTTTGCCCGCAAGCCGACGAAAAAAGGGCCGCAGCGTCACCGCCACGGCCCTCCCGTATCTCGTAACCCGCCGCGGCAAAGCCGCGTCGTCGGTCGCGCTATGCGCGCCGGCCGGGGTTTCGGCCGAGACGCGGATTAGCTTCGCTAATCCGCTTCCTCAACCCTCGTAATCAGCCCCCAGATTCTGATTCCTTGGCGGTGCAGCAGCGGTCAACCGCAAAGCCTCGGCCGAAGCCGCCAGCGAGCCCACGGCATCCGCCTCTTCCTCGTCGTCCACCTGCACGCGCTGCAGACTCTGGACGACCGATTCCTTCAGATCCTTCGGCTTGACGGTCTGCTCGGCGATTTCGCGCAGCGCGACGACCGGGTTCTTGTCGCGATCGCGATCGATCGTCAGTTCGGCCCCGCCCGACACCTGCCGCGCACGCTGCGCGGCGAACAGCACCAGATCGAACCGGTTGGGGATCTTGTCGACGCAATCCTCGACGGTGACGCGCGCCATGGACGCTTTCCTTCGCAAAATACCGCTAAATGAAGCGCGAGCCTCTAGGGCGCGCCCTGCCCCGAGTCAAGGAAACCGCAGCCCTTGCCGCGCGCCCGTGCGGGGCGCAAACCGATACCGATGACCGCACCCGCCGCCCACGCAACCAGCCACGAATATACCCACGTCGTCCAAGGCAACCGCCTGACCCTGTTGCCCGATGGCCCCGAGCGGCTCGATGCGCTGATCGCGCTGATCGACGGCGCGCGGCAGTCGCTGCGCATCCTCTATTACATCTACGCCCCCGACGCATCGGGCCGGCGCGTCAACGCCGCGCTGATCGCCGCGGCCGGGCGCGGGGTGAAGGTCGCGCTGATCGTCGACGGCTTCGGCAGCGACGAGGCGGAGGATTCGTTCTTCGCGCCCTTGGAGGCCGCGGGGGTCTCAGTCTGCCGCTTCCTGCCGCGCTTCGGGCGACGCTACCTGCTGCGCAACCACCAGAAGCTCGCGCTTGCCGACGCGGAAAGCGAATGTCCGCGCATCATCGTCGGCGGCTTCAATGTCGAGAACGACTATTTCGGATCGAGCGCGGACGATTGGCGCGACCTGGGGTTGCTGCTCGAAGGCCCCGATGCGCAGCGCATGGGCGGTTATTTCGACGCGCTTCACGCCTGGATACAGACCCCCAAGGGCCGCCTGCGCGACCTGAACCGTACGCTCGCCCAATGGAGCGAGACAAAGGGCGTGCTGCGCTGGCTGATCGGCGGCCCGACCAATCGCCTCTCGCCGTGGGCAAAGACGGTCCGCGACGACATGCGCCGCGCGACCCGCATCGACATCATCGCGGGCTATTTCACGCCCAGCCCGACGATGCTCCGCCGCCTCGATCGCGCGGGCAAGCGCGGTGAGACGGTCCGCGTGCTGACCGCCGCGAAATCGGACAACAATGCGACCATCGCCGCCGCGCGTTTCACTTACGCCGGGTTGCTGCGCAAGGACGTGCAGGTGTTCGAATATACCGCGTCGAAGCTGCACACGAAGCTCTACGTCGTCGACGATGCGGTCCATATCGGCAGCGCGAATTTCGACATGCGCAGTCTGTTCATCAACTTGGAGTTGATGCTGCGGATCGAGGATGCCGCGTTCGCGGATCATGTGCGGGGGTATTTCGACGGGGAACTGTCGCGGTCGGAGGCGATCACGCCGGAGGTTTACAAGGAGCGGACGACCTTGTGGCGGCGGGTTAAGCAGTTCGGGTCGTACTTGGCGGTGGGCGTGCTCGATCCACTGCTGTCGCGAGGGTTGAACGGGTAGCGGCCCGTTCCTTCGCCTGCT
The DNA here is from genome assembly GCF_024758705.1 of Sphingomonas sp. SUN019. Classification (NCBI taxonomy): domain Bacteria; kingdom Pseudomonadati; phylum Pseudomonadota; class Alphaproteobacteria; order Sphingomonadales; family Sphingomonadaceae; genus Sphingomonas; species Sphingomonas sp. SUN019. The sequence goes on along the minus strand of NZ_CP096971.1, from coordinate 2,521,006 downwards.
TCGTCCGCCGCTCGCCCTATTCCGTCACCCATCCCCATCCCGTCACCTAAGCGAAGGCTGGGGTCTCATGCGAAGGCACGATCCCGCCGCCACAAGCGCGCCGCCGGCAAAGCCGTCGGCCGGGTTCGGCTATTCGCCGACCCGCCGGCCGGACGAAGCGTTGCGCTTCGCGCACCGGCGCCGTCCGCTTCGCGCGACGCGCCTACGCTTCGTCTTTCCACCCCCAATACAGCTGCGCCGGGGGCACGTTCCACCACTCCATACCGTGGTCGATCCGCTCGAAGTGTGGTGCGATGAAGTCGCGGACCTTTGGGCTGAACTGATAGACCAGGAACGCGCCGCCGGTGCGCAGCACCGCGTGCGTCCCCGCCGCGATCGCCGGGCCGACGCCTGCGGGCAGCGTCGAGAACGGCAGGCCCGACAGCACGTAATCCGCCGCCGCATGCCCGTGATCGCTCACGATCTGTTCGACGTCCGCCGCCGACCCGTGCACCGCGACGAAGCGCGAATCGGTGATGATATGGTCCAGGTAACGGATGAAATCGGGGTTTGTGTCGATCGCGATCAGCGTCGCATCGGGCGCCATCCGCTCCAGGATCGGGCGGCAGAAGGTGCCGACGCCGGGACCGTATTCGACGAACAGCTTGCACTGCGCCCAGTCGACGGGTGCGAGCATCTTGTCGATCAGCCGGTCGGATGACGGAATGATCGATCCCACCATCACCGGATGCTTCAGGAACCCCTGAAAGAACATCTGCCAGGGGCCGGGCACGCCGGGGGCACGGGTACGCGCGCTACGGACGGCGCTGGTCGAGCTTGGCATCGGGATCCTGACACTCCGGGAAATTTCGGCGAGGGAAACCCCCGTTGCACACCTGCCGAACGCCGGACAAGTGCGAACGGTTGCTTTAGCGGGGTTGCGCGCCCGTCCCAAGCGCCTAATCGATCCTCATGCGCGACGACCGGTTCGACTTCGAGACACGCCGATGAAGCGGGTTAGAAGCGTCGATCGCACCTTCGCATTGATGTTCCTGGTCATGCTGACGATCGCCGCGGGCAACACCGCGCTGCAATCGGTCCTGCCCGCGCTCGGCCGGTCGCTGGGCGTCGCCGACAGCGCGGTCGCCGCCGCCTTTTCGGTTTCGGCGCTGCTGTGGGTGCTCGCCGCGCCGTTCTGGGCGAAGCGCTCCGACCAGCACGGGCGGCGCGCGATGATCCTGCTCGGCATGGGCGGTTTCTGCGTCAGCCTGGCGCTGTGCGGGGTGTTTCTGGCCGCCGGGATCAACGGCTGGATCGGCGGCACCGCGGCGTTCGTGCTCTTCATCCTTGGGCGGCTGATCTACGGCACGTTCGGCGCCGCCGCCCCGCCCGCGGTGCAGGCGCTGGTCGCGGGCAGCACGACGCGCGAGGAGCGGACTAAGGCGCTGACGTTGCTGGCCAGCGCCTTCGGCCTCGGCACGATCCTAGGCCCCGCGATCGCGCCCTATCTCATCCTCGGCAGCATCGGCGGCGTCGAACTCGGCCTCGCCGGTCCCGCGTTCGTGTTCGCCTTGTTCGGGATCGGCGTATTCATCACCGTCCGCCGCACGCTCACCGATGACCGCCACGCCGCCGAGGATCTGAACGCCGAGGTTCATGGCGCAGCGAACGCCTATCCCTCGATCGGCGGGCAATCGTCTGGCGCCAGCATCCGCGCCGCGACCGAGCCGCGCGGCCCAGACGTGCGCTACGGCGACCGGCGTATCCGGACGTGGATGATCGCCGGGCTGGTGATGGGCCATGCGCAGGCGATGACGGGGCAGGCGATCGGCTTCCTGGTGATGGACCGGCTGAACCTGCCGCCCAGCGCCGCGCTGGAGCCGACCGGCATCGTCCTGATGATGGGCGCGGGCGCGGCGCTGCTCGCGCAATGGGGGATCATTCCGAACCTGAACCTGAGCCCGCGGCGGCTGGTGTTGGTCGGGCTCGTGCTGGCCGCGGTCGGCACCGCACTGACCGGCCTCGCCTCGTCGCTCTACGGCATCGCCACGGCCTATGCGCTGGCCAGCCTTGGCTTCGGCTTCACCCGGCCGGGCTTCACCGCTGGTTCCTCACTCGCGGTCGGCCCCGAATCACAAGGATCGGTCGCGGGAAAGGTCACCAGCGTCAACGGCGCCAGCTTCGTGCTCGGCCCGTCGATCGGCGTCGGCTTGTACGAAGTGCAGCATTCTCTGCCGTATCTGGCCGCGGGCGTGGGATGCATCGCGCTGTTCGCTTATTGCTGGCGCGCGCTGAGCGAACAAGACGTCGACGCGAACGGGGATTGGCGGACACCGACCAGCCCCCCGCACCGCGCGACTAGTCCGTCCCCTTCTCCCCGCGTGGGGTAAGTTGCCCCGGCATTACGAACCCCAATGGCTGGATCGCATTGGCATCCTGTTTCAGCTTCGCCGCCATCTGCTGATACTCGCGCTCCACCTCCGGCGTGACGCTCGCGCGCGATTCCCCCAGCGCGGTCGTGAAATGCGCCATCGTCACCTGCGTCGATCCGAGCGATTCGCGCAGCGCCACCAGCCCCGCGCGCCGCACCACGTCCTCCAGGTCCGCTCCCGTGAACCGTTCGGTCCGCGCCGCCACCGCATCCAGGTCGACATCGTCCGCCAGCGGCATCTTCTGCGTCTGGATCGCCAGAATCCGCCGCCGCCCCTCGGCCGACGGCAATCCGACATAAATCAACTCATCGAACCGCCCCGGGCGCAGCAGCGCCGGATCGACCAGATTGGGGCGATTGGTGGCCCCGATCACGACGACCGACTGCAATTCCTCCAGCCCATCCATCTCGGCCAGAATCGTATTCACCACACGCTCGGTTACCTGCGGTTCACCCAGCCCACCGCCGCGCGCAGGCACCAGGGAATCGAGTTCGTCGATGAAGATCACGCAAGGGCTCACCTGACGCGCGCGCGCGAACAGCCGCGCGATCTGTTGCTCACTCTCGCCATACCATTTGCTCAGCAGGTCGGAGGATTTGGTGGCGATGAAGTTCGCCTGCGCCTCGCGCGCGACCGCCTTCGCCAGCAACGTCTTGCCCGTGCCCGGCGGGCCGTAGAGCAGGAACCCCTTGGCCGGACGGATACCCAAGCGCCGGAACGCGTCCGGGTCTTTCAGCGGCAGTTCGACGCCTTCCTTCAGCCGCATCTGCGCATCGTCCAGCCCGCCGACATCGGACCATTTGGTCGTCGGGGCCTGCACCATCACCTCGCGCATCGCGCTCGGCTGGACGCGCTTCAACGCATCGACGAAATCCTCGCGCGTCACCGCCAGCGTATCGAGCACTTCGGGCGGGATCGTCCGCTCCTCCAGGTTCAGCCGCGGCATGATCCGCCGCACCGCCTCGATCGCCGCCTCGCGCGTCAGCGCCGCCAGGTCCGCGCCGACGAAGCCGAACGTCGTCCGCGCCAGTTCGTCCAGGTCGACCCGGTCGCCCAGCGGCATCCCGCGCGTGTGAATGCCCAGAATCTCGCGCCGCCCCCGTTCGTCGGGCACGCCGACGACGATCTCGCGGTCGAACCGGCCCGGTCGCCGCAGCGCCTCGTCGATCGCCTCGGGCCGGTTGGTCGCGGCGATCACCACCAGATTGGCGCGCGCCTCCAGCCCGTCCATCAGCGTCAATAGCTGCGCGACGAGCCGCTTCTCCGCTTCGCCCGATACCTGCCCCCGCTTGGGCGCGATCGAATCGATCTCGTCGATGAACACGATCGACGGCGAGTTTTTCGACGCCTCCTCGAATACCTGCCGCAACCGGCCCTCGGATTCGCCATACGCCGATCCCATGATCTCGGGGCCATTGATCAGAAAGAATTGCGCGTCGCTCTCATTCGCCACCGCACGCGCCAGCCGCGTCTTGCCGGTGCCGGGCGGCCCATGAAGCAGCACGCCCTTGGGCGGATCGACGCCCAGCCGCTGGAACAGCTCCGGATAACGCAGCGGCAATTCGACCATCTCACGCAGCTGGTCGATCGTCGCCGACATGCCGCCGATATCGTCATAGGTGACGTCGGCGCGCCGCGCATCACTCGGCTCCTCATATTCGGGGCGCAACTCGACCTCGGTATTCTCGTCGATATGCACCACGCCCTTCGGCGTCGCCGACACGACGACCAGGCGAATTTCCTGCAAGGCATAAGCGGGCGCGTTGACGAATTGCTGCGCGCCCGGCGGCATGTTCGCGACGCGCTGATGCCCGGCCGTAGCGACCGTATCACCCGCGCACAGCGGTCGGTTGAAGAACGTGCGCTTCAGCGCGTTGGCCGATCCTTGCAACCGCAAATTCTGCTGGGCGGGCGCGAAGACGACGCGCGTCGCGGGCTTCGATTCGACCTTGCGCACCTCGACGTAATCGCCCGATCCGACCCCGGCGTTCGCACGCTGCAGCCCATCGACGCGAATGATCTCCAGCCCCTCGTCCTCGGCATAGGGGCCGACGGCGCGCGCGGGCGTGGTCTTCTTGCCGACGATCTCGACCGTATCGCCGTCGGTGATCCCGATCGACGCCATGAACGACCGCGGCAGATGCGCAATCCCCCGCCCCGCGTCCTCCGGCCGGGCGTTCGCCACCTGCAGCTTGCGCACCGTCACCTCCGTCTGCGCCTCGTCATCCGCCATTGCTTTGCGCCTTGCATGATCTTGCTGGGTGATGCGCTAGATAGGATAGCGGTTGCCGATTGCGAGGCGTCGTTGCCCTGCTTGCGCCGCGATCTGGCTTGCGTAAGTAAGCGCGATCATGGCGCGGATGGTTTCCGTTGGCGCTTGGCAGACACCTGCTGCGAATATCCGGTCGGGTCGAAGGAAATTTCATGCCGCTCATGCGATGCGAAGAGATAGTCGGCGAATATAATATAAGCGAGGCACCCGCAGCGGTTCACCGCTTGCAAGACGCACTTTTCGTGCCGATGGGCCATGCGCACAAGCCGGGTATTTACACTGCCGAAGGCCCCCTCTCGCGACCCGCAGCATATATGCGCGGGATGCCGAATATCCATTTGCCAATGGAAGCGGATCATCGGACGATCGATCTTTCCACGGTGCCTTGGGCGCCGGACGATCACCAATATGTCTTTCTGGGGCACCTGACGGGCCATTTCGGGCATTTTCTGTTTTCAATCGCATCCCGTTTGTGGGCGCTGCCGCGGCCATTACCGCCGAACACAAAGCTCTTATTGCTGAACGGGCACCATATCGCCGAAATCTTTGATCTTGATTTTGCAGGGTCAATACTCTCCTCGCTTGGCCTGAAAGTCAGCGATTTTGTAACGTTTCGGGATGCGTATCGCTTTCGTGAATTGCTGGTGCCGGATCCGGCGATTGAAGAATGCCTTTCCGGGCGGCCGGAATTTGCGACGATGTGCCATGGGATCGGCGCGCATCTGCTGCGGTCCGCCCCGATCCAGCGTCGCGACGAGATCATTTATCTCAGCAAGCAGCGCCTGGTTTCCGGCATCCATAAAGTTTCGAACGAAGACCAGTTCTGCGCTGCGCTGGAAGGGCATGGCATACGAATCATATCGCCTGAGACGCTGACGTTCGCCGAGCAGGTCAGGCTTTGGGCGGAACATGACATCGTCACCGGGATGTGCGGTTCGGCGCTTCACACCAGCATTTTTGTTCCAGAGCGGAGATATTTAGGAATGAATATCCGGTCTTGGATCAATTCGTGTCAGACAATCCTCGATCTATTGAATAACAATATTCAGCGTACGTTTTATCCGGCGGAGGGATATAGAGAACCGTCGAATACGTCTAATTTTACGCATTTGCTTGAATTTCATGATCCCAAACGAACTGCCGATGAATTTATTCAACAAATCTGTGAGGCAAGAAGTACCTCTGAGTTCCGGTATGTTTGAACACTATTCGCTTTGCAATACAGTTTCTACGTCGCGTATAGTTTCAGAATTTATTGAATCGTTTGTAAAGTTTGTGATTGATTTATTCAATAGCGGGGCTGAGAGGGCGCTATCATGAGCGATCTGATTTGGTTGTCGCAAGGGGGAGATGCGCCGGATCGACCCGTATTTTCTTTTGCCGCGGGTGGATGACCGGCGCATCGCGAGCGGTATCGTGTTGGTGATCCGGGCCGATTGAGTTGGCGGGATGCGCCATTTTGCCGCCATAAGGACGACGGCGACGACCAGACTGGTGGGAATTCGTTTCCGGCCAAGAAAAAAAGGCCAGCCCCGAAGGGCCGGCCTATGAAAGTTTTTAGGAGAGGATGCCTGAAAGGCCTGCTCTATGTGCTCCGGCATACAATCTTGTGCAAGTGCGAAATGATTTCCGTAGATTGCATAAATTGCAATCGTTGCAGGGCTAGCTTGCCTTTGCGCGTGCGATGATTGCATGATGCAGCGCACAAGATACCGTTTACAGTCCGGAGAGCGAGATGCGCAGGCTGCCGCCGTTGACCGCGATCGAGGCGTTCGTGGCGGTGGCGCGGCTCGGCTCGGTCAAGGCCGCCGCGCAGGAACTGGCGCTATCCCCGCCCGCGCTCAGCCGCCGCGTCCAGACGCTCGAACGCTTCCTTGGCCGCCCGTTGTTCGATCGCCGGCATCAGGCGATGGTCGCCAACGCCGACGGTGAACGCCTGCTCGCCCAGATCGCGCCGGTGCTCGACCAACTCTCCGACGCGGTCGAAACGATGACCAGCCCGGCGGAGGTCGTGCGGCTGCGGCTCGGCGTGCTGCCCCTGTTCGCATCGCAGCGGCTGTTTCCGCGCCTCGGCGACCTGCGCCAGCGCTATCCCGAACTGCATCTCGACATCGACACCGCGGGGCACGGCGTGTCGCGGCTCGGCGACGGACTGGACGCGGTGATCGCGCTCGCGCGGGAGGTCGATCCGGCGCTCTATGCGCGACGACTGGATCGCAACAAGGTGTATGTCATCGGCGCGCGATCGCTGATCGAGCGCAACGACCCGCTCGTTCGCCCCGAACAGCTTGGCGAGCAGACCGTGCTCCTCCATCGCGACATGCCCGACACCTTCACCGCTTGGCGCAACGCTGCGAACGTGGGCGATATCGAACCGCTGGCGATCGACCATTTCGATTCGGGCGCGTTGATGCTGGAGGCCGCGGCGCAGGGCTTGGGCGTCGCCTTCATGATGGAAAGCCACTTCGCCGACGCCAACGATCCGCGGCTGGTGCGGCTGTTCGATATCGATGTCGAAAGCCCGTACAGTTACTGGTTCGTCTGCCGCCCCCGCGCGCTACAGATGAAACCGGTGCGCGTCTTCCGCGACTGGCTGCTGGAAACGCTGGGCAGCGAGGGAGCTTAGTTGTTTGACGCCCTCACGGGCGCAAGTCGGTGCCAGCCCGTACCTTTTGTTTGACGCCCTCGCGGGCGTAAGACGGCACCGGCCCGCTCCCCCACCCCGCCTCCCACAACAGTATATTGAATGGGAGGCGGGGTGGGGGAGCGGGCCGGTGCCGTCTCATCGGCGTGAGCCGATCAAAGACTCAAGCCACCGTGGCCTTCACAATCTTCCCCGGTTCGCGCGGCGGCTCGCCCTTGGGCAGCGCGTCGATCAGGTCCATGCCGTCGGTCACTTCGCCCCACACGGTATATTGTCCGTCCAGGAACCGCGCGTCGTCGAAGCAGATGAAGAATTGCGAGTTCGCCGAATTCGGATCGTTGGTCCGCGCCATCGAACACACGCCGCGGACGTGCGGCTCCTTCGAGAATTCCTGCTTCAGGTTCGGCTTGTCCGACCCGTGCATCCCGGTGCCGGTGGGATCGCCGCCCTGCGCCATGAAACCGGGGATCACGCGGTGGAACACGACGCCGTCGTAGAAGCCCGCGCTCGCCAGCTCGCCGATCCGCGCGACGTGCGCCGGGGCGAGATCGTTGCGCAGCTTGATCGTCACGTCGCCGCTGTCCAGCGTCAGCGTCAGCGTCTCATAGGTTTCGGCCATTGATGATTCCTTCCTTGGTTGCGGGCGCAGGTAGGGAGGCAAACTCGCGCTGGCAACGGATGATCCACCACGGTAAGCGGCGGGCGAGCGACACCACGGAAGGGCGGCCGTGACCGAAACCGAACTTTCCAACGGCGAAACCGCGACGGTCGAGGCGCAGCTGGACGAGGACGACCGGCTGAAACCGGAGTTCGTCGCCGCGGTGCTGTCCGCGGTCGAAAACGGCGACGATGCTGCGGCGCACGCGCTCGTCGAACCGCTCCATCCCGCCGATATCGCCGATCTTTTCGAGCTGACGCCCGAGGACCGCCGACGGGGGCTTGCGCAGGCGGTCGCCGACCTGCTCGACGCCGACGTGTTCGCCGAAATGAACGATTACGTCCGCGAGGATCTGATCGATGCGCTCGACGCGCGGCAGGTCGCGGATCTGGCGTCCGAACTTGACACCGACGATGCGGTCGCAATCATCGAGGATCTCGACGCCGAGGATCAGCGCGAGGTGCTGCGCGCGATGGAGCCCGACGATCGCGCCGCGATCGAAGAGGCGCTGTCCTATCCAGAGGAATCCGCCGGCCGCCTGATGCAGCGCGAGCTGATCGCGGTGCCCGAACATTGGTCGGTCGGCGACGCGCTGGATTACCTGCGCGGGCATGAGGAACTGACCACCGATTTCTGGGAAATCTTCGTCGTCGATCCGGCGCACAAACCGATCGGTACATGCGCCCTGTCATGGATGCTCCGCACCCCGCGCGGCATCGCCATCGGCGACGTCATGCAGCGCGAACAGACGCTGATCCCCGTTGACATGGACCAGGAGGAGGTCGCGCTGCGCTTCCAGAAATACGCGCTGATCTCCGCCGCGGTGGTCGATGGCAGCGGGCGGCTGGTCGGCATGATCACGGTCGACGACATCGTCCACATCATCCAGGAAGAGGCAGGCGAGGACGCGCTGTTGCTGTCGGGCGCGGGCGAAGGCGACATCAACGAACCAATCGTCGACAGCTACAAGGCGCGCGTCCGCTGGCTGATCGCGAACCTGTTCACCGCGTTGCTGGCGTCGTTCATCATTTCGCGCTTCGAGGATACGATCGCGCGGATGGTCGCGCTCGCGACCCTGATGCCGATCGTCGCCGGAGTCGGCGGCAATGCAGGGACGCAGACGCTGGCGGTCACGGTCCGCGCGCTCGCCACCAATCAGTTGACACAATCGAACACCGCGCGCGCGATCCTGCGCGAGTTCCGCGTGGCGCTGCTGAATGGCCTGACGATCGCGGTGATCATCGGCATCGGTGTGGGGACGATCTTCGGCAATCCCGCGCTGGGTGGCGTCATTGCGGCGGCGATGATGGCGAACATCGTCATCGCCGGGCTGGCGGGCGTGTTCGTGCCGCTGATGCTCGAGCGCTTCGGGGCTGATCCCGCGGTCGCATCTTCGGTGTTCGTCACGATGACGACCGATTCGATGGGCTTCCTCGCGTTCCTCGGCCTCGCCACTGCCTTTGGCCTCGCGGGTTGATCTCACGCCGCTGCGCCCCAGATTCGATAATGTGCCGCTCCATCTGACCAAAGTCGCGTTCGGCGCGGCCAGCCTCGACATCCTCGCCGAACGGCTGCGCCTGCGCGGCGAGGACGGCCCGGTGTTCCTGACGACGCGTTATTTGCCCAAGCGCCACACCGACATCGCTGGTGAGGGCTCGCTGTTCTGGATCATCAAGCACCAACTCGTCGCGCGGTCCCCGATTCTGTCGTTCGGTGAAGCCGAGAGCGGCCGCATCGCGATCAACATCGATCCCGCACTGCGGCTGGTCCGCGCACAGCCCAAACGCGCGCATCAGGGCTGGCGCTATCTGGAGGGCGCAGACGCCCCGCCCGATTTGGGTGGCGATGCAACGGGCATGGCGGAAATGCCGCCCGCGCTAATGGGGAAGCTGGCCGAACTGGCGCTTATCTAGCGCCCCCACACACCACTGGCCCGTCCGCCACCGCTTTCACGGTGCATTTCGCGCCACCCGTCACCGTCACCTTGCCCAGCCCGGTCGAGTTGACTTGCGCGGTATAGCGCGCCGACGCCTTCGTCTCGCCCGCCCCTTCCATCCGCACGATCAGGTCGTTGACGGTCAGCGCGGAGGCGTCGATCGCGCCCGCCCCGTTGGTCAACAGCCGCGCCCGGCTCGCGCGCCCGCCAATATTGATCTGCCCGGTGCCGACCAGCGTCGCGTTGAGCTGATCGGTATCGGCGTTCTCCACGGACAGCAGGCCCGCGCCGGTCACCGACACGTCGATCCGCTGCGACACCATCTTCGCGATCGACACGCGCGCACCCGCGGAGACGGTCGCGGACACGAGCCGCGGGGTGGACAGCGTGATGACCGGCGGCGCGCCCGCGGCCTTGCCCGGCGTCTCACCCCATCCGCCATTGCCCATGCGGACGACCAATGTCGTCCCGTTCACATCGATGTCGACGCGTTCCAGCAGTTCCTTGCCCCCGCGCGCGCGCGCGCCGGGCGAACCGGTCGTCACGCGCACCTCAAACGGCCCGTCGACGCGCAGCCGTTCGAAGCTGCCGACCGAGAAGGTGCGATCCGCCGCGAAGGCGGGGGTCGCGAACAGGAAGAGCGCTAGCGCGCCAACGATACGGATCATGCGCGCGAACGTCGCACCGAAGCGTGTTCTCACGCAAGCGCGATCACCCGCCGCAGGTCACCGATCCAGATCCCATCTTCGACACCGAACATTTCGCGCGCGGTCCGAGATCGACGTCGCCAGACCCGACGATCGACACCTTCGCCGCGCCGTCGACCGCGGCGCGCACCCCGCCCGACCCCGCGATCGAGACGCTGGCAGACTGCGCCGTAAGCTTGGCTCCGTCGACGTCGCCCGATCCGGCAATGTCGACACCCAGCTTGCCAGCGCTGCCGGATACCGAAATGTCGCCCGACCCGGCGATCGACAGATCGGCGTTGGTCACCTCGATCGCGCCCAGCGCGAGCGATCCCGATCCCGCGATACTGCCGCTGAACGCCCCGCCTTCGACCCGGTCGACCGACAGGTCACCTGAACCGGCGAGGCTGGCGGCCGTCATCCGCGGCATCGTGATATAGACCTTTACGCCCTTGCCCGATCCCCAGCTGATTCCGTTCTGGCGGATACGCCCGACGCGTAACGTGTCGCCAACGCGCTCGATCTTCAGCTTGCCGAGCGTCGCCTCGTCGCCCTCGGCCCGGACCGAGAAGCCCGATCCGACGCGGACGTCGACATCGTCAGGACCGCGCAGTTCGACGCCGGTGAAATCCGCCACCTGATAGCTGCGCGTGTTTCCACTGCCGCTGCCCGGCACGCCAGGCGAATTGCTATCGCCGTCACCACCGGAATTGCCGCACGCGGCGAGCGGGATGAGAGCCGCGAGAATCATCGTGCGCATCGCTGAACCTCCAAACGTGTGTTGGAGTGCTAATACACTGTTGCGCGACGTGCAACGAAAAACGGGCGGCCCTCTCGGACCGCCCGTTTCATTTCAACACAGGGCCGCGTTTACGCGGGCACCTTGTCCTTGTTGTAGATCGCTGCCGCGGCGCGGAGGATCTCGAGGATCTTCTCCTGCGCGGTCGGCTCGTCGACCTGCTCCATCGCGGCGAGTTCGCGCGCCAGACGGCTCGTCGCGCCCTCGAAGATCTGCCGCTCGGAATAGCTCTGCTCGGGCTGGTCGTCGGCGCGGAACAGGTCGCGGACCACTTCGGCGATCGACACTAGGTCGCCCGAATTGATCTTCGCTTCATATTCCTGCGCGCGGCGCGACCACATCGTGCGCTTGACCTTAGGCTTGCCCTTCAGCGTCTCCATCGCTTCGCGCATCGTCTTGTCCGACGACAGCTTGCGCATTCCGACGCTTTCGGCCTTGTTGGTCGGTACGCGGAGCGTCATGCGCTCCTTTTCGAAGCGCAGGACATACAGCTCCAGCTGCATCCCGGCGATTTCCTGTTTCTGCAACTCGACGACGCGGCCGACCCCATGCTTGGGATAAACCACATAATCACCGACATCGAAGTGCAGAGCCTTGGCAACCATGAATGGGCCTTTCGCTTGACCATATCCGGTCACAACGGATGCGCGGCTGGACCGCGGCAGCTCCGTAGGCGGACATGGTGGGGGTTTTAGAACGTCTCCAGCAGGCGTTGCGACCAACGTACGCCCGTCACCGACGTACATAGCACGCCTGTAACATTATTGCCAGAAGCTTTCCGTCAGCACTCCTGCCGCTGTCCGAAAACCCCGCCCGGATTTCAGTCCCCCGTGCCGGGTTCGGCCGAGAAATACTTGTCGTATTTGCCCTCTTCGCCCTTGTGCTCGTCGGCGTCGGCGGGGGTCTGATCGTTCTTGCGCGTGACGTTGGGCCATTGCGCGCTGAAGCTGTTGTTGATCTCCAGCCACTGCTCCAGCCCGCTTTCGGTATCGGGCAGGATCGCCTCGGCCGGGCATTCGGGCTCGCACACGCCGCAATCGATGCATTCGCTGGGATTGATGACGAGCATATTCTCGCCCTCATAGAAACAGTCGACCGGGCATACCTCGACGCAGTCCATGTACTTGCACTTGATGCAGGCGTCGGTGACGACGTAGGTCATTGGTCAGGTTCCCGTGCGGTCGAACTAACGCCTGCTATGCTTGGCCGACCGCATCCGTCAATCGCCGCCGCCTTGCTGCGAGACGTTATCAGTCAGCAATTCCTGATAACAGGCCGCCGCTTCGGGTGCGGGACCACGCCGCACCGGCAGCGCTTCGACCCGCAATACGCGCACGCGGCCGCCGTGCGCGGCGAAGGTCAGGATGTTGCCTATCCGCACCGGACAATGCGCGCGCTCGATCTTGCGCCCGTCGATGCGGAAATGCCCGCTCTCCGCCATCGCCTGCGCCAGGGGCCGGGTCTTTACGATCCGCGCGAACCACAGAAACCGGTCGAGCCGGATGGTGTCAGCCATACAGATCCGCGAGCGCGGCAAAGGCATTGTCACGCGGCGGAGCAACGCGCTTGGCGGGCGGCCGGCCGCGCCACACCCAGCGCGCCGCGCCCTCGACCGATGGCGCAGGACGGAAGCCGAGTTCGGCCATCAGCCGCGCTATCGTTCCCGGCTCCAGGCCGATCGACACCGCCAGCGCGGGATCGGGCGCGAATGCGCCGCGCCCGGCGCGCGCATCATGCGCGGCCCGGGCGACGCGCTCGACCAGATCGATCCGCACCGCCTGCGCGCCGAGCGGGCGGAACCCGGTCGCGAGCGTCGCGCCCGGCACGCCGCGCGGCAGCGTCGTCGCGCCAGCGGGCGGGGCGACGGGCCGCTCATCTTTCAGCGCCAGCAATTCGCTGCGCCATTGCCACGCCTTCGGTTTCAGCAAACGCGGATCGAACAGATTGAGCGCGCCGATCGTCACCCCTGCCGCGCGCAACCGTTTTCGGTCGTCCGGCGTCAAGGCCTCGACCGCCGCGCGCACCGCGGCTCGCTCGACGAACCCAGCCCCCGCCTCCAACGCGCTCGCGACGCTGCGTAGTGCAGGGGTCGCCCCCGGATCGAGTGCCGCCGCAGCCAGCGACGCCAACGACGGCAAAGCGCGCCCCAGGCTTTCCTCCACCCACCGCCGCAACCGCGCTGAGACGCCCGCACGCAGCGCCGCGTCGAGGCATTCCAGGCTCGCATCCAGCGCCACCGCAGGCCGCGCCAGCGACGGCCCCGACGCCAGCCGAGCGACGGCCTGCCCGCGCCACACGATCGCGCCGCCCGCGCCCAGCACGAAATCCGCGTCGCCACCCGCGATCATCGCCTGCGCCCGGATGCGCCGTTCGTGCGCGAGATGCTTTTCCGCCGTCGCCAGCAACAGACGCTTGTCGCCCGCCCGCGCCTCCGGCGCGACGGTGAAGCGGAAGCCATCGAGCCGTCCGATCGGGTGGCTGTCGATCGTCACCTCGCCCTGCGCGTCGATCGTCACCGGCAATTGCCCCGCGCCAGCCCCGATCTGCTTGGCGAGCGCAGTGGTGCGCTTGTCGACGAAGCGCTGCGTCAGGCTTGCGTGGAGCGCATCGGACAGCCGCTCCTCGATCGCCAGCGTCCGCGCCGCCCAATGCGCCGGATCGGCCAGCCAGTCGCCACGCTGCGCGATATACGCCCAGGTCCGTATCGCCGCGACGCGCCCGGCGATCGTCTCGACATCCCCGTCGACCCGGTCCAGCCGCGCGACCTCGTCCGCAAACCACTGGTGCGGGATATGGCCGGCGCCCTCGGTCAGATGCCCGAACACCCGCCCAACGAAACGCGCGTGCGGATCGAGGCCGAGTTTCGCGAAATCCGGAATCCCGCACGCCGCCCACAGCCGCGCGATATTGCCTTTCGCGCGATCGCGGACCCAATGCTCGTCGCTCAACCGCCGCAATACCTGCAGGTCGATCGCTTCCGGGGCAGCGCGCAACGCGAGGTGGTCGGGATAGGTCGACAGCGAGTACGTCAGCGCCTCGATGCTTGACAGGTCGGGCTGCCCCTCGCGCCAGTACAGCCAGTCGAGTTTCGGAAAGCGATGCGCCTCGATCGCCAGCACCTCTTCGGGCAGGAACGCATCCGGCCCTTCTTCGGCCAGCGCACCGAACGTCCCGTCGCGCTGGTGCCGCCCCGCACGCCCGGCGATCTGCGCCATCTCCGCCACCGTCAGCCGCCGCCGCCGCTTGCCGTCGAACTTGTGCAGCCCGGCGAACGCGACGTGCGCCACGTCCATGTTCAGTCCCATGCCGATCGCATCGGTCGCGACGAGGTAGTCGACCTCGCCCGCCTGGAACATCGCGACCTGCGCGTTGCGCGTGCGCGGCGACAGCGCGCCCATCACCACCGCCGCCCCGCCGCGCAGCCGCCGCAGCATCTCGGCGACGGCGTAGACTTCCTCGGCGCTGAACGCGACGATCGCCGACCGCCGCGGCAGGCGGCTGATCTTTTTCGCCCCTGCGTAGGTCAACGTCGAGAAACGCGGTCGCTCGACGATCTCCGCCTTCGGGATCAGCGCGCGGATCACCGGGCGCAACGCCTCCGACCCCAGGATCATCGTCTCTTCACGCCCGCGCGCATGGAGCAGCCGGTCGGTAAAGACGTGCCCCCGCTCCGCATCTGCGCCAAGCTGCGCCTCGTCCAGCCCGACGAATGCCACGTCCCGGTCGGTCGGCATCGATTCGACCGTACACAGAAACCAGCGCGCGTCTTTCGGAACGATCCGCTCTTCCCCCGTGATCAGCGCGACCCGCCCGACGCCCTTCATCGCGACGACGCGGTCGTATACCTCGCGCGCCAGCAGTCGCAGCGGAAAGCCGATCATGCCGGACGAGTGCGCGGCCATCCGCTCTACCGCGAGGTGCGTCTTGCCGGTGTTGGTCGGCCCGAGCACCGCCGTGACCCGCGCCGTTTCTGGAAGGCCCATGACCCACACAACATCGGGGCCAACCGCCTGCGATGCAACCGTTCCCTTGGCATTCCCTCAGCATTCCGTTTCATCGCGCGCGACGAACGCTTCGGCGCAGGGCGGGCCAGCGCCGCGACGGGTTAATTTGACTTTAACACTTTGCCACCAGAAGGATTTCGCCTGCGCCGGGGGTGGATCGGCGATACGTAATTCGCGTTTGGGGGCGCCGTACTCGCCGTGTTTCTGCGCGAGCAACCTGGAATCGAGCTGGCCGGTGGCGCGGGAACGCGCTCGTTCGGCCGCGCCCTCGTTCCGGTCAAGGATCTCGGCGTCTATGACCGCCTGCGCGTCGGCGCGGCGCGGGTCGACTGGGTGCCCGATCTCGGCGCGCAGATCGGCAGCCTCACCTGGTGGCGCGGCCTGCTGACCTGCACCGCGCTCTGCGCCGGCGCGATCCTGACCGCGCCCGGCCTTCGCCCGGTGTCGGGCTATGTCACGCCCCCGCTGTCGGGCGGCGAATATGACGAGGCGCAGACGCTATCGATCGCGCCGATCGCCTATGGTGCGTCGACCGGGCGGCGGATGGCGGCGAACGATCTCGTCCGCCCGCTGACCGAAACGCCCGAACGCCCGGTGATCGATCTGACCGCGACGCTCGGCGACGGCGATTCGTTCGGCGCAGCGCTGCAGCGCGCGGGCGTCGGCCGCAACGACGCGGCGCAGGCCGCCAGTCTGGTCGCCGACGCGGTGTCGGTGGGCGATCTGAAGCCCGGCACGGTGCTGTCGCTGACGCTCGGCCGCCGCGCCGACCGCAGCATCGCGCGCCCGCTGGAGCATCTCGCCTTCCGCGCGCGCTTCGACCTGAACCTCGCGCTCAACCGCGAAGGCGACGCGCTGTCGCTCGATCGCCAACCGATCGCGATCGACCGCACGCCGCTGCGCATCCAGGGCCTCGTCGGCTCGAGCCTCTATCGCTCCGCGCGCGCGGCGGGTGCGCCAGCAAAACTGGTCGAGGCCTATATCAAGGCGATCGCCGCTCGCATCTCGATCGGCCGCGACGTCACCGCCGCCGACAGTTTTGACATCGTCGCCGACCAAGCCCGCGCCGCGACCGGCGAGGTGCAGATCGGCAAGCTCCAATTCGCCGGACTCGATCAGGGCGCGAAGAAGCTCCAGCTCGTCCGCTGGGGCGACGGCGACGGCACGTTCTGGGACGCGAAAGGCCAGAGCGAGCGCCGCGGCTTCATGGGAATGCCCGTCGCGGGCCGCGTCACGTCGAACTTCGGCGCACGGATGCACCCGCTGCTGGGCTTCCTCAGGATGCACAAGGGCATGGATATCGGCGCGCCCTATGGCACCCCGATCTACGCCGCGATCGACGGCGTGGTGGCGTTCGCCGGCCGCAACCGTGGCTATGGCAATTTCGTGAAGCTCAACCACGGCGGCGGCATCGCCACCGGTTACGGCCACATGAGCCGCATCGCCGTGTCGCCGGGCACGCGCGTCGGGCGCGGGCAAGTGATCGGCTATGTCGGATCGACCGGCATGTCGACCGGTCCACACCTCCACTGGGAAGTATGGAAGAACGGCGTCGCGGTGAACCCGCGCTCGATCTCGCTCTCCAGCGTCGCCGTCCTGTCAGGCGCAACGCTGCGCGCGTTCAAGGCAAAGGTCGCCAATCTACTGAGCGTGAAGCCGGGCTCCCACTGATTTTTTGACGCCTTCTCGGGCGTAAGACGGTGCCAGCCCGCTCCCCCGCCCGGCCACCCATTCAGGATATTCTGTGGGTGGCCGGGCGGGGGAGCGGGCTGGCACCGTCTTATCCGCGTAAGCGGATCAAGAGATTTCCCCCTACCGCCCCTGCGCGCGCCAGCGTTGCAGCGTGCGCGCGATGATCTCGTCCTCCTGCCCCACATCGCGCCATAGGTCGGAGAATACCGGATCGGCCGACGCCGGGCGTCGCGCCGATTCCAGCGCATCGAACGACACGCGGATCGGGATCGCGACGCCTTCGCCGCAGATGATGCACTCGCGGTTGCGCAGCGCCGGGATCGAATCGAGGAACCCCCGCGCGCCCTCGGGCATCGCAGCCCGAACGAAGGCCTGATCGCGGTCGTTGTTCAGCCGCATCGCGATGATCGTGCCGCACTGCGACAGCACGCCCTCCGCCAGATCGGACGGCCGCTGCGTGATCAACCCCAGCGACACGCCGTATTTGCGCCCCTCCTTCGCGATCCGGCCCAGGATGCGACCGACCGACGACGTGGCGTCCTGGCCCGCCGGAATGTAGCGATGCGCTTCCTCGCAAACCAATAGGATCGGCCGCTGTGGTTCGTTGCGCGACCAGATCGCGAAATCGAACACCATGCGAGACAGCACCGCGACCACCACCGAAGTGATCTCGCTCGGCACGCCCGACACGTCGATGATCGAGATCGGCTTCCCGTCGCCGGGCAGGCGGAAGATGCGTTCGATGAACCCAGCCATCGTATCCGCGACCAGCATCCCCGAAAACATGAAGCTGAACCGCGGGTCGGCCTTGATCTCCTCCACCTTGGATTTCAGCCGCAGATACGGGGCGGAATTGCTTGCCTTGTCCATCTTGCCCATCTCGAGCTGGATCAAATTGGTCAGGTCGCTCAGCAGATACGGCACCGGCGCATCGACCGTCAGCTTCGGGATTTCCTGCCCGACCCGGCTTTTCGCGCGCGCCGCCAGCAGGCACTTGGCGAGAATGTCGGCATCGACCTGTCGCTCCGAACCGGTCGTGGTCAGGAACACCTCGCAATGTTCCTCGAAGTTCATCAGCCAATACGGCATGGCCAGGTTCGATACGTCGAACAGCGCACCATTGTGCTTGAACGCGGCGGAATATTCGCCGTGCGGATCGATCATCACGATATGGCCCTGCGGCGCCAGTTCGCAGATGCGATGCAGGATCAGCGCGGCGCTGGTCGATTTGCCCGTGCCGGTCGACCCCAGCAGCGCAAAATGCTTGCCCAGCATCGCGTCCACGTAAAGCGCGGCGCGAATGTCCTTGGTCGGATAGACCATGCCGATCTCGATATTCGCGCGGTCGTCCGCCGCATACACCTGTTTCAGATCGTCAGTCGAAATCGGAAACACCTCCCCGCCCGGGCTGGGATAGCGGGTCACACCACGACGGAAATTGTACAGTTTGCCGGTCAGGCGTTCCTCATCGCCCTCGCCCAGAAAATCGATCAGCGCCGTGACGCGGCCCGCGACCATATCTTCCAGTTTCAGCGACCGGATGTTGGCGATCAGCCACGCCGCGCCCACACGCACCTTGATCTGTCCGCCGACCTGCCCGCCGGTCGCAATCACCGGATCGGGATGCTCGGCGAGCAGCGACAGCGCCGCCATGTCGAACATCACCTTGCTCGACGACCCCGAAACCTCGATCACGAACCCGATCGCCTCGATCGCCGGACGCACGGCGACGGGCGCGGCTCGAGCCACCCCATCGAATGCGCCTGGCGCCGGCATTTCGGTCATTCGGGTGGTCCCCCGTTATTCACAGACGGCCGGTTATGCGCAATCTTTGTAAATTAAGCATGAGGGGGTGCTTTGTCTGACGCGCGCACGCGCGTGAGGCGGGGCGGGGTAGTGAGCCTGGTACCGCCTCGAAGCTCGCTCTTTCGCGAGCCTCAATAGGGCTCAAATCCTCCGCGCCACCCACCCCGCGCCCCAGCCGAGCAGCACCGACAGCGCCACCACGACCGCACCGTAAAGGAATGCCGACCGATCCGCGGCGCGCGCCACGAAGCGCTCGAAACCCGATTTGCGCACGTCGATGTCGCGCACCGCCGCCGCCAGCACCTTGCCGTCGCGAATCAGGAACGTCTCCGCGGTGAAGCGCCCGACCGGCACGCGCGCCGGTATCGCGACGCGCGCGCGGTACAGCACGTCGTCGGTGATCTCGACCGCGCGCGGCGCTTCGTAATACAGCCCGGTCTTCTTGCGCAACGCGACCAGCCCGCGTGCAAACCGGTCCTGCACGCCCGACGGCGCGGACGACGCGGGCGACAATTGCAGGCTGTCGAGGCCGAGTTCGTAGATCGCGCGCGTACGTTCATCGACCAGATCGGGAATCGGCCGCGACGACGCGATCGCGTAGAACGACGGGGCCGACCGGTAGCGCAGTTCCTCGGCATTGACCCAGATGCCGGCGAGCTTTTCCTTCTCGCGAATCGTGATCGACTGCACCGGCCCCTTCACCACCACCACCACGTCGGTCGGGCGCCGCGCGTCGGGCAGGCGTCCGCCGGGATACAGGATCGCGCCGAACAGCAGCAATTCCGCCCCGGTAAAGCTGTACACGATCTCGATATCGCGCTGCGACACGTCGGGCACCAGCACCGGCTTTTCCTGCGCCATCAGGAGCGGCGCGAGCAATAAAAGTATTTTCTTCACGACAGCTCGATCGTGTAGATTTCATCCGGCCGCCACCCCAGACCCAACCCGATCCGGAACGCCACCAGCAGCACCAGGATCGCCAGCGCCAAGCGCAGATACTCGGGCTTCACCCGCGCCGCGAAACGCGCGCCGATCTGTGCGCCGACGACCGATCCGACCAGCAGCAGCGCGGCCAGCACGATATCGACCGCCTTGGTGGTCAGCGCATGGACCATCGTCGCCGCGGCGGTGACGAACAGGATCTGGAACAGGCTGGTCCCGACCACCACCGACGTCGCCATGCCGAGCAGATAGATCATCGCCGGCACCAGCACGAACCCGCCGCCGATGCCGAGCAGGATCGTCAGCACCCCCGTCGCCACCCCCAGCAACAGCGGCGCGAGCGGGGAAATATACAGCCCGGATTTATAGAATCGCATCCGGAACGGCAGCGCGGCGACCAGCGGATGATGCCGCCGCTTGCGCGGTTTCGCCACGCGCCGCCCTTTAGCCACCCCGATCGCCTCGACCGATTCCTTCAGCATCATCCCGCCGATCGTGCCGAGCAGAAGAACATAGGTGATCGCGATCGCGGTATCGATCTGCCCGCTTTGCTGCAGCAGCCGGAACAGCCACGCGCCGCCGATCGATCCGATGATCCCGCCCGCGACCAACACGCCGCCCATCTTCACGTCGACGCCGTCGCGCCGCCAATAAGCGCTGACCCCGGATACGCTCGCGCCCGTCACCTGGCTCGCAGCACTCGCCGCCGCGACGGTCGGCGGGATGCCATAGACGATCAGCAGCGGCGTGGTCAGGAACCCGCCGCCGACGCCGAACATGCCCGACAGCAATCCCACCCCGCCCCCCAGCGCGATGATGACGAGCGCGTTCACCGACAGGTTCGCGATCGGCAGGTAAAGGTCCATGCACCCGGTTATGCGATGCACGCGCCCGGCGGAAGGCGTCGCGGCTCAGAAATCGGTGCCGATCGAAAGCGCTGGCCCCGATCCCGGCCGCGCATCGCCCGCGACCCGTTGCCGCCAATCCACCGAAAGCCGCACGGTCTTGCCGCCGATCGGCACCGACGCGCTGGCCGTCGGCCCGATATCGAACCGCGCCGCGCCACGCTGCGCACCGCCCCAAGCACCCAGACCCAAATCGATCGACGCTGCGCCAACCGTCGCCATCGGCCGCGCAATGCGCAGCGCGCCATCCGCATAACCGTCGATGCCGCCGTCGCGCGCGATGGCGGCCGCCTGCCCATAAGCATCGAGCCGAAATCCCGCCGCTACCGGCGCCGGCCCCACGCCAGCGATCACGCCGATCGACGGCCCGCCCCGCGCGCCCTCGATCCCGATCCGCTGCTCCGCGATCAAGTGGATCGGAAGCGCAGTAGGCTGCCAGTCGACACCGATCGCCGCCTCGCGCTGGCGCGATCCAAGCGCGGTCGAGAGCCGTCCCGCCAGCGCGAATCGCCTTACATCATCCAGCGCATAGGTCGCCCGGACCCCCGCCTGGCTCCCGCCAAGCTGCGGCGCGAAGGGTGACGCCGCGCCGCTGCCGCGCACGATGGTCCACAGACTTGCCCGAAACCTGGGGAATGCGTCCGGAACCACCGACAGCAGGACCGGTGATCCGATCGGGCCGCGCGCCGTATACGCCGGGTCGGATCGGGCGATCTCAGCGGGTGCAAAGGCAAGCCGCGCCGGGCCGCTCGCTGGCGCAGGCGCGCTCGACAGCCGGACTTCCGGTCCGCTGAGCGCCGGAATAGCCCAAGCGCGCGCAATCTCCGGCAAATATGTCGGCGGCGCGGACCCCCTGCTTACGATCGGGCCGAGCAACTGCTCCGCCTCGGCCGGCGGCGCGACCACGTCGAGCAGCACGGGCACCATCGCGGCGATCGGGCTCGCCACCTGCGACAGCTGCACGACCCGCATCGTCACCCACGCGCCAAGCAGTAGCGCGACGAAGCGCAAAGGCCGGCTGGATGCGATCACCGCGCCACGGTTTCGGGCGGCCCGTCCGGAAAAACGTGGGCGGTCTTGTCCCACCGCGGCGGCGCGCCGGCCAGGATGCCGATATAGCGCACGATCGCGCGGCGCGCGGCGAGCAGCGAAATCCAATTAGCGACCAAGAGCCGTGGCACGGACCACACGGCTTCGCGCCAGCCGTAGCTGCGCCCCGTCGCCAGCGCACGCGCGGCGATCCGCCACAATAACAGCGCCAGCGTCACCGTCAGCAGCGTCCGAACATCGGGGGAGACCGCCGACGCTGCATCGCCGATGATCGCATGGCCGAGCATCCCCAAAGCCGACGCCAGCACCGCGACATAGGCCGCCGCCAGCACCAGCACCGCGACCGGCGCGCGGCGATCACGCATCCGCATCCAGTGATCCGCCAGATGCAAAGGCCGGCTCCAGCCGGTGCGGTCCCACCCGGCCAATGCGATTCCCGTCATCCAACGCGCCTTCTGGATGACGGCGGCTCGGATCGTGGCCGGGAAATAGGCGCGCACCGCAACCAACGGTCCGCCCGGATATTCACGCACCCGCGCGAAACATGCCCCACCAAACGCCCCGGCGCGCAACCCGAGCTCGTAATCCTCCGTCAGGCTGTCTTCATCGAACGGCGTGCCGTGACGCGCGGCGATCGCCTCCAGCGCCGCGACCGAAATCGCGCAGCCGACACCCGCCAATGGCAACCCTGCGCCGACAGCCGCACGCACCACCATCTGCTTGCCATGCGCTTCCGAAAACTCGTCCGCATAATGGCCCGATACCAGCCTCGCGCCGCGATCGATCAGCGGCAGCACCGGAATCTGCACGATCGCATGGTCGCCCAGCAGCGCGTCGTATACCCGCAATTCGGCCGGATGGACGACATCCTCGGCGTCGTGCAGCACCACCGCGCTGGTCCGGGCGCGCGCCACTGCGTCGTCGCGACCCAGCGCTCGCCACAAGGCGTTGAGACAATCGGCCTTAGTCGTCGGCCCATCCTTTACGCCGATCACCAGCCGAACGCGCCGGTCGGTTTGCGCGACCGCCGCAACCGCGTCGATCGTCGCCGGATCGTTCGGATAGCAGCCGACGAAGATCCGGTAGTCGGGGTGCGCGAACCGCGCGAGCGCGGTCCGCAGCATCGCGCCGATCACCGCCGATTCGTCCCACGCGGGCACGAACACCGCCAACCGCCCCGTTTTGGACGAAGCGGGCAGGTCGTCGAGCAACAGACTGCCCGCTGCGCCGCGTATGCGTCGCCACAAGTAAACAAGGTCGACCAGAAGGTCGTCGACGCCTCCAATCACGAAACCGACCGCGCCGAACAGCATCGCCTCACGCGCGAAAGCGTCGATCCACGCGACGATGATCGCCCCCATCGTCAGCGTCCAGCCCCCTGAAACATTGAGGAAACTTGTCCACGACTTTATAAAAGCGCGCAATCCCCGCTGGACTCGAACTTCTGTACAGCTACGCTCGGGTCGATTGGGAGGGATTGGCGATGCGGCTTGGCGTGCGGTTGGCGATCCTCGCCTTGGCGGTCGCGCCGGTCGCGGCGCTGGGCGACAACACGCCGCGCATCGTCCTCGCTCAGCCCGGCGTCGGTAACGGCGCGATCGAGCGCTTCACGATCCGGTTCGACCAGCCGATGGTGGCGCTGGGCGATCCACGCGCGCCCGCGCCTGCGGTGGTGCAATGCGCGACCGGGGGCGCGGGGCGCTGGGTCGATCAACAGACATGGGTACATGAATTCACCGCGCCCCTGCCCGGCGGCGCGACCTGCACGATCCGCACGCGTGACGGGCTGAAGAGCGCGGCGGGCTATGCGCTGGCGGGATCGCAGACTTTCACCGTCGACGCGGGCGGCCCGACCGCACGCGCCGTCCTGCCGTCGGGCAGCGGGAGCGAGATCGAGGAGGATCAGGTGTTCCTGGTCGCGGCGAATCTCGCCCCAACCCCGCAATCGGTCGCCGCCAACGCGTATTGTGCGGTCGACGGAATCGGCGAGAAGATTCCGGTCGACGTGCTCGCCGCCGATGTTCCCGCCCGCCTGCTCGGCGCGCTGGGGAAGGACCGCTGGGAGGTGCGCAGCTTCCTCGAAAACGCCGGCCTTCCGGCCGAACTCCCCGCCGCGGACGCCGACCGCCGTCGCGCCATCGCCAGCGTCACCGCGCTGAAATGCCGCCGCGCGCTGCCGCCGGGGCGCGACATGGCGCTGGTCTGGGGGGCCGACATCGCAGGCGGCGGCAAGCGCGCAGGGGCGGATCAACGCTTCGATTACACCGTGCGCAAACCCTTCGCCGCGCGCTTCGAATGCAGCCGCGTCAACCCGCAGGCCGGGTGCAGCCCGGTCGAAAAGGCCTATGTCCGCTTCACCGCGCCAGTGCCGATGTCGGCGGCGCAGGCGATCCGCATCGTCACCGCCGACGGCAAGACGATCGCACCCACCTTCAGCGACGATGAAAAGACCCGCGCGACGATATCCGACGTAACCTTTGCCGCGCCGTTGCCCGTCGCGACCGCCGCGCGGCTCGAACTGCCCGGCGGGGTGAAGGATGAAAGCGGTCGTGCGCTCTCCAATGCCGAGCGCTTCCCGCTCGACATAAAATTCGACCGCGCGCCGCCGCTGGTAAAGTTCGCCGCGCCGTTCGGCATATTGGAGGCTAAGGAAGGTGGCGTTCTCCCCGTCACCGTCCGCAACGTCGAACCCACGCTGCAGGGCCGCAACCTTGCGGTCGGAGGCGCGTCGATGCTCGTGGAGGGAGATGGCGCGGTCGCCGAATGGCTGCGCACCGTCGACAAGGCGGGACAGAACGACATCGAGGACGTCGAGCGCGGGCCAGAGAACAATCGAGAGACGGTCCGCATCAACCACACCGGCGAACGCTCGATCCTGACGGGCAAGGGATCGGCGCTGAACGTCGCGCTGCCGGCCAAGGGCCGCGATTTCGAGGTCGTCGGCATCCCGCTGACCAAGCCCGGCTTCTACGTCGTCGAACTCGCCAGCCCCGTCCTCGGCCGCGCGCTGCTCGGTCGCGACGTGCCGCGCTACGTCGCCTCCGCCGCGCTGGTCACCAACATGGCGGTGCATTTCAAATGGGGCCGCGAACGCAGCCTCGCCTGGGTCACGTCGCTCGACAGCGGAAAGCCCTTCCCCAACGCCGCGGTCGCGATCACCGATAGTTGCAATGGCCGTTTGCTGGCGCGTGGCGTCACCGATCGCACCGGCGGGCTGATGGTGCCCGCAGGTCTCCCGCAACCCGAAACCTACGGCAGCTGCGAGAACGCCTCGTCCCCGCATCCGCTGATGGTCTCCGCGCGCGCCGGCGACGATTTCAGCTTCACGCTGACCGATTGGGGCGAGGGCATCCGCCCGTACGACTTCGACCTGCCCTACGGTTACGACGCGCGCGGCGAGATCGTCCACACCGTCTTCGACCGCGCGCTCGTCCGCGCGCGCGAGACGATTCACATGAAGCATATCGTCCGCCAACCGGTCGGCAGCGGCTTCCGCGTGCCGCCGGGCTTCACCGGCACGCTGCGGCTGGCGCATCGCGGTTCGGACACGCAGTTCGACCTGCCGCTGACGATCGACGCGAACGGCATCGGCGAAACCGAATGGACCGCCCCGCAGGGCGCGCCGATGGGCGATTACGACCTGCGCATCGTGAAGGGCGATGATACGATCTACACCAGCCAGTCGTTCAAGCTGGACGAATACAAGCTCCCGACGATGCGCGCGACCGTGACGGGTCCGAAGGCCGCGGCGGTGCGCCCGAAATCGCTGCCGCTCGACCTGTTCGTCGGTTATCTCAGCGGCGGCGGCGCGTCCAACCTGCCGGTCGATCTGCGCGTCGGCTGGTTCGCACGCAGCGCCGCGCCCGA
This sequence comes from Sphingomonas sp. SUN019, assembly GCF_024758705.1. Taxonomy (NCBI): domain Bacteria; kingdom Pseudomonadati; phylum Pseudomonadota; class Alphaproteobacteria; order Sphingomonadales; family Sphingomonadaceae; genus Sphingomonas; species Sphingomonas sp. SUN019. The sequence continues at coordinate 2,495,334 of NZ_CP096971.1, read as the reverse complement.
TGGTTATGAGGGTTATACTTTCGGCGGGCGTGCGATCACCGAAGGAGTGAAGCCGCTCAACGGCGACGGCGAGGAGGACGGCCCGACGCTGCCACCGACCCAAACCCTCCCCGCGACTCTGACCGGCGACGGCACCGCGCGCCCGACGATCGAAGTCCCGCAGGGCCTCGACGGCAACACCGAAATGAATGTCGAGATGGATTATCAGGACGCGAACGGCGAAACGCTGACCGCGACCCGCACGATCCCGATCTTTGCGTCGGCGGTACAGCTCGGCGTGAAGACCGACGGCTGGCTGATGAAACAGGACGATCTGCGTCTGCGCTTCGTCGCGCTCGACACGTCGGGCAAGCCGATCAAGGGCCAGAAAATCTTGGTCGCGCTCTACAGCCGCCAGATTCTCACCGCGCGGCGGCGGCTGATCGGCGGCTTCTACGCCTATGACAATCAGATGCGCACGACGAAGCTGGACGCAACGTGCAGCGCCACCACCGATGCGCAGGGCTACGCCGGATGCACGGTCGACCCCGGCGTCTCGGACGAAATCTATGCCGTCGCCACCGCCACCGATGGCGACGGCAATGTCGCGCGCGCGACGCGCTCGGTATGGCTGGCGGGCGACGACGATTGGTGGTTCGGCGGCGACAATGGCGACCGGATGGACGTCGTCCCCGAACAACTCTCCTACAAGGCGGGCGAAACCGCGAAATTCCAGGTGCGGATGCCGTTTCGCGAAGCGACCGCACTGGTCACGGTCGAGCGTGAGGGCGTCCTCTCCAGCTTTGTCACCCAGCTATCCGGCACCGATCCGGTGGTCGAAGTGAAGATGCCCGGCGCCTACGCCCCCGACGTGTTCGTGTCGGTCATGGCGATCCGCGGCCGTATCGAGCCCGGCTGGTGGAGCTGGTTCAAAAGCCTGTTCGGCGCGCGCGAGGAGGCACCCGCCCCGACCGCGCTCGTCGATCTCTCCAAACCCGCCTACCGGCTCGGCATCGCCAAGGTGAAGGTCGGCTGGGAATCGCACACGCTCGGCGTCGCGGTGAAGGCCGACAAGGAGAGGTACGCCGCGCGCGATACCGCGCAGGTCATGGTGCAGGTGAAGCGCCCCGACGGCAGCCCGGCGCGCACCGCCGATGTCGCCTTCGCCGCAGTCGATCAGGCGTTGCTCCAGCTCGCGCCGAACGACAGCTGGGACGTGCTGACCGCGATGATGGGCGATCGGCCGTTGTCGGTCCTGACCGCGACCGCACAGATGCAGGTCGTCGGCAAGCGCCATTATGGTCGGAAAGCGGTCGAGGCGGGCGGCGGCGGGGGCGGCGACATGAGCGCGCTCAACCGCGAAAATTTCCAGCCCGTCCTGCTGTGGCGCGGCCGCGTCGCGCTCGATGCGCAGGGCCGCGCGCGCATCCCCGTCCCGCTCAACGACGCATTGTCCTCATTCAAGCTGGTCGCGATCGCCACCGACGGCGCCAGCGCCTTCGGCACCGGCAGCGCGGATATCCGCACCGCGCAGGATCTGTCGATCTACGCCGGAATGCCGCCGCTGGTGCGCACCGGCGACTGGTATTCGGCCGGCTTCACGCTGCGCAACGGCAGCGACAGGCCGATGACCGTCACCGCGACGGTCGACATCTTCCCGCGCATCGCCGCGGGCAAGCCGCTGACCGTCACCATCCCCGCCGGCCGCGCCGCGCCGATCGCGTGGAACCTGACCGCCCCCGCGGGCCTGTCAAATATCCGCTGGCAGGTCTCCGCGCGGACCGCCGACGGCCGCGCGATTGATCGGCTCAGCGTGACGCAAGACGTGATCCCCGCGGTCCCGGTCGAGACCTGGGCCGCGACCCTCGCACGCGTCGGCGACACATCGATCCCAATCGCCGCCCCCGCGGGCGCGCTCCCCGGCTTCGGCGGGGTCGAGGTGTCGCTGCTCGATACGCTCGCGCCGCCGCTGTCGGGCGTGCGCGATTATATGACCGTCTATCCGTACAATTGCTTCGAACAGCGCCTCAGCCGCATCGTGGCGCTGGGCGACGCGCGCGGCTGGGCGGCGCTGGCGGGCGAAATCCCGACCTATCAGGCGAGCGACGGCCTGCTGCGCTATTTCCCCAACGAAGCGCTCGACGGATCGGAGGCGCTGACCGCCTATGTCCTCGCGATCACCTCGGAAGCCGGTCTCGCGCTCCCCGAAACCGCGAAGACGCGCATGGTAGAGGGGCTGAAAGCGGTTCTCGACGGCCGCGTCCGGCACGAGGAATATGGCGACGTCCGGCTCCAGCGCCTCGCCGCGTACGCCGCACTCGCTCGCGCCGGGGCGGCGACCAGCGCGATGCCCGGCCAGCTTGGCCTCACGCCGGCCGAAATGCCGACCGCGAGTCTGGCCGATTACATCGTCGCGCTCGATCGCACCCCCGGCCTTGCCAACGCCCCCGCGCTGAAGGCGTCGGCCGAACAGGTGCTGCGCAGCCGCATCGTCTATGAAGGGTCGCGCTTCGACCTGACCGATAAGGCCAATGCGTCATGGTGGCTGATGTCATCTGCGGACGAGGGCGCGATCAAGGCGACCCTCGCCGCGCTTGGCCGACCCGGCTGGCAGGACGATGCGCCGCGCATGATGATCGGCGTGTCGCTGCGCCAGCGCCGCGGCCATTGGGATACGACCCCGGCGAACGCGTGGGGCAGCGTCGCAGCGCGCAAGTTCGCGGCGCTCTACCCGGCGGAAGCCATAAGTGGGACGACAACGCTGTCATTTGCCGGACGGACGCAGGCGAAGGCATGGCCGCTGTCGGTCGAGTTGCGCCGCGCGACTTTCGCGCTGCCCGCGGCGCAAACCCCGCTCACCTTACGCCAATCCGGCGGCGCGGGGCCGTGGGCGAGCGTGCGGGTGAAGGCCGCAGTCCCGCTCACCCAACCGCTCTCGGCAGGCTACCGGATGGAGCGCAAAATGGAGATCGTCCAGGCCCGCAACCCCGGTCGCCTAACCCGCGGCGACGTGGTGCGCGTGACGCTGACCGTCGACGCCACCGCCGAGCGCAACTGGGTGGTCGTCAGCGACCCCATCCCGCCCGGTGCGACGATCCTTGGCGGCCTCGGCGGACAATCCGCGATGCTGGGTCAAGGCGGGGCGAGCGAAGGTGTCTCCCCCGCCTATGTCGAGCGCGGGCGTGAGGCGTGGCGCGGCTATTTCGCCTGGGTGCCGCGCGGGCGTTTCGTCGCCAGCTATACGATGCGGCTGAACGGCGCGGGCCGCTTCACCCTGCCGCCATCCCGCGTCGAAGCGATGTACTCCCCCGACATCCGCGCCGCCGTGCCGATCGCACCGGTGACGGTCGGATTGCGATAGGCCATGCGCCCAGCGCATCACGACCACCCCGGCGAAGGCCGGGGCCCAGTTGCACCGGAAAAGGTTGGCGGGTTCGACGCTCTCCAACACAAACCGCTGCAACTGGGCCCCGGCCTTCGCCGGGGTGGAGCCTGGTTTAGCGGTGCGTGCGTGATGCGATGACCGCCGCCCAGCGCCTCCCCCTCATCCTCATCGCGCTGGCCGCCATCACGCTCGCCTCGCTCGACTGGCTCACCCGCCCCCCGCCGCTACCCGCCTACGCCCACGTCCGCAGCCAATGGCAGCCGTCCGAATCATGGCTCTACGACCGCCACGGCCGCTTGCTCGATTCCTCCCGCGTCGATTTCGCCGCGCGACGCCTCGCCTGGGTGCCGCTTACCCGAGTCGCGCCGGTCGTCCGCGAAACGATCCTGACCGCCGAAGACCACCGCTTCACCCATCACGGCGGGATCGACTGGCTCGCGCTCGCCGCCGCCACGCGCGATCGGATCGAAGGCGAACGCCCACGCGGCGCGAGCACGATCACGATGCAGCTCGCCGCCTATCTCGCGCCCGATCTCGCCCGCCCCGGCGCGCGCGGCTGGCGCGACAAGTTGCGCCAGATGCGCGCCGCCCGCGCGCTCGACGGCGCATGGTCGAAGGACCAAATCCTCGAAGCCTACCTCAACCTCGCCGGTTTCCGCGGCGAGGCGCAAGGTATCGGGGCCGCCGCGCTCGGCTTGTTCGGCAAGACCCCCGAAACGCTCAGCCGAGACGACGCGCTCCTGCTCGCCGCGCTCCTGCCCGATCCGCAAGCCGACGCGACCCGCATCGCACGCCGCGCCTGCGCCTTGTCCCGCGAGGATTGCGCACGTTTCCCCGCGCTCGCCGCGTCGATGCTCGGCCCCACCCGCAGCCTCGCGCTTGACCCCGGCTTCGCCCCGCATCTCGCCGATCGGCTGCTGACCAAACCGGGCCTGCGCGTCCGCACCACGCTCGACCTGCGCGTCCAGCGCCTCGCCGCGGCGGCATTGCGCCGACAGTTGCAGGGCCTCGGCGGTACCCGCGCGCGTGATGGCGCGGTAATCGTCGTCGATAACGAGAGCGGCGATGTCTTGGCCTATGTCGGCGGAATCGGCGGCGCGTCGACCTCCCCCGCGGTCGACGCCGCCGCCGCTTACCGGCAAGCCGGATCGACGCTGAAACCGTTCCTCTACGCCGCCGCAATCGAGAAGAAATATCTGACCGCCGCATCGATCCTCGACGATTCGCCGGTCCAGCTCGACACCGCCTCCGGCCTGTACGTCCCGCAGAATTACGATCGCGCGTTCAAAGGGCCGGTGTCGGCGCGGGTCGCGCTAGCGGGATCGCTCAACGTGCCCGCGGTGCGCACATTGCTGCTGGTTGGGGTCGATCCGTTTCGCGACCGGTTGTGGGACATGGGCTATCGCGGGCTGGTCGAGGACGGCAGCCACTACGGATTCAGCCTCGCCTTGGGGTCGGCGGAGGTGACGCTGGGCGAACAGGCCGCCGCCTATCGCGCGCTGGCCAATGGGGGACGCTGGTCGCCGCTAAACGTGACGCTCGACGAGACACCAGCGAAACCGCGCACGATCACCAGCCCGCAGGCGGCGTGGATCGTCTCCGACATCCTCGCCGACCCCGCCGCGCGCGCAGGCACGTTCGGGCTCGATTCGGCGCTCCGCCTGCCGTTCTGGGCGGCGGTGAAGACCGGAACGTCGAAGGCGATGCGCGACAATTGGTGCGTCGGATTCACGAAGCATTTCACAGTCGCGGTGTGGGTCGGTAACGTCGAGGGCGATCCGATGCGCGCGGTCTCCGGCACCAGCGGCGCGGCTCCAGTGTGGCGCGACGTCATGCAGGCGCTGGAAGACGATCGATCGGGCGCGCCACCGCCGCCGCCAGGGGTCCAGCAACGCCGCATCACCTTCGCCAATGCGCGCGAACAACCGCGGCGCGAATGGTTCCTGGCCGGCACCGCACTGACCCAAGTCGCCGCCGCGCCCGCCGAATCGCGCCGTCCGCGCATCACCTCGCCCGTGCCGGGCAGCGTCTATGCGCTCGATCCCGATATTCCGGCGGCGCGGCAACGGCTGGCGGTGATGGTCAGCGGATCGGCGGCTGCGCACCGGCTGCGGCTCGACACGCGCGATCTCGGCACCGCCGAAACCCCGCCGCCGATCGCGATCGGGCCGGGCCGTCATGTTCTGGCGCTGGTCGACACCGCCGGTCGAACGGTCGATCGTGTAGCGTTCACGATGCGGTGAGGAACGCGGCACCCGAACAAAAGCATCGCCCGCGCGTTTACGCCAACAGTCCCACCCCCCTTTCGGGACTAGTGCCTACCCAAGCAGGCGCCGGCCGCGTCGATGCGTAGCAGGCGACGCGGCTGTTGCTTCTTTTTGATCGCCTCTCGGCGATGAGACGGTACCGGCCCGCTCCCCCGCCCCTCCGCCCACTAGAGTAGCCTGAATGGGCGGAGGGGCGGGGGAGCGGGCTGGCACCGTCTTGCGCGCGTGAGCGTGCCGAACAAGAAACCGGGGCGGTGTTCCCACCGCCCCGATCCGTGACGAACTGCTTAGCGGTAGAAGCCGCGATAGGTGTCGATCACGATGCCGCGCCGATAGTCGATCAGCACCACGTCGTTATAATGCCGGATCCAGCGCTGGTTCGCGCGGGCGCGGGGCAGGCGATAGCGCCACGGATCGTTGATCCAATAGCTGCGACCGTAATAGTTCGGCGCGATCCGGCCGCCGGCGCGGAAGTTCTGGTAGCGGAACGGCGCGCGCCAGTTACCGCGAGCATACAGATTGCGGTTGCTGTCACGATAGCCGCGCCAGTCGTTGCGGCCCCAGTTGCGATTCCGGTCGCGCAGATCCTCGCGATATTCCTGTCGCGCCTCACGCACATCGCGACGTTCGTCACGGATGTCGCCGCGGTCGCCATAACGCCGCGCCTGGTTCAGCTCGCGCTGCTCCTCACGGATATCCTGCCGGTCGCGACGAAGCTCGCCGCGCGACTGCGCATTCGCCGCCGCCGGAATGGCGGTCGCCGCGATCAGCGCCAAAGTAATAAACTTACGCATGACAAAATGCCTTTCGTTCAACTCGGCGATGCGAACGATGGTCCGCGCCGCCTTGTTCCCGGATTGGCCGAGTCGCGATGAACGGTCAGCGAATGCGCTCGTCAGCGTAATGAAAGGTGGGAGTTTTTGTTTGACTCGGCGCGTGAGCGCATCAAGCCAACATCACGGCCGCCCGCCGCCGCCCGTTCCCGGCGCGCCCGCACCCGCCCCCGGCGCGCCGACCGCGCCGATGTTGCCGAACAGATCCTGGAAGAAGCCGCGCTTGCGGCCCAATGTCGGGGTCGCCTTATTCGACGGGTCGATCGACGCGACCTGCTCCGCGCCCGACTTGCGGATCGCGGTGACGTTCCCGGCCGCGTCGAAGCTGATCTGCATCGTCAATTGCTCGCGCACCTTGGGCGAATTGAACGCGTAATTGCGGCTGTCGCGCGACAGATAATACCAGTCGCCCTGATTGAACTGGCTGGCGAAGCTTGGATGGCCGAGCGTCGCAAGCACCGACTGGCGATTGTCGACGCCGGGCTGGATCGAATTCACCAGATCGGCGTCGACGATATAGCCCTGGTGCGATTTCAGCGGCGCACATCCTGCGGCAAAGGTCAGGCCGAGCGTCGCGGCGATCAGAAGGTGGCGCATGGAAACTCCGCAAAAGCTGGACCGGGCCGCATAAGCGTTGCGCCCGCGACCGAACGCCTCAATATGCGCTTGTCGGCTGCGAGACAACATGCGCGCGCCTTGAGGACATTTGTTTTGGGTTTCTTCGACCGTTTCCGCCGCCGCGATCCCGACGTGGCGCTGCCGCTGTACGACGCGATCGTCGCGCACGCGCGCCAGCCGCATTGGTATGTCGAGGGGCAGGTGCCCGACACGCTCGACGGCCGTTTCGACATGATCGCCGCGGTGCTGGCGATGCTGCTGCTGCGGCTGGAGGACGATTCCGACGGCACGATCCTGTCCGTCCAGCTGACCGAGCGGTTCGTCGACGACATGGACGCGCAGGTCCGCCAGATCGGCTTCGGCGACATGGTGGTCGGCAAGCATATCGGGCGGATGGTCTCGATGCTCGGCGGTCGGCTGGGCGCATATCGCGAGGGGCTGGCGAACGACGGCCTGGACGCGGCGCTGATCCGCAACCTCTACCGCGGCGACGCGCCAAACCCGGCGGCGGTCGCGTACGTCGCTACGACCCTCACCGATCTGCGCCGCGGGCTGGATGCGATACCGGTCGCCGCGCTGGCGGAAGGCGCGCTGCCGTGACGCCCGAATTCTCGCGCCCCGAACGGCTCGACACGATCGGCGACGTCGAGCGCACGGTCGAGATTGCGGCTAACGAAGCCGAACGCACTGCGCTCGCCCGCCGCTTCGCGCTGATCGCGATCGATCGCCTGACCGCCACCTTCGCAATCCGCCGCGAGGGTACCGGTGTCCGCGCCACGGGCCATGTCTCGGCTGCCGTGACGCAGGCGTGCTCGGTCACCGGCGATCCGATTGCGTCCACCGTCGACGAACCGGTAACGCTGCGCTTCGCCGAACCCACGCCGGTCGAGGAAGAGGTCGACCTGACCGACGAAGCGCTCGACACGATCGAGATCGAAGGCGGCGCGATCGATCTGGGCGAGGCCGCGGCGGAAACCATGGCGCTCGCGCTCGACCCCTTCCCGCGCAGCCTCGCTGCGGAACAGGCGCTGAAGGCCGCTGGGGTGAAGAGCGAGGAAGAGGCGGGCAGGTTCGGCGCGCTGGCCGGGCTGCGCGACCGGTTGAAGAACTAGAGTCCGTTATCCCCCACCCCCGCTCATCCTGAGGAGCCATTGAGCTTGTCGAAATGGCGTCTCGAAGGACGCGCTAGGAACGTCCTTCGAGACGAGCCTTCGACAAGCTCAGTCCCCCCTTCAGGATGAGCGGGTCAAGGTAGCATCGATGCCTGAAAGTTTAATCCGCGTCCGGCCCTAGCGCAGCGTCCAGATCGCGCGGGCGCGTGAAGCGGGTCAGCTTCGCCGCACCGGACGTCACCCCCGCCCAATCGGCCGCCTCGAAGGTTAGTTCGGCCAGCGTCGCGGTCGGGTATTTCTCCTCCATCGCCGCGCGCAGATCGGCCGCGCCGTCCGCCACCAGCAGCAGCACCAGGTCTTCAAGCCCCGGATTGTGCCCGACGATCAGCAGCCGTTCTGCATCGGCCGCCGTTTCATGCACGACATCCAGCAGCGTCGTGACCGACGCCAGATAGACACGCTTGTCCCATGCCGGTTCGATCGCGGCGCCGTACCCCGTGCCAACCTCGGCCAATGTCTCGACCACGCGCACCGCAGGCGACGCGACGATCACGTCAAACATCAGCCCCTCGGCCTTCAGATGCCGTCCCATCGCCTGCGCCGCACGGCGGCCCTTGGCGTTCAGCGGGCGGTCGAAATCGCGCGGAATCCGGTCGTCCCAGCCCGATTTGGCGTGGCGCAGCAGCGTCAGCGTCTTCACCGGGCAGTTCTCCGTCGGACATGGGATCAGGCGTCGAGGTTCGCTTCATGCCCGAGTCGAACGCGCGTGGAAAGCCGCGCCGCGACTCGCGCCACCGCTTCGTCCAGCGGCACGCGCGCCACCGCCACCCCCGGCGGAAACGCCGTCAGCAACCGCGACGGCATCGCCGCCGACAGCAGAACGAACGCGCCCGAATCGTCGGCGCGTCGGATCAGCCGCCCGAACGCCTGCGCCAGCCGCGCGCGCACGATCCGGTCGTCATAAGCGCTACCGCCCCCCGCCAGGCGTCTTGCGGCGTGAAGCACGGTCGGCTTTGGCCACGGCACGCCCTCCATCACCACCAGCCGGAGCGAGGTGCCCGGCACGTCGACCCCGTCGCGCAACGCATCGGTCCCGAGCAACGAACTGCGCGAATCGTCGCGGAAAATGTCGACCAGCGTCCCTGTATCGATCGGATCGACATGCTGCGCGTGCAGCGGCAGCCCGGTCCGCGCCAGCCGGTCGGCGATCCGCGCGTGCACCCCGCGCAAGCGCCGGATCGCGGTGAACAGACCCAATGTCCCGCCCCCCGCCGCCTCGATCAGCCGCGCATACGCGTTGGCCAGCCCCGGAGTATCGCCGCGCTTCACGTCGGTGACGATCAGCACCTCGGCATTGGCGGCATAATCGAACGGGCTTTCTACCTCGAACCGCGCGGGCGGACGCAGCAGATGCGGCGCGCCGACCCGCGCCTCCGCGGTTTCCCAATCACCCCCTGCGGTCAGCGTCGCAGAGGTGATCAGCGCGCCATGCGCGGGCTTCAGCACGATCTCCGCGAACGGCCGCGTCGGATCGAGCCAGCGGCGGTGCAGCCCGATATCGAACTCGCGCCCCTCGATCCGGTCGACCGCGAGCCAGTCGACGAAATCGCCATCCGCCGGACCACCGACGCGCGCGAGCAGCGCCAGCCAGCCCGCCACCATCTCCGCGCGCCAGCCGAGGGAGGCGATCGCCCCCTCGATCCGCGCGCGCGCCTGCCCGTCCATCCAGTCGGGCGCATCGGACAGCACCGCCTCCAGCCGCTTCCCCAGCGTCACCAGCGGCCGCACCAGCGCGTCAAGCGCCGCGGCAGCAGGCGCGGCGGCCTCGATCAATTCCGGCGTCGGCTCGGCCAGTTCGGTCTCCAGCCCGTACCCCGCATCGCCCGACTGCTCGGCGCGCGCATAGGCCAGCCCGCGCACCGCTGCGAGCAACGTCTCGATCGCGCCGAACGGCTGGCCCTCGCCCAGCCGTTGGAGCCATCCGTCCGACGCCAGCGCCTGCGCCGCGACCACCGCGTCGGCGATCGCGCGACCACCCGCTTCGTCATAACTGGCCACATCGGACAATCGCGCCGCAAGCCCCCGCCGCCGTCCGCGCCCGCCCGCCTCCGGCCCCAATATCCAGCGCCGCAGCTCGATCGTTTCGGCCCCGGTCAGCGCGCTGCCGAACATCGAATCAGCCGCATCGAACAAATGATGCCCCTCGTCGAACACATAGCGCGTCGGCCGCGTCGCGGTTTCACGCCCGCGCGCGGCGTTGACCATCACAAGCGCATGATTGGCGATGACGATGTCCGCCTCCGCGCTGGCCCGCGCGGCGCGTTCGATGAAGCATTTCCGGTAATGCGGGCATCCGGCATAGACGCATTCGCCGCGCCGGTCGGTCAGCGCCGCGGGGCCGTTGCGCTTGAACAAGGTCGTCAGCCATCCCGGCAGGTCGCCGCCGACCATATCGCCGTCCGCGCTATACGCCGCCCAGCGCGCGACCAGCTGCGCCAGCACCGCCGCGCGCCCCGCGAAGCCGCCCTGCAGCGCATCCTCCAGGTTCAGCAGGCACAGGTAATTCTCGCGCCCCTTACGCGTCACGACCTTCGCCTTGCGCACCGCATCGTCCGGATACACCCGCCGCGTCTCGTGGCCCAACTGGCGTTGCAGCGCCTTGGTATAGGTCGACACCCACACCGCCCCGCCCGCCGCCTCGGCCCACAACGATGTCGGCGCCAGATAGCCGAGCGTCTTGCCGATCCCCGTCCCCGCCTCGGCCAGCACCAGGTTGGGCGATTCGCGCGTCATCCGCGGCGCAAACGCCCCCGTCACCGCCTGCGCATAAGCGCGCTGCCCGGTGCGTATCTCCGCCCGGTCGCCAGTAAGACTCGCCAGCCGCGCCTGCGTCGCCTCAGCGTCCAGCGTCACCGTCCGCGGAGCAGGGCGCGGCGCGGTTTCGGACCATTCGGGCAGTTTCGAGAACAGCCAGCGTTCGTTTTCGGACGGCTTGCGCAGCCGATCCGCCAGCACCGGCCCCCACGGCCAGCGCAGCCGGAAAAGGCTCTGCGCCGCGGTCCACGCCCCTTCGCGCTCGAGCCACTCGCCATCTGGAATCGCCAGCAGCCGCGCGGCCGCCGCCAGCAGGAACGCCGCGACATCGGCATCCTCGGCCGGCACGTCCAGCCCGGCGACCGCCGCCAGCCCCTTCGGCGTCGGCACCATGAACTGCGCGGGCCGCAAAAACGCGTACAGCTCCAGCAGGTCGAGTCCCGACAGATCGCCGTAGCCCAGCCGCTGCCCGATCAACGGCGCGTTCAGCAGGATCACCGGCGTGTCCGCGGCGACGCGGATTGCCTCCCCCCGCCCGACCGCTCGCGTTTCGCCGCCCTGCGCAATCCAGATGCCCGAATGGCTAGCATGCAAGGCAGGATAGGGAAGCGGATTCACCGTCCCTCATTAGCGCGTGCGGAACAGGAGTGGAACGGGGAAACTAACCCTCCCCCGTCATTCCCGCGAAAGCGGGAACCATCGCGGGCGCTGCGGATCATAGCGGCCGTACTTGTGGAGGCAGCAGGAGATGGGTTCCCGCATGCGCGGGAATGACAATACGCTATCAGCGTAGTGTCGCCGCCAACCGCGCACGAAACGCCGCGATCGATTCCACATCGCCGCCGATCAGCCCGCGCGCATTCTCGGGTAGGTGCGAGACTGGATCACCACCGCTGCGAAAGACATAATGATCGAAGAACGCCTTCCACGCCGCGCGCTCGTTCGCGGGCAGGCCGCGCATCGTCATCGCGGCGTGCATCAGCGACAGCATCGGCGTCACCTCGTACGCGGGATCGTCGCGCCACCAGAAGTTAACCATTGCGCCAACCGAATCCTGCGACCGCACCGAATGCCACCACAGGCTTGGCATATACAGCGCGTCGCCCGGCCCTAGCTCGGCGACCTCCGCCGCCGCCAACGCCTCGCGAAAGCGCGGAAACCGCTCGAAATCGGGTGCGTCGACGTCGACTATGCTCGACGGCTGCCCCGCCAGCGTGCGATCGACCGGCCCGACATACAGGTTGGCCACCTGATCGGTCGGGAACAATGTAAACCGTCGCCGCCCCGCGACGACGCACGCCAGATTCTGCGGCAGATCCCAATGCGCCGCGGTGACGGTGCGATTGCCGAGCCACAGCGACACCAGCATCTCGCGCGCCGCATCGAGCAACGGCATGGGATTGTCGGCCAGCAACCCCGGCGCATGACGTGCCAGCGGCAATGCGCCCGCATAGATCGACCACGGCTTCGCGGAATCACGTTGCCGAAAGATCAGATCGAGCAACTGGTCGATCGTCGCCAGCTTGCGGTCGTGGTTGTAGCCGCGGAAATCGTCGACGAAATCGAATCGCCCGGCAATCTCGGGCGGTCCGAACCAGCTTTCCGCCGCCGCGTCGGTCGCGTGGCCACGCAGATAAGCGGCCAGCGATTCGGCCGATTCCCGCGCCGCCGCGACGATCGGCCAGTCCGCCACCAGCCCGCGCAGGATCGCCGGACGCCCGGCGGGCACGATCTCACGCTCGAACCGGGCGCGATCGACGCCGCGATGTTCCGCTACGCTTTCAACCATCAACGCACGCTAGTGGGCGGCTGCCAATGCAGCAATCTCGTGCGGGGGTGGATTCGCATCGGACGCTGTGCTTAAGGCCCGTGCAGATCGTCATGACTTTTGTTATCCCGTCGATACGGAAAGGCGCAGCCGCCCCATGAATATCCACGAGTATCAGGCCAAGGAATTGCTCGCCAAATACGGCGTCCCCGTCCCCGCGGGCTTTGCCGCGCTGAGCGTCGACGAGGCAGTCGAAGCGTCGAAAAAGCTCCCCGGACCGCTCTACGTCGTGAAGGCGCAGATCCACGCCGGCGGCCGCGGCAAGGGCAAGTTCAAGGAACTCGGCCCCGATGCGAAGGGCGGCGTCCGCCTCGCCAAGACCGAGGATGAGGTTCGCGCCGCGGCGACCGACATGCTCGGCAATACGCTCGTCACGATCCAGACCGGCGATGCGGGCAAGCAGGTCAACCGCCTGTACGTCACCGACGGCGTCGACATCGCGAAGGAATTCTACCTCGCCTTGCTCGTCAACCGCGCGAGCAGCCGCATCTCGATGGTCGTCTCGACCGAGGGCGGGATGGACATCGAAACCGTCGCGCACGACACGCCCGAAAAAATCCAATCGATCGACATCGACCCCGCAACGGGCTTCATGCCGCACCACGGCCGTGCGGTCTCGGGCGCGCTGGGCCTGTCGGGCGATCTCGCCAAGCAGGCGGCGAATGTCGCGTCGAAGCTGTACGACGCCTTCCTCGGCACCGACGCCGAGCAGATCGAGATCAACCCGCTGGCCGTCACCGACGACGGCAAGTTGCTGGTCCTCGACGCGAAGGTCGGCTTCGACGGCAATGCGATGTTCCGCCACAAGGATCTGATGGAACTGCGCGACGAGAGCGAGGAAGACCCCGCCGAGCTCGAAGCGTCGAAATACGACCTCGCCTACATCAAGCTCGACGGCGACATCGGTTGCATGGTCAACGGCGCGGGTCTCGCGATGGCGACGATGGACATCATCAAGCTGAACGGGATGTTCCCCGCAAACTTCCTCGACGTCGGCGGCGGCGCATCGAAGGAGAAGGTCACCGCGGCGTTCAAGATCATCCTCGCCGACCCGAACGTGAAGGGCATCCTGGTCAACATCTTCGGCGGCATCATGAAATGCGACATCATCGCAGACGGCATCGTCGCCGCGGCGAAGGAAGTGAACCTTTCAGTGCCGTTGGTGGTTCGTCTCGAGGGAACGAACGTGGAGAAGGGCAAGGAAATCCTGTCCAGCTCCGGCCTCGCGATCGTTCCGGCGAACGATCTCGGCGACGCGGCGAAAAAGATCGTCGCCGAGGTGCAGAAAGCGGCTTGATGGCACTCTCGCCCGCTTCGGCTGAGTGCGTCGAGTCGATTTACTCGACGCTGAGCCGCATCGAGCGGACGATGGATGAGTCGAAACGGCAACACACCGAGTTTAGAGTAAAGCTCGTTTCGGCGTTGGAACGGCTTGAAGACGCTAGGAAGAGGTAGAAGGATGAAGGTAATCGTCCCGGTCAAGCGCGTGCTTGATTACAATGTGAAGCCCCGCGTGAAGGCGGATGGATCGGGGGTCGACCTGGCCAACGTCAAGATGAGCATGAACCCGTTCGACGAGATCGCGGTCGAGGAAGCCATCCGCCTGAAAGAAAAGGGCGCGGTGACCGAGATCGTCGCGGTGTCGATCGGCGAACAGAAAAGCCAGGAAACGCTGCGCACCGCGCTGGCGATGGGTGCCGACCGCGCGATCCTCGTCGTGTCGGAGGAAAAGGCCGAACCGCTCGCGGTCGCCAAGATTCTCGCCAAGATCGTCGAGGAGGAACAGCCAAGCCTCGTGATCCTCGGCAAGCAGGCGATCGACGACGACAACAACCAGACCGGCCAGATGCTCGCCGGGCTGCTCGGCTGGGGCCAGGGCACGTTCGCGTCGAAGGTCGAGATTGCTGGCGACATCGCCAAGGTGACGCGCGAGATCGACGGCGGATCGGAGACCGACGACCTGAAACTGCCCGCGATCATCACCACCGATCTGCGCCTCAACGAGCCGCGCTACGCCAGCCTGCCCAACATCATGAAGGCGAAGAACAAGCCGATGGCGAGCAAGACGCCGGCCGATTACGGCGTCGACGTGACGCCGCGGCTGAAGACGCTGAAGGTCGTCGAACCACCCAAGCGCACCGCGGGGGTGAAGGTCGCCGACGTCGACGAACTGGTCGCAAAACTCAAAGCGATGGGAGTCACCAAGTGAAGACGCTCGTTTGGGTCGAACATGACGGCGCCACCGTCAAGGACGCCACGCTCGCGGTGGTCACCGCCGCCGCCAAACTCGGCGAAGTCCATCTGCTGGTCGCAGGTGAAGGCGTCGACGGCGTCGCTGCCGAAGCCGCGAAGATTGCGGGCGTCGGCAAGGTTCACGTCGCGGATGACGCGGCCTATGCGCACGCGCTGGCCGAAAACGTCGCGCCGTTGGTCGTCGAACTGATGGGCAGCCACGACGCGTTCCTCGCACCCGCCACCTCGACCGGCAAATCGATCGCACCGCGCGTCGCCGCGCTGCTCGACGTGATGCAGATCAGCGACATCCTGTCGGTCGAAAGCGAAGACACGTTCACGCGCCCGATCTACGCCGGGAACGCCATCGCCACCGTCCAGTCGTCGGATGCGAAAAAGATCATCACCGTCCGCGGCACCGCGTTCGAGAAGGCCCCAACCGAAGGCGGTTCGGGCACGATTGAGGCGGTCGCGTCGACCGGCGACAAGGGTCTCTCCACTTTCGCTGGCTCCGAAATCGCGAAGCTCGAACGCCCCGAACTGACCAGCGCGAAGATCATCGTTTCGGGCGGCCGCGCGCTGCAGAATGGCGAGAACTTCCATTCGATCATCGAACCGCTCGCCGACAAGCTGGGCGCAGGCGTCGGCGCCTCGCGCGCCGCGGTCGACGCGGGCTTCGTCCCCAACGACTATCAGGTCGGCCAGACCGGCAAGATCGTCGCCCCGCAAGTCTATATCGCGATCGGCATCTCCGGCGCGATCCAGCATCTCGCGGGCATGAAGGATTCGAAGACGATCATCGCGATCAACAAGGACGAAGACGCCCCGATCTTCCAGGTCGCGGACATCGGCCTGGTCGGCGATCTGTTCAAGGTGGTGCCGGAACTGACCGAAAAGTTGTGAGGCACGGAGCGTAGCGCCGTGCCGCTGGCCAAGCGCAGCGAGGCCACACAACCACGGCCGGCCGGCGCGGCTACAGCCGCGACCGACGACACGGGATTTACTCCCGTGTCGGCCCGCGATTTCAAAACCCACGGGGCGGCGCTGCACCACAGCGCCGCCCTTTCGTTTCTACCACAGATCGAAGCTGCGCTCGCCGACACGCCATCCGAGCGCGCCGGAACCCGCCTGCACGGCATCCCCGCACTCGCCGACCTGCTGACCAGCGGCCCGATCCACGCCATCGCCGCGCGCTATGTGAGCGCCGCCGCCCGCCCGTCCGCGCGATCCTGTTCGACAAGACGCCCGCGACGAACTGGGCACTCGGCTGGCATCAGGACCGCACGATCGTCGTGCGCAACCGCCGCGACACGTCCGGCTACGGTCCATGGACCGTGAAGGCCGGACTGCACCACGTCGGACCCCCGTTCGCCATCATCGACGCCATGCTCACCCTCCGCATCCATCTCGACGACGTTCCCGAAAACAACGCGCCGTTGCTCGTCGCCCCCGGTTCGCACCGTCTCGGCAGGCTTCCTGAACACGACATCGTCGCTACGGTCGAACGACTTGGAACATTAGCCTGTCTCGCCACCCGCGGCGACGTGTGGGCTTATGCGACGCCGATCCTCCACGCGTCGGCCGCCTCGACGACCAGCGCCCACCGACGCGTCCTTCAGGTGGATTATTCCGCTTCCACCCTGCCCGACGGCCTTTTGTGGCGCGGTATCTGAAATGGCCGCTCGCTGGCCGCGTATCCTTGACCCCCGCCGCGGCGCTGCCGCATAGCGTGGCGATGGACCAGCCTGCCGATACGCCGACCTTCGAAGCGTCGCTGCGCGAACTCGAAGCGATCGTCGCGAAGCTCGAATCGGGCGACACCCCGCTTGAGGAAGCGATCGCGCTGTACGAACGCGGCAACACCTTACGCGCACAATGCGCCGAGCGGCTCGACGCGGCGCAGGCGCGGATCGAGGCGATCCGGCTCGATGCCGAGGGCCGCGCCACCACGACACCGTTCGCCGCCGGATGAGCGCGGTCGTCGCCGCCTCGCCCGCGCTCCAGGCGGCGCTCGCGGATACCGCGCGCGAGATCGACGCGCGCTTCGACGTGCTGCTTTCGGTGCCTGACGATGCGCGCGCGAACTTGTACCGTGCGATGCGCCATGCGGCGATCGACGGCGGAAAACGGCTACGTCCCCTGCTCGTCTTCGCCACCGCAAAATTGTTCGGCTGCGACTATGATTGCGCGGGCCGGGTCGCGATGGCGCTGGAGGCGATCCACGTCTATTCGCTGATCCACGACGATCTGCCCGCGATGGACGACGACGATCTGCGCCACGGCCGCCCGACGCTGCACAAGGCGTTCGACGAGGCGACCGCGATCCTGGCGGGCGATTGCCTGCACGCGCTGGCGTTCGAAATCCTCGCCGATCCCGCGACGCACGGCGACCCGTTCGTCCGCGCCGAGCTGATCCTAGACTTGGCGCGCGCGACCGGCCCTACCGGGATGGCGGGCGGGCAGATGATGGATCTGGAGGCCGAAACGCGGACCTTCGACCTGGCCACCGTCACGCGCCTTCAGGCGATGAAGACCGGCGCGCTGATCGCCGCCGCGGTCGAGGCGGGCGCGATCCTAGGCAAGGTGCCGCCGGAGGGCCGCACGGGCTTGCGCGGTTATGCCCGAGACCTCGGTCTCGCGTTCCAGATCGTCGACGATTTGCTCGACGTGGAGGGCGACGAGGCGCTGGCGGGCAAGAAACTGCGCAAGGACGGCGAAGCGGGGAAGGAAACGTTCGTGTCGCTGCTGGGCGTCGAACCCGCGCGGCAACGCTGCCGGATGCTGGTCGACCAGGCGATCGAACATCTGCGCCATTATGGCCCCGAAGCCGATCTGCTCCGCGACATCGCCCGCTTCGTGCTGACGCGCGACCACTGACATTGGTCCCCAGAGGAAATACATGACTCGTATCGGCGTCTATCCCGGCACTTTCGATCCCATCACGCTCGGCCATATGGACATCATCCGGCGCGGCGCGAAGCTGGTCGACCGGCTGGTGATCGGGGTGACGACCAACCCGAGCAAGTCGCCGATGTTCTCGCTTCCCGAACGCATGGCGATCGTCGAGCGCGAGGTCGCGGGGGTCGACACCGAAATCCGCGTCGTCAGCTTCGATTCGCTGCTGATGGACTTCGCCGAGCGTGAAGGCGCGAGCATGATCGTCAGGGGCTTACGCGCCGTCGCCGACTTTGAATACGAATATCAGATGGCGGGGATGAACCAGCAGCTGAACGACCGGATCGAAACCGTCTTCCTCATGGCCGATGTCGCGCTGCAACCGATCGCGTCGCGATTGGTGAAGGAAATCGCGATCTTCGGCGGCGAGATCGGGAAGTTCGTCACACCCGCGGTGCGCGATGAAATGGTGGCGAGGGTGGCCGTGCTAGGTCGGCGGGGCACATAGCTCCCTGTTCATTGCCACGAAAGCGGATGACGGCTCTGAAAGGCGCGTTGCCCGTTCACGTTGGCGCAATCGGCATTTTGCTCTAGGAGCACGCGCTTGCAGGACTTGGTCGGGGTAAAAATGCGTTTCTTCGGATTTATCGCCATGCTGGGCGCGCTGTTCGCCGCTCCCGCCATCGCCAAGGAAAAGCAGGCTCCGACGCTCGCCCCCGCCGCGCGCGTGACCCCGCCGCCGACGACCGATCTCGCCAACCTCTGGCTGCTCGACCTGTCGACCGGCGGCCGCGTATCGATCTGGCTGCGGCCCGATGTCGCGCCGCTGATGGTCGAGCGCGTGAAGACGCTCACGCGCCAGAAATTCTATGACGGCCTGCTGTTCCACCGCGTCATCGACGGCTTCATGGCGCAGGGCGGCGATCCCAAGGGCGACGGCACCGGCGGATCGCAGCTTCCCGATCTGAAGGCGGAATTCAACTATCTGCCGCACGTCCGCGGCGCGGTCGCCGCCGCGCGCGCGGAGGGCAACGATACCGCCAACAGCCAGTTCTACATGATCTTCCAGCCGCGCCTCAGCCTCGACAACAAATACACGGTTTTCGGCCGCGTGCTGCAGGGGATGCAATACGTCGACGCGATCGAACGCGGCGAGCCGCCCGCCAACCCGACGCGCATCCTCCACGCCTATATCGCGAGCGACAATCCGCCCGCCTATACCGCCGCACCACCCGCGCCTCCTGTCGGTCTTCAGGCCCCCGCGACGCTGCCTGGCGCAACCTTGCCTGCGAAGAAGCCCGCACCAGCGCAGTGAACGTCGACCTCTTCGATTTCGAGCTTCCGACCGACCGTATTGCGCTCCGCCCCGCATCCCCGCGCGATGCGGCGCGGATGCTGGTGGTGGACGGCCTGGCGATGCGCGATCGCGGCGTCGGCGACCTGGCCGATGAACTGCGTAGCGGCGACCTGCTCGTCTTCAACGACACGCGCGTGATCCCGGCCCGGCTCGAGGGCCGCCGCGGAGACGCGAAGATCGGCGCGACGCTCCACAAGCGCGAAGGCCCGCGCCGCTGGCGTGCGTTCGTCCGCAACGCGCGCCGCATCCGCGAAGGCGACACGATCGATTTCGGCCATGACGTCATCGCCATAGCGAGCGAGCGCGCCGCCGACGGCAGCCTCGCGTTCGACTTCGCCGGGACCGAACCGGTCGAACTCCTGCTCGAACGCGCCGGCCACATGCCCCTGCCTCCCTATATCGCCGCGAAGCGCCCGACCGACGAACGCGACGCCCACGATTACCAGACGATGTTCGCTAATGAACCCGGCGCCGTCGCCGCCCCGACCGCGGCGCTGCACTTCACCCCCGCCCTGTTGGCGAAGCTCGCCGCCCGGGGCATCGATCACGCCACGCTGACGCTCCATGTCGGCGCGGGCACCTTCCTGCCGGTGAAGGCCGACGACACCGCAGATCACGTCATGCACGCCGAATGGGGCCGCATCGACGCCGCCACTTCCGACCGCCTCAACGCAGTGCGCGCAAACGGTGGCCGGGTGATCGCGGTCGGCACCACCTCGCTTCGTCTGATCGAGAGCGCCACCGGTGACGACGATATCGTCCGCCCGTTCGAAGGCGACACCGCGATCTTCATCACACCCGGCTACCGCTTCCGCGGCATCGACGGACTCGTCACCAATTTCCACCTGCCCCGCTCGACGCTGTTCATGCTGGTCAGCGCCTTGATGGACCGCGAGACGATGCTCGCCGCCTATGCGCACGCGATCGAGAACGGCTACCGCTTCTACAGCTACGGCGACGCGTCGCTCCTGTTGCCCGAAAGGCCCTGAGAATGCTGCTGTTCGCATTGCTGCTTCAGGCCGTCGATCCGCCACCCGGCGCGGATGTGGTGGTACGCGCGCCGCTGCCCGCCAGCCCGCAGACCCCCGCGACGATCGTGGTCGAGCCCGCCGCGATGCTGATCGCGACCTGCGACGCCGACGGCGACGGCATGGTCGACCGGATCGAACTGAACGACGGGCTGGAGAAGACCTTCAAGGCCAGCGATACGGCAAAGACCGGCGCGATGCGCTATCTCGCTTACTCCGACTGGGCGCTGCGTTGGCTCGGCGACCGCGCCGCGTTGCCCAGCCCGTATGAGGTCGATCGCAACAACGACGATCAGGTCACACTGGCCGAACTGCAGGACCATTTCTCGCGCCTGTTCGCGCGCTACGACGCCAACAACGACAAGACGATCAGCCGCGCCGAACTACTGACCTTCCGCACCGCCCCGCTCGGCAGCAGCGGCCCGCCCGGCAGCCTGTCGCGCACCCCAAAGGACAAGCCAAAGCAGAAATGACGCGCTTCGCCTTCACGATTCACGCCACCGACGGCCGCGCGCGCACCGGACAGATCGCGATGCAGCGCGGAGTCATCCGCACGCCCGCGTTCATGCCGGTCGGCACCGCCGCGACGGTGAAGGCGATGAAGCCCGCCGACGTGCAGGCGTCGGGCGCGGACATCATCCTTGGCAACACCTATCATCTCATGCTCCGCCCCGGCGCAGAGCGCGTCGCGCGGCTGGGCGGGCTGCACGATTTCATGGGCTGGTCGAAACCGATCCTGACCGATTCGGGCGGCTATCAGGTGATGAGCCTGTCCGATTTGACCAAGCGCAGCGAAGAGGGCGTCGCGTTCAAATCGCACCTCGACGGCTCGCGTCATTTGCTCACCCCCGAACGCTCGATCGAGATCCAGCGCCTGCTCGGCAGCAACATCGTCATGGCGTTCGACGAGCTGGTGCCGACCACCTCGACCCGCGAAGTGCAGGCCGCGGCGATGGAGCGGTCGATGCGCTGGGCGAGACGATCGCGCGACGCTTTCGACGGCGGCGAATACCATGCCGCGAACAACGCGATCTTCGGCATCCAGCAGGGCGCGCTCGACGAAGGCCTGCGCAGAGCATCCGCCGACGCGCTGATCCATATCGGCTTCGACGGTTATGCGGTCGGCGGACTGGCGGTCGGCGAAGGACAGGAGGCGATGTTCGGTTGCCTCGATTTCGCGCCGGGCCAGCTTCCCGCCGACAAGCCGCGCTATCTGATGGGCGTCGGCAAGCCCGACGACATCGTCGGCGCGGTCGAACGCGGGATCGACATGTTCGATTGCGTCATGCCGACCCGCTCGGGCCGCACCGGTCAGGCGTTCACTCAGCGAGGCGCGATCAACATCCGCAACGCGAAGTTCGCCGAGGATACCGGACCGCTCGACCCCGACTGCGCCTGCCCGGTCTGCGCCACCTGGAGCCGCGCCTATGTCCATCACCTCGTCCGCGCGGGCGAGATGCTCGGCGCGATGCTGATGACCGAACACAATATCTGGTTCTACGAGACGCTGATGGCCGATCTGCGCGCCGCGATCGCGGAAACGCGTTTGAAGGGGTTCGCAGATGCGTTCCGCGCGCGCTATCGTGGGGTCGAAGGAGAGTAAGCGTGTCCGACGACAGCCAACCCAACGAGATCCTCGCCGCCGCGGCCGCGGCCAAGGCGCACGAGATCGCCGCCGCGGACCGTGCGGAGAAGAAGGCGCGCGATCGCCGCTGGGACATCGGCAAGATCGGCCTGGGTGTCGGAATCGGTTCGGCCGCGGTCGCCGCCGCGGTACTGTTCGCCAATCGCGACAAGAAATAGAATTACCCGGCCCCCGCTCCGTCCCCGGATGGGACAGGCCTGAAACGGTGACGGAAATCGTCAACTCTTTACGCTAGGCGACAGGCTGGCCGGGATTTCCCTCGGCTCCAGGATTCGCCACGCCCGTGACCGCCGCCGCCCTTCACTCCAGCCAACGCGCCGCTGATCGCGCCCGCAGCGCGCGTGCGTGGCGGCAGGCGGCGGTGATCGCGGCCCCGATCGTTGCCTGCATCAGCGTCGCGGCGCTCGCCGGGCTGTCGCTGATCGCCCCGGAAACCGTGTCAGCCGCGACGGCTGGCAAACCGGGGGGGCGAACCGAAACGCTGGCCGCACGGACGAAAGCATCGCCCGCGATCGGCACCACCGGCACCGCCGAGCTTCCCCCCGAACCGGTGGGCGCTCCCGCGCCGGTCACCTTCGACGTCGGCGTGACCGCCGCGCAACCGTTCGCCGCCCGCATCGCCAGCAGCATCGACCGCGCCCGCGCGCTCGAATGTCTGACCGCGGCGATCTATTACGAGGCCGCATCCGAAAGCGACGACGGCCAGCGCGCGGTCGCGCAGGTCGTGCTCAACCGCGTCCGCCATCCCGCCTTCCCAGCGACGGTCTGCGGCGTGGTCTATCAGGGATCGGAACGTTCCAGCGGATGCCAGTTCAGCTTCGCCTGTGATGACGCGATGACGCGCGTGCCGTCGCGCAACGGCTGGTCGCGCGCGGCGCGCACCGCCGCGCTCGCGCTGTCCGGACAGGTCTTCGCCCCCGTCGGCCTCGCGACGCATTACCATACCTATGCCGTGACCCCGGCGTGGAACCGCACGCTGGTGATGACCGACGCGATCGGCGCGCATTTCTTCCACCGCTGGAAGGGCTATTGGGGAACGTCGTCCGCCTTCCACCAGACCTATCGCGGTGGTGAGCCACTCCCCGGCCCCCACCCGCAAACGACGCCTGCGCCGATACTCGCCCCGGTGGTGCTGGCCGCCACCGCGCCGGCCACGGTAATCCCGATGGTGCAGCCTGCGCACAGCGACGGTGGCGCGCCGCTAAGGCCGACGACCGACGAGGCTGCGCCGGAATCGCAGATTCTCGATCGCTGGAAGGACTCGGGCAAACCGCTCCAATAGCCGAATGACGCGCGTCCCGTTGAGGAACGCGCGCCATTCATTCAGACCGGTAAGCCGATCAACGGCAGCGAACGTCGCGGTCGCCGCTCTTGTCGATCGCCTGGCCGCCAGCCGCACCGGCAACGCCGCCGATCAGTGCACCCAGCAGACCCGAGCCACCAGGCGCGATCGCCGCGCCCAGCGCACCGCCGGCGATACCTCCGACGATCAGGCCGGTCGTTCCGTCGTTGCGGCGGCAGTAATAGCGGCCGTCGTTGCCGCGATACACGCGATCGTTCTGCGCCAGCCGGCGCTCGCGATAATTCGGTCCGTCGCGATAATAACGGTCGGCATAATAACCGCCGTAGGACGGATCGGGCCGGTCATAATCATATTGATTATAGCCGCCGCCGGCATAACGCGGTCCGCCGTCGCCAACGCAACCCGACACCAATACCGCCGCACTCACCGCGGCCAACACCACACTCCGCATCGCGACTTCTCCTCTGCCCTGTTGTTATGAGAGCGGAATGATCGAGCGCGCGATAAGTTGCGTGAGGTTACATTGCTATCGCGCGATGCCCCCGGCGGCGAGCACCGCCAGCGTAACCAGCTCGCTGGCGGTCGAGGTCATCGGCGCGATCTGCACCGCTTTTTCCATCCCGATCAGCATCGGCCCGATCATGTCGTCCCCGCCAAGCTCGCGCAGCAATTTCGCCGAGATGTTGGCCGATTGCAGCCCCGGCATGATCAGCACGTTGGCCGGACCCGAAAGCCGCGCGAACGGATAATTCGCCAACTGCTTCGGATTGAGCGCCACGTCGGGCGCCATCTCGCCCTCATATTCGAACCCGACCTGCCGCGCGTCGAGCGCCGCCACCGCACCACGGATATTCTCCAGCCATTTGCCCTCGGGATTGCCGAAGGTCGAATAGCTCAGGAACGCGACGCGTGGCTCATGCCCCATCCGCCGCGCAACCTGCGCGGTCTGTTCCGCGATGTCGGCCAGTTCCTCTGGGGACGGTCGCTCGTTGACCGTCGTGTCGGCGATGAACACGGTGTGGCTTTGCCCGACCAGGATGTGGATGCCGAACGGCGTGCGGCCGGGTTCAGGATCGATCACGCGCTTCACCTCGCGCATCGTATGCGCCCAGGTGCGCGTGACGCCGGTGATCATCGCATCCGCCTCGCCCAGCTGCAGCATGACGCTGGCGAAGATGTTGCGGTCCTGGTTGATCATCCGCTCGACGTCGCGACGCAGATACCCGCGCCGCTGCAGCCGCGCGTAGAGGAAATCGACCATCCGCGGCACCAATGGCGAGACGCGGCTGTTGTGCACTTCATACTCGGTCGGATCGGCGATCCCCAGCGCCTTCAACCGGTCATGCACGTCGTCGCGACCGACCAGCACCGGTATCCCGTAGCCGCCCTCCTTGAACGCGATCGCCGCGCGCAGCACGACCTCCTCCTCGCCCTCCGCGAACAACACGCGCTTGGGATGCGCGCGCGCGCCTTCATAAGCGAGCGTCAGGACCGACGTGGTCGGGTTCAGCCGCGCGCGAAGCTGTTGGCGATATGCCTCCATATCCAGGATCGGCTTGGTCGCGACGCCCGAATCCATCGCCGCCTTCGCGACCGCGACCGGCACCACCTCCATCAGCCGCGGATCGAACGGCGCGGGAATGATATATTCCGGCCCGAACGTGTGCCGCACGCCGTACGCGATCGCCACTTCCTCCGGCACGCGCTCGCGCGCCAGTTCGGCGATCGCGTGTGCGGCGGCGATCTTCATCGCATCGTTGATGCCGGTCGCGCGCACGTCGAGCGCCCCGCGGAAGATGAACGGGAAGCCCAGCACGTTGTTGACCTGGTTCGGATAGTCCGACCGGCCGGTAGCGATGATCGCATCGGGCCGCGCTTCCTTCGCCAGCTCGGGGCGGATTTCCGGCTCGGGGTTGGCCATCGCGAAGATGATCGGGGCCGGAGCCATGTCCTTCACCATCTCCGGCTGCAACGCGCCCGCCGCGGACAGCCCCAGGAACACGTCCGCCCCGTGCAGCGCTTCGGTCAGCGTGCGGCGATCGGTCTTCGCCGCATGCGCCGACTGCCACTGGTTGACGTCCTCGCGCCCCTGCCAGATCACGCCCTTGCGGTCGCACATGATGACGTTGTCGTGGCGCACGCCCATCGACTTGGCCAACTCAGTGCACGCGATCGCCGCCGCGCCCGCGCCGTTCACGACGATCTTGATGTCGGCCAGCGCACGGCCCGTCAGCAGGCACGCGTTGATGAGGCCCGCGGCGGTGATGATCGCGGTGCCATGCTGGTCGTCATGAAAGACCGGAATGTTCATCCGTTCGCGCAACGTCTGTTCGATGATGAAGCATTCGGGGGCCTTGATGTCCTCCAGGTTGATCCCCCCAAAGGTCGGCTCCATCAGCTCGACCGCGTCGATGAAGCGGTTCACGTCCTCGGTCTTCAGCTCGATATCGATCGAATCGACGTCGGCGAAGCGCTTGAACAGCACCGCCTTGCCCTCCATCACGGGCTTTGCCGCCAGCGCGCCGAGATTGCCCATGCCGAGGATCGCCGTCCCGTTGGAGATCACCGCGACCAGATTGCCCTTGGCGGTATAATCGTACGCGGTCGCGGGATCGTCGTAGATCGCCTTCACCGGCACCGCGACGCCCGGCGAATACGCCAGCGCCAGATCGCGCTGCGTCGCCATCGGCTTCGATGCGACGATCTCGATCTTTCCTGGGCGTCCCTCGGAATGGAACAGCAGCGCCTCGCGCTCGGAAAATTGCACGTTCGTAGGTTCGGACATGCCCGCACCTCGTAGGCGCGCGCGCCGTAGGGGCAAGCCCTTTCGTGCGTCCACGCGTCTAGGCAAGGGGAACGCTGCGGACTATGCTATCGGCGATGAAGCACGAGCCCGGCATCTCCCCGCGCCCGCGACGCGAGCCCGAAACCGGCGACTTCACGCGCGCAAAGGCCAGTTACGCCGCGGGCGACGGCGTGGAGCATATCGTCGTGGGCCAGTGGTTGCTGACATGGGGCAAGCCGGGTCAAAAACCTTTCGCGGAATGGCTCAACGAACAGAATGGCTGAAGTCATCTGGCGCAATCAGGCGCTCGATGATCTTGATCAGGTCATCCGCTATATAAGGCAGTTCGATCCGGGAGCCGCGGACGCGATCGGCGTGCGCTTGTTCGACCTCGGCGAAAGCCTCGCTGATTTTCCACGACGAGGACGTCCGGCGGCAAACGGCCTGCGCGAGATGGTCAATGTACAGCCTTACATCCTGACCTACGACGTCCAGGGAAATGAGGTCTTCATACTGTCGATCCGCCACAGCGCCCGCGACCTGACATGACCACCCCCGCCCCCACGCCGATGATGGCGCAATATCTGGCGCTCAAGGCGGAGTCCGCGGATTGCCTGTTGTTCTACCGCATGGGCGATTTCTTCGAACTGTTCTTCGACGATGCGAAGATCGCCAGCGCGGTGCTCGACATCGCACTGACCGCGCGCGGCGAGCATGAGGGGACGAAGATCCCGATGTGCGGCGTGCCGGTACACGCCGCCACCGTCTATCTCCAGCGGCTGATCA
Organism: Sphingomonas sp. SUN019; assembly: GCF_024758705.1. NCBI lineage: Bacteria > Pseudomonadati > Pseudomonadota > Alphaproteobacteria > Sphingomonadales > Sphingomonadaceae > Sphingomonas > Sphingomonas sp. SUN019. The sequence continues at coordinate 2,468,467 of NZ_CP096971.1, read as the reverse complement.
AGGCCGGGCACCGCGTCGCGATCGCCGAGCAGACCGAAAGCCCCGAGGCAGCCCGGAAAGCGCGCGGGTCGAAGGCTTTGGTCAACCGCGCGATCGTCCGCGTCGTCACTGCGGGCACGCTGACCGAGGAAGCCTTGCTCGATGCGCGCGTCGCAAACTGGTGCGTCGCGGTCGGCGAAGCAGGCGGCGAGGTGGCGATCGCCGCCGCCGACGTCTCGACCGGACGGTTCGAGGTGATCCTGACCGACACGCTCGGGCTCGATGCGGAACTCGCGCGGCTCGCCGCGGCGGAAGTGGTCGCGGCGGAGGGCAGCGACGCGCCCGCCACGGTCTCGCGGCCGCGCTCCGACTTCGACAGCGGTCAGGCCGAAGCGAGGCTGAAGCGGCTGTACGGCGTCGCGACGCTCGACGGTTTCGGCCAGTTCAGCCGCGCGGCGCTGTCCGCGGCGGGCGGGCTGGTCGCCTATCTCGACCACACCGCGAAGGGCGCGCTCCCGTTCCTCCGCCCGCCGCATATCTCCAGCGCCGCGGAAACGATGGCGATCGACGCCGCGACACGCGAAAGTCTCGAACTCACCGCCACCGCGAACGGCGCGCGCAAGGGCAGCCTGCTCGACACGATCGACCGCACCGTGACTGGCGCGGGCGCGCGATTGCTCTCCGCCGACATCGGTGCGCCGCTGATGAACCGCACCGCCGTCGACGCGCGGCTCGATCTGGTCACCTTGTTCCACGACGACCCCGCGCTCCGCGACCGCCTCCGCACATCGCTAAGGGCGCTCCCCGACATCGGCCGCGCGCTCGGACGGCTGGCGGCGGGGCGTGGCGGCCCACGCGATCTCGGCCAGCTCCGCGATGGCCTCGACGGGGCATGGATGCTCGGCGAACAGCTCGCCCGGATCGAGACGCCGCCCGCACTGCTCGCCCAAACCGCGCCACGCCTGCGCGGCCACGGCGCATTGATCGACCTGCTCAAGCGCGCACTCGTCCCCACCCCGCCGATCGACGCCGCGGCGGGCGGGTACATCGCCGAAGGCTATGACGCCGCGCTCGACGACCTGCGCGATGCGGGCGCGGGCGGGCGGCGCGCGATCGCCGCGCTGGAGGCGAAATACCGCGCCGGGACCGGCATCGCGGCGCTGAAAATCCGCCACAACGGCGTCCTCGGCTATCATATCGAGGTCGCGGCGAAGAACGCCGACGCGCTGATGCGCCCCGATTCCGGCTTCACCCACCGCCAGACTCTGGCCGGGGTCGTCCGCTTCAACGCGCCCGACCTGCACGAGGTCGCCGCGCGCGTGACGCAGGCGGGCGGCCACGCGCTGGCCGCCGAGGCCGCGCATCTCGAAGACCTGACCGCCGCCGCGCTCGACTCGCGCGAAACCATCGCCGCGACCGCCGACGCGCTCGCCCGGCTCGACGTGGCCTCGGCGCTCGCCGAATGCGCCGCAGAAGGCGGCTGGGCGCGCCCACGCCTGGTCGACGACGCGTGTTTCGAAATCGAAGGCGGACGTCACCCGGTCGTCGAGGCCGCGGCCGCGCGAAGCGGCGAGCGCTTCGTCGCCAACGACTGCCGTCTGTCCGAATCCTCGCGATTGTGGCTCGTCACCGGCCCCAACATGGGCGGCAAATCGACCTTCCTGCGCCAGAACGCGCTGATCGCGGTCGTGGCGCAGGCCGGCAGCTACGTCCCCGCTACGTCAGCCACGCTCGGACTGGTCGACCGCCTTTTCAGCCGCGTCGGCGCATCGGACAATCTCGCGCGCGGGCGATCGACCTTCATGGTCGAGATGGTCGAGACCGCCGCGATCCTCGCCCAGGCCACCCCCGCCAGCTTCGTCATCCTCGACGAGGTCGGGCGCGGCACCTCGACCTATGACGGCCTCGCCATCGCCTGGGCGGTGGTGGAGGCGATCCACGAGGACAATCGCTGCCGCTGCCTGTTCGCGACGCACTACCACGAACTGACCCGCCTTGCGGAACGGTGCGAGGCGCTGACCCTCCACCACGTCCGCGCGCGTGAATGGAAGGGCGAACTGGTCCTGCTCCACGAACTCGCCGACGGCCCCGCCGATCGCAGTTACGGCCTGGCCGTCGCACGGCTCGCCGGAATGCCGCCCGCGACCGTCGCGCGCGCGAAATCGGTGCTGGCGAAGCTGGAGGCGGGTCGGGCGAAGACCGGCGGGCTGGCCGCGGGTCTCGACGATCTGCCGTTGTTCGCCGCCGCGGCCGAGGCGGAAGTCGAACAGATCGACCGCATCCGCGCCGAGATCGAATCACTCGACATCGACGCGCTCACCCCGCGAGACGCGCTGGACACGCTGTATCGGCTGAAAGCGCTCGCCCGGGCGGACGGTTGACCCCGTACTTTAGTGTAGAACCCGCGGAAATCGTGACTTTTTTGGGTGATACGTCGCACCGGCAAAACTGCCCGTCGCAACCGTCTGTGTGCATTGACGCGCCTGTGAAAGAGGCGCGTCATTCATAGCAGAGGGCGGGCAATCAAGATGGCGACGATCAACGGGACGACGGCGAAGGACAATATCCGGGGCACGATCTACGACGACGTTATCAGCGCCTATGGCGGCGACGATACCGTCGATGGCGGCGCGGGCAACGACCGCATCTATGGCGGCGACGGCAACGATTATCTCCTCGGCGGCGACGGCGTCGACCGGCTGTACGGCGAACGCGGCAACGATCGGCTGGACGGCGGCATTGGCGACGATTTCCTGTATGGCGACATCGGCAACGACCTGCTGGTCGGCGGCGAGGGCGTCGACACGCTGGATGGCGGCGCCGGCTATGACCAGATCCTCGGCGATGGCGGGAACGACATCATCTACGGCGGGGCCGATCGCGACTATCTCGACGGCGGCTACGGCGACGACACGATCTACGCGGGCGCGGGCGACGACGGCTTCCTCAATGAAATCAACCCCGGCACCGGCCTTCTGACGACGCAGGCGGTCGGCGGCGGCGCGGGCAACGATCGCATCTATGGCGAGGACGGCAACGACAAGCTGAAGGGTCAGTCGGGCAACGATCTGGTCGACGGCGGCGCGGGCGACGACCGGGTCGACGGCGGCGACGGCGACAACACGCTGCTGGGCGGGCCGGGCAACGACATCCTGTCGTCCGAATATGGTCGTGACACGCTGTACGGCGGCGACGGTCAGGACAATCTCCAGGCCGGTGGCGGCGACGATCTGGCCGATGGCGGCGACGACAATGATTCGATCAACGGCGAGGCCGGGAACGACGTGCTCCGCGGCGGCAACGGCAACGACCTGATGCTCGGCGGCGATGGTCAGGATCAACTGTACGGCGGCGAAGGCTTTGACAAATTGTTCGGGGAAACCGGCGCGGACGATCTGACAGGTAACGGCGGCGCGGACTGGTTCGTGTTCAAGGGCTATGGCGCGCTGGACGGCGGCGACCGCATCTTGGATTTCGAAAACGGCATCGACCGCATCGTGCTCGAGAAACTGGGCGTCACGCGCTACGCCGCGGGCGGTGCGGCGGGCAGCGTGTTCGCCACTGATCTGGCCGACGGCAACGTCCAGCTCGACGTGGTCACCTCTGCAGGGGCGCATTTCGGGATCACTTTGGTCGATGCGAACGGTACGTTGAACGCGGCCGGCATCGCGGCGAACGACTTCCTGTTCGCCTGACGCGCGCATATCGAAAGGTTTCGCGCGCACGAAAGCGATTGCGTCCGGCCCGGCATCTTCGGCACAGTCACTCCTGACGAACAATGGAGAGACGCCGCGATGCTGGGCCTGATGCAGGATACCGAACTGACGGTCGACCGGATCCTGACGCACGCCGCGACGTGGCACGCAGACCGCGAGATCGTCACGCGCGAAGCGTCGGGAGAGATCACGCGCTCCAGCTTCGGCGCGGTCCACGCGCTCGCCAAACGCGTCTCCGCCGCCCTGCTGCGCGACGGCGTGCAGCAGGGCGACCGGATCGCAACGATGGGCTGGAACAGCGCGCGTCACCTCGCCGCCTGGTACGGCGTAACGAATATCGGCGCAGTGCTCCACACGCTCAACCCGCGGCTGTTCCTCGAACAGATCGCCTATATCGCCAACCACGCCGGCGACCGCCTGTTGTTCGCCGATCCGATGTGCGCCGCCACCGTCGCGCAGTTGCTACCGCACGCACCGGGAATCGAGAAAGTTGTCTTCCTGTGCGACGCCGCGACGCTGCCGAAGACCGACTATTCTGCGATCGCGTTCGACGATTGGATCGCAGACACCGGCGATGACGCCGCGTGGGGCGGGTTCGACGAACGCTCCGCCTGCGGTCTCTGCTATACCTCGGGCACCACCGGCAATCCGAAGGGCGTGCTGTATTCGCACCGTTCGAACTGGCTGCACGCGAACATGACGCTGCAGGCCGATGCGCTGGCGTTGTCGGCGCGCGACAACGTGCTGATGGTCGTGCCGATGTACCACGCGAACAGCTGGGGCATCGTCTATTCAGCCCCGATGGTCGGCGCGAAGCTGGTGCTGCCGGGGCCGAAGATGGACGGCGGATCGATCTATCGCCTGATCGAGGACGAAGGCGTCACCTATTCCGCCGCGGTGCCGACCGTGTGGCAGGGGCTGCTCCAGTACATCAAGTCGATCGGCGGCAAATTCTCCACGCTGCAGCGCGTGACGATCGGCGGATCGGCGGTGCCCGAATCTTTGGTCCGCACCTTCCGCGACGATTTCGGCGTCGACGTCGTGCAGGGCTGGGGCATGACCGAAACCTCGCCGCTCGCGACCATGTCCAGCCCCTCGGCCGAGGTCGCGGCGATGGATGCCGACGCGCAGGTGGCCTACAAGGTGAAACAGGGCCGCCTGATCTGCGGTCTCGAGTTCAAACTGATCGACGATGCGGGACAGCGGCTGCCGTTCGACGGCCGGACGCCGGGCCGGTTGATGATCAAGGGACCAACGATCGCATCGGCCTATTACGGCGGCGAAGGCGGCGACATCCTCGACGAAGAAGGCTATTTCGACACCGGCGACGTATCCACGATCGACGCGCGCGGCTATATGCAGATCACCGACCGCGCGAAGGACATCGTGAAGTCGGGCGGCGAATGGATTTCGTCGATCGAAATCGAGAATATCGCGGTCGCCCACCCCGCGGTTGCGATCGCCGCGGTCATCGGCATCGCGCACCCCAAATGGGATGAACGCCCGATCCTGCTGTGCCAGCTGACGCCGGGCGAAACCGCAGAGGGCAAGGAGGTGCTTGCATATCTCGACGGCAAGATCGCGAAATGGTGGATGCCCGACGACGTCCTGTTCGTCGACGAAATCCCGCTCGGCGCGACCGGCAAGATCGACAAGAAACTGATCCGCACCCGGCTGGAGGGATACTCGCTGCCGTTCGTGAGCTAACGGCCGTTTGCGCAATTGCCGTCACATCGACATTACATCGTGCCGCTACATCGACAGGGCCTTGTAATACCCTGTCAGCTCCAGATAGCCGCGCCCGCCCGGCGTCTTCACCGCCCCTTCCCAATAAACCGGCAACCCGCTCGATCGCGCATCCAGTTCCTGCGCGGCGAACATCGGCGTCAGCCGGCGCGTCATCACCTTTCCGTCGACCCGGATGCTGACGTCCTGCATGACCGGATAGGTCGCGCCGGTCGCCCGGCTTCGCCATATCGCGACCGGCCGGAACGCCACGTCGCCGGGTCCGAGCACCACCGTCCGCCCATCGGGCCGCCGCACCGATCCGCCCGCCCATAACGTGCCGCCCCCCTTGCGCCGGATTCGGAACGCCATCAGCGCCGAACCGTCGTCAAGATTCAGGCCGGTCCAGTCCCAGCCCTGCGCGGTCGGCGCAAGATAATTGGAGGACCATTCACGATCGAGCCAGGCCTCCCCGGTGACCGCGATCGGCCGGCCGCCGACACGCACATTTCCGGACACCTTCAGATGCGGCACCGAATAATAATGGCTCGCTTCGTCGGGACGCGGTCCCTTCCGGCTGTAGCCCCCCTGCCCCTGCGGCAATGGCGGCTGGGTGGGCCGGAACGCCAGCGCAAGCTGGAAACCGTCCGCGACCACGGTCGTCCGCCAGCGTCCGTCCGCCGCCCGCCGCAATCGCCAGTCGCGGATCGCCACGTCCGCGTCGCCGATCCGCGCCGATGCGAGCCCGAATCCCTGCCGCGCGGCCCGCTCGCCGTGCAACAGGCGCTTGGTTGACGGGTCCGACAAAGCGGCGTGCGCGAACAGAACCTGCCCGGCGGTGAAGCGGCTGGGATTGGTCGCATCCACCGGCGGCCTGGTGCGAAAGAACGTCACCTGGAAGCCGAGATCTTTCCCGTCTGCCGTCTTGAGCCAGCCGGTGACGTACCACCATTCGGTGCGGAACGATGGATGCGCGCCGTGATCGGCCGGGAAACGCAAGCCGATGCCGGGCCGCACCTGCGGGTAAGGCGTTGCGGCCGGCGCCGCCACGGCGACCGCCGCCAGCCAGCCGGTCATCATCGCCAACCGCTTCATCACCAATCCTCCCGAACCGACGTGATCGCGCTACGCGCCGTCGCGCTACGTCCGGCCAGCACCGCCGTTACCGCCGCCGCGCCCGTCAATGCCGCGGCGACCCCGATCAACGTGCCCGTCGGTACGCGTGTCGTCATGGTCCAGTTGAACGACTGCGGATTGATGACGTGGATCAGCACCTGCGCCAGGACCAGGCCGAGACCGATGCCCGCAAGCGCACCCGTTAATCCGACGATCGCGCCCTCGGTCGCCAGCATCGAGGTTAGCTGTCCCCGAGTAAACCCCAGATGACGGAGCATACCGAATTCACGTTCGCGGGCGATGGTCTGCGCCGACATCGTCGCCGCGACGCCCGCCAGTCCGACCAGGATCGCCACCGCCTCCAGCAGATAGGTGACCGCAAAGCTGCGGTCGAACAGCGTCAACGCCAAACGCCGCAACATCGTGGGCCGCGCGATTTCCATTTGCCCACGCAGCGCGGGCGGAAGCCGGGCGGTCAGGTCGCTGGCGACGCGCCCGGCGTCCTGACCGAACGCCAGTATCACCGACATCTCGTCGCGGCCCTCATCCCCGGTCAGGCGCTGATAGTCGCCTTCGTCGATCAGCACCGCGCCCGCCTGCCGGCCATAATCGCGCCAGACACCGGCGACGAAGAACCGGGTGCGACCGGCGATCGGCAGCTCGATCGTCTCGCCAGCGTCCCAGCCGTACAGCCGCTGGGCGGGTTCCGAGACCCACACAGGTAACGCATTGGCGGGCAGCGATGGCGCGCGCTCGATCAGTACCAGCAACGGATCGCGGCCGTTGCGCTCCGGCCGTGCGATCAGGCTGACCGGCGGCCGGTCGGCGGCGATCGTCAGCGGCAGTTGTCGGCTGAACGCCACAGTCGCAATGCCGGGTGTGGCGGCCAACCTCGCGCGTGTCGCGGGATCGAACGATGCCCCGGTGGTCGTGCGCGCGTACAGATCGGCGCCCAGCACGTCGCCCAGCCAGTCGTCGACCGCGCCGCGGAAGCTGGTCACCATCGTCGCCATCGCGATCATCAGCGCGGTGGAGGCGACGATGCCGCACAGCGCGGTCGCCGCCTCGTTTGGCGCGCCGTGGAGGTGGCGGACGGCCAAGAGGCGCGGAACGTTTGTCCCACCGCGACGCGCGATCGGTGACAGCAGCGTGCGGGCGAACCACGGCACGCCGGCCACGCCGCCCGCCAGCATCAGCGCCATGCCGGCAAAGCCGAACAGCGGCAGCCCGTCGATCGCCGGTAGCAGCGATGCGCCAGCGCCTGCCGTCAGCAACGCTACGGCCGGCCACCATTTGACCGCGCGGCGCGGATCGAGCACATCGCCCGCATTCTTCAGCGCAGCCGCCGGTGCGGCGCGGGCGGCGATGCGGGCTGGCAATATGCTCCCCAGACACGCCGCCAGCACGCCGAGCGCGAAAAACCCAGACGCCGCGACCGGCTGAAACACCACCCGCGCGCCGCCGCCACCGAAATAGCCCGCGCCAAGATCGCCTCCGAACCAGTGCAGCGCGGCCCAGGCAAGCCCGTAGCCCGCCACCAGGCCGACTGCGGAGCCGGCCAGACCGATCGCCGCGCCCTCCAGAACGACCGCGGTCACGACGCCGCCGCGCCGCATGCCGAGCGTCCTGAGCAGGGCGAACGCGCGCTGGCGGCGAACCACCGACAGCGATTGCGCCGAATAGACCAGGAAGCCGCCGGTGAGCAGCGCCACCAGCGCGAGCATATCCAGGTTCACCCGGTACGCGCGCGACAGCGCGTCGCCCTGCGCATTCTGTGCGGCGGGGGTGGACAGGACCGTGTCCGCAGGAAGCAGCGCCCGCAAGGCAGGCTCGGCCAGGGTCCGGTCGGACAGCGCCAGGTCCAGCCGATCGATGCGGCCCAGCCGCCCGAAGCGCCACTGCGCCGCGGCGATGTCGATGACGCCGACCGCCGCCTCTCCCGAAGCAGGCAGCGTGCCCGCGATCCGCAGCGGCGCGGTCCTCCCGTTCGCGACGACCTGTACGGTCGAACCCACGCGCGCGCCGCTCTGCGTCATGGCGCTCCGGGAAAGAAACAGCGCCGCCTCATCGAACACCGCGTCGTTCTGCGTGTCTTGACCGGTCGGGCGCATCCCGATCAGCGACGGCGTCACCGCCGCGGCCCGGATCACGTCGACACCCAACAGGACGATGCGCGCGCGGCCGATCCGCGCGTCGAGTCTGACGACCGGACTTGCGTCCGCGACCCCGCTCGCAGCCACGACGCGCGGGTAGATGCGCTCGTCGAAGCCGAGCGGGCTGGTCGCGCGGATCGAAAGCGCCGCGGCTCCGCTGACGCCGCGCATCGCGCCATCGAACGACGCCAGCGCCGACCCGTTGACGAGATGTACCGCAAAACCGAGCGCGACGCCGACGGCGATCGCGATCGCCGTGGTCAGAAAACGCGCCGGATGAGCGCGCCACTCGCCACCGATCAGCCAGCGCAGCGCCAGCCTTCCCGAGATCGCCCCAGAATGCTCAGTCACGCCGCTCGACCAGCCCGTCCGCGCCCAGCGTCAGCACCCGGTCGGCGATCGCCGCGCTGGTTTCGGAGTGCGTCACCATCACGCCGGCCGAGCCGTTACCGCGCACCGCTTCGGCGAACAGCGCCAGTACGCGCGCCGCCGTGGCGGGATCGAGGTTGCCGGTCGGTTCGTCCGCCAGGATCAGCGCGGGCCGATGCACCAGCGCGCGCGCAATGGCGACCCGCTGCAATTCGCCGCCCGACAGGTCACGCGCATAGCCGTCGCCTCGACCCTCCAGGCCGACGGCATCCAGCATCGCGTCCGCCCGGCGGTCGGCAGCCGCCGCATCCGGCGACACCAGCGCCAAGGGCAGTGCGACGTTCTGGCGGAGCGTAAGGTACGGCAGGATGTGAAAGGCCTGAAACACGAAGCCGATCCGTTCCCGGCGCACCCGTGTACGCGCGGTCTCGTCGAGCGACCCGAGTTCGACCCCGTCGATCACGACGCTGCCCCCGTCCGCGTCGTCGAGGCCCGCCAGGATGTTGAGAAGGGTGGATTTGCCGACCCCGGATTCGCCGACGATCGCGACGAGCTCGCCTGCGTTTATGGTAAGGTCGAGATGCCTGAAGAGCCGCCGTGGTCCGGGCACCGACTTGGACAGATCGCGTACGTCCAGAAGCGGCGGCGGCCCCGGCCTGCGCTCGGGCTTCTGCTCTCCGTTACAGCGACCTTCGGGCATGTTCATCGATCCGTTTGCTGTGCGCGGATCGCGGTCGCGCCGACGACACCTCCCTATAACCGGTCGGACAGCGAAGCGTCAGTAACAGTTTCACGGAGAATGCCGACGTCAGCCTTGTCCCGCCAACGCTTCGCGGACCCGTTTCAGCGCGGCGACCTCCGGCGCGGCTTCGCCCATCAGCGCCCACGCGCCGCTGATCGCGAAGGCGCAGTGGCCGTGGACGGTCGCGATGAGCGAGCGGGATAACGCTGCGACCGCTTCATCGGGAACGCGCCCCAATGCTCGCGCGACTTCCTGCACCACGATCTCCGTCAGAACGCCGCGCGCCGCCCGGTCCGCTTCGGGCAATGCCATCTCATCGGGCAGATGGTGGCCGTAGATCGCGCTCCAACGATGCACGTTGGCGCGCGCGAAGCTGAAATAGCCTTCGACCAGCACGGCAATGCGGTCATCGCTTGCTTGTTCGAAGTGCAAACGCAGGTGTTCGGCCCACAGCCCGAAGGTTTGCGTGTTGATCGCCATCACCAGCCGATCATAGCTGCCAAACACGTTGTGGATCGTGCCGATCGAATAGCCGATCCGTTTGGCGACCTCGCGCGCCGAAAAGCGCGCGAGTCCAACCTCCGCCATCAGCGCCGCGCCGGTGGCGAGGATCAGCGCCTCCAGTTCCTCGCGGCTGTGATCCGATCGCCTGCCCATATCTCCGCTTAACCATTAAAATGAGCAGTGTCTAATTTAGATATTGAACAGCGATCAGTTTATGCTATCTCCAATACGCTTTCCGTTAAGTTTTCGTCGCTAGCCAACCCGCTCAAGGGGAATTGTACTCATGTCGGCACCGGATTTTTCGCTGCTCGCGAAGCGCCGCTTCGGCCCGTTGTTCGTCGTCCAGTTCCTGGGCGCGTTCAACGATAACCTGTTGAAGTTCGCGCTGCTGTTCCTCGCCAATTTCGTCATCTACCGCGCAGCGCCGGAGAAAGCCGAGCTGCTCGCGCTGGTGTCGACCGGGCTGTTCATTCTGCCGTACTTCCTGCTGTCCGCGCTCGCCGGGCAGCTCGCCGACAAATGGGACAAGGCGTGGCTGGTCCGCGCGGTAAAGACGGCCGAGGTTGGCATCATGGCGCTCGCGCTGGCCGGGTTCTGGTTCGGATCGATCCCAATATTGCTCGGCTGCCTGTTTCTGATGGTGGTGCATTCGACGATCTTCGGACCGGTCAAATATTCGATCCTGCCGCAGCATCTCAGGACTCACGAGTTGATGGGCGGCACCGGGCTGATCGAGGCGGGCACGTTCATCGCGATCCTCGCCGGGCAATTGCTCGGCGGCCTGATCGCGCCGTGGGAGGCGGGGCTTGTCGCGACCGGCGTGGCATTGCTGGGGCTGGCCATGAGTTTCGCGGTTCCCGCCGCGCCGTCGGCGGATCCGGGGCTGCCGATCGAGCGCAACATCTTCAAGGGCACGTGGAAGATCCTGTCGGTCGCGCATGGCGGCCGCGGCGTGTGGCTCGCGATCCTCGGCATCAGCTGGTTTTTCTCGGTCGGCGCGATCCTGTTGTCCGAATTCGCGCCGTTGGTCAGCGGCACGCTGGGCGCGGGGGCGAGCGTCGTCACCTTGTTCCTGCTGGTGTTCTCGATCAGCGTCGCGATCGGATCCCTGGTGGTGAACAAGCTGCTGAAGGGCGAGGTTTCCGCACGCTACGTGCCCATCTCGGCGCTCGCGCTCGCCCTGTTCCTGATCGATCTGTGGATCGCGACGCGCACGTTCGTGGCCGTCACGCCGAATGCGAGCGTCGAAGCGTTTCTCGCCACCGCGGGAAGCTGGCACATATTGATCGCGCTGGCCGGCATCGCGTTCGCCGGCGGTATCTTCATCGTGCCGCTCTACGCGATCCTGCAGACCAAGAGCGCACCCGAACAACGCTCGCGAATCATCGCCGCCAACAACATCGTCAACGCCAGCGTCACCGTGCTGCTGGTGGCGATCGTCACCGCGTTGCTGGCGATGGGGACGAGCGTGCCGGGTGTCATCGGTGCGCTCGGCTTCGCCACGCTCGCGATTGCGCTGATCTCGTGCTGGCTGCTGCCAGAGACGCTGTTCAAGGCGCTGATCCGCGGCCTGCTCGTCGCGCTCTACCGCGTCGATGTCCACGGCGCTGAAAACATGCCGCAGCCGGGCCAGCGCGCGGTGGTGGTGGTCAATCACGTCTCGTTCCTCGACGGCCTGCTGCTCGCCGCGTTCCTGCCCGGCAAGCCGACCTTCGCGATCCACAGCCGGATCGCGCGCGCGTGGTGGGTGCGCCCGTTCCTCGGCATGTTCGACGCCTTCCCGGTCGATCCGCTGAACCCGATGGCGGCGAAAGCGATGGTGAAGGCGGTGCGAGAGGGGCGGACGCTGGTGATCTTCCCAGAAGGGCGCATCACCGTGACCGGCGCGCTGATGAAGGTGTTCGACGGCCCCGGCATGGTCGCGGACAAGGCCGATGCGCCGATCGTCCCGGTCCGCATCGCGGGCGCGCAATACAGCCCCTTCTCACGGTTGCGCGGCAAGGTGCGTCTCAAGACCTTCCCCAAGATCGATCTGACGATCCTGCCGCCGCGACACTTCGCGATCCCCGGCGAGATGAGCGCGCGCGAACGCCGCGCCGCCGCCGGGCGCAAGCTGTACGACGTGATGAGCGACATGATCTTCGCGACGTCGGACATCGACCGCACGCTGTATCAGGCGCTGATCGACGCCAAGGACATTCACGGCGGTCACGCGCCGATCGTCGAGGACGTGAAGCGTGATCCGCTGAGTTATGGCCGGTTGCTGACCGGCAGCCTGGCGCTGGCGCGGCCGTTCGCGGCGATGACGAAGCCGGGCGAGGCGGTCGGCGTGCTGCTGCCCAACGTGAATGCGGTCGTGGCGACGTTCTTCGCGCTGCAGGCGATCGGGCGCGTAACCGCGATGCTCAACTACACCGCGGGGCTGACCAATTTGAAGGCGGCGTGCACCGCGGCCGAAATCCGCACGATCCTGACCGCGCACGCCTTCGTCGATCAGGCGAAGCTGGGCGAGGTGATCGCCGGGCTGGAGGCGACCGGGATCGCCGTGCGCTATCTGGAGGATATCGGCGCGGACATCACGCCGCTGGCCAAGCTGCGTGCGCTGGTCGCGACGCGCTGGGCGGGGCGGCTCCACCGCCGCCACCGCGTGTCACCCGATGCGCCCGCGGTGATCCTGTTCACCAGCGGATCGGAGGGACTGCCGAAGGGCGTTGTCCTCACCCACCGCAATCTGCTCGCCAACTGTCAGCAATTGTCCGCGCGGATCGATTTCAACCGGTCCGACGTGGTGCTCAACGCGCTGCCGGTGTTCCACAGCTTCGGGCTGACCGGCGGCACCCTGCTGCCGATCCTGTCGGGGGTGAAGACATTGCTCTACCCCAGCCCGCTGCATTACCGGATCGTCCCCGCGCTCGCCTATGATGCGAATGCGACGATCCTGTTCGGCACCGACACGTTCCTGTCGGGCTATGCGCGGATGGCGCACGGCTACGATTTCTATTCGCTGCGCTACATATTTGCGGGGGCGGAACGCGTGCGCGACGAGACGCGGCGGACCTATGCCGAGAAATTCGGGCTGCGCATCCTCGAAGGCTATGGCGCGACCGAAGCCGCGCCGGTGATCGCGGTCAATACACCGATGCATTTCCAGGCCGGATCGGTCGGGCGTTTGCTGCCGGGCGTCGAGGCGAAGATAGATCCGGTGCCGGGGATAGAAGAGGGCGGTCGCCTGTCGATCCGCGGACCGAACATTATGGCGGGGTATCTGAAGGCCGATGCGCCGGGCGTGCTCCAGCCGCCGATCGACGGCTGGCACGACAGCGGCGACATCGTCACGATCGACGCGGCGGGCTTCGTCACCATCCGCGGCCGCGCGAAGCGCTTCGCCAAGATCGGCGGCGAGATGGTCTCGCTGCCCGCGGTCGAGGGTTATGCGGCGAAGCTGTGGCCCGCCGCCGAACACGCGGTCGTCACGCGGCCCGACGCGCGCAAGGGCGAACAACTCGTGATGTTCACCACGCAGGCCGGGGCGGTCGCGCCCGACCTGCAGGCGTGGGGCCGTACCAACGGCATCACCGAACTGGCGCTGCCGCGCGACATCCGCATCGTCGCGGCGCTGCCGGTGCTGGGTACGGGCAAGCTCGACTACGTCACGATGGGCGAGATGGCGGCGGTGCAGTCGGCAAAGCCGGAAATGGCGGAATGAACGGCCGCTCCGGGTCGCAGCGATGTTGCGACAAGTCGTTGACCGGCCTAGCATTCGTCGGGGGGTACTATGGCCATGTTCGCGGCGTTTCTGACACCTGAATACGCGCCGTTCGCGATCGCTTTCGTCGTGATGATCGGCATCGGCCTGATCGAGGGCGTCGGGCTGGGGCTTGGCCATCTCGATCTTGACGCTGAGGTCGGCGGCGATGCGGAGGGCGGCGGCTTGCTCGACTGGCTAGGGCTGGGTGGCGAGCTTCCGATCCTGATCTGGCTGACGTCTTTGCTCGGCTGCTTCACGCTGTCGGGACTCGCGATCCAGCAGGGCGCGACCGCGTTTTTCGGCGGGCCGCTGCACTGGGGCCTGGCCGTCGGCGGTGCGACCTTGATCGGCGTGATCCTCAACACCTTCACCGCGAACGGCCTCGCGCGGATCATGCCCGGCTATGAATCGACCGTCATCTCGTCCGACGATCTGCTGCGGCAGCGTGGGCGTATTCTCGACGGCGCGGCGCGGCGCGGTCATCCGGCGCGCGCGAAGGTCGTCGACCATCACGGGCAGGCGCATTTCATCATGGTCGAGCCGCACGACGATGGCGGTGTGATCGCGCACGGGCAGACGGCGCTGATCGTCCGGCGCGAGGGCAGTATTTTCTACGCGCTTCCGGATGCCGACGCCTTGCTGCAATCCATCTGAACTATCGCGACAAATGAACTCTGGGGGAGGCCATCCGTGCCCGCATCTTTGCTGACTATCCTGATCTACGCCGGCATCATCCTGTTCGCGCTCGTCGTGATCGGCATCATCCTGACCCGCCTCTACCGCCGCGCGACGAAGGACGTCGCGCTGATCCGCACCGGATTCGGCGGCGAGAAGGTAGTGCTCAACGGCGGGATCATGGTCATTCCGGTGCTGCACGAACTGATGCAGGTCCGCCTGACGACGGTGAAGCTGGAGGTGTCGCGCCTCAACAAGGACGCGCTGATCACGCTCGACAAATTGCGCGTCGATGTCGTCGGGCTGTTCCACATCAAGGTGAAGCCGGACGCCGAATCGATCGCCGCCGCGGCGCAGACATTGGGCGACGCGGTCAACAGCCCCGATGCGGTGAAGTCGCTGCTCGACGGCAAGCTCGTGTCCGCGCTGCGCTCGGTCGCCGCGACGATGACGATGGAGCATCTCCACGCCAACCGCGCCGACTTCATCCAGAAGGTGCAGGAGGCGCTGATGACCGATCTGGACATGAACGGCTTCCAGCTGGAATCGGTCAGCATCACGCATTTCGACCAGACCGCGTTCGAGCATTTCAACGAGAATAACGCGTTCGACGCCGAGGGGCTGACCGTGCTCACCCGCACGATCGAGGAGCGCAAGAAGATCCGCAACGACATCGTCGCGACCAACCGTGTCGAGATCGAACAGCGCAACCTGGACGCCAACAACCAGTCGCTCGAAATCGCGCAGGCCGCCGAACAGGCGCGGTTGCTGCAAGAGCAGACGCTCGCCGCACGCCGTGCCGAACAGGCGACCGCGATCGCTACCGCCGAGGCGGAGCAGACCCGTCTCGCCGAGATCGCGCGCATTACGGCCACGCAGGCGCAGACCGTCGCGCAGACCGAGGCCGACAAGATCATCCAGACCGCGACGATCGCACGTGACGGCGCAATCCAGACCGCGACGATCGAGCGCGACCGCACGATCGAGATCGCGCGCATCACGACTGCGGTGCAGACCGCGCAGAAGTCCGAGGAAGAATCGACCGCGGCCGCCGCGGCCAACGAAGCGCGCGCGCACGCCGTACGCGCGGAGGAAAGCGTCGCTACGGCCAAAGCGACCGAAATCGCCAACCGCAACAAGAACGTCGCCGTCATCGCCGCCACGCAGCGTGCGCAGGAAGAAGCGGTCGGCATCACCGTCGCCGCCTCGGCCGAGAAGGAAGCCGCCGAGGCGCGCGCCAGTGCGATGCGGACCGAGGCGACCGCGGAGGCCGATGCGGAAAAGGCGCGCGCGGAAGGCCGCGAGGCTGCGTTCAAGGTTGATGCGGCGGGTCAGGCCTCGCTGAACGAAGCGACCAACATCCTGAACGATGCGCAGACCGCGCTGCTGGTGCGCCGCGCAATGCTCGAAGCGCTGCCCGCCATCATCGCCGCGGCCAGCAAGCCGATGGAGAGCATCGACAAGATCCACATCCTCGACGCCCGCGGCCTCCATGGCGACGGCGGGGGCGATGCCGGTGCCGGGGTCGGTCTGGGAAATCTCGCCGATGCCGCTGTCGCCGCGGCGATGCGCTACCGGGTCGGCGGGCCGCTGATCGATGGGTTGATGGCCGAGCTGGGCATGGACGGAGGATCACTGAACGGTCTGCTCGCCGGGAGCGGCGCGTCTGCTAGCACGGTCCAGCCATCGGAACGATCGAGCGGAGCGACGACGTTTCGCCCATCGCGGGCTGCGCCGGTCAACGGGGGCGCGGTTCCCGCAAAAGACTGAACGAAACACGCGATCGACAGACTTGCTGCTCCACCCGGAAAGTACGCCATGCGTGTCTTCGGGTGTTGATCCGGTTACCTTCTGTTCGCCAAGACCGTCGCGATCTACGCTATGCGCAAGGAATACTGGCACATGAGCTTGCGACGGCCAGCAGGATCAGCACGGACAGCATGTGTATGAAATTCCACGCCAACCGGCTTGGTCCGCTATCGCTCGACGGCAATATACTGGCTCATGATCAGGGCCGAGGCATATATCCACCATGCGCTGAGGGCAGCTAGGCTGATAGCGGCGGCGTAGGTGGCAGCAAGTTTGCCGTAACGGGCGGCGACGCGGCGGAAATCCTTGATCCGGCAGAAGGCACGCTCGACGAGTTTGCGGCGTTTGCAGTCGATGCGATCGAAGGGATGCATGTGCTTGCGGCGGGGTTCATTGGGGATGACAGGGGTCGTGCCGCGGACGACCAGCAAATGACCAAGCGCGGCGCGGTCGACGGCGAACGTGCGAAATCGGGCAGCAGGCTGACGAGGCCGGAGCGACAGGCGCGTAGCGGTGCTCGCCCGGGGGTGATGGTAAGCCGAGAAGGCGTCCCAGCCAATCGACCAGCGCGTGCAGGTTAGTTGTTGGTTCACCACGCGAGTACCCTATGGCGTTGATATACCACTCCCTTTTCCGTCGGCCGTCGAACGGTGCATCGTGGCGCATGTGTTGTCGAGCATCAGCACGGCACGCGGACGTCCGGCGGCCGCCAGCGACTCGATCCTACGGCAGCCACGCGTTCTTCTTGGCATAGCGCACCCAGCGACTGTAACAGCGCCTTCCTCGGCTCGTAGCAGACCAGCGCAGTGGCCGACCGCCCGTCGCTAATCGGCACATGCACGATGCTCGAAATCACTTGCCGGTCACTAACCCGCGCGATGCCCCGCGTCTCCATCGACAGCAACGGCGCTACCGCCCAGGCGCTGATCTCGCGCTCATGGCTGCTTGGCTGCCATCCAAGCCCTAACGCAAGAAGGCCGCTCCCTTTCGGGAGCGGCCTTCTTTGCATGTGTGCTTACATTGGTTGCGGGGACAGGATTTGAACCTGTGACCTTCAGGTTATGAGCCTGACGAGCTACCGGGCTGCTCCACCCCGCGCCACCAATGAAGCCCGGCAAAGACGCAAACGCCTCCACAAATGCGGAGGCGCTGGCGCCCTCGCGGGCTAAGACAAGTGAATGAGTTCGTTTAATCCGTTTCCACATCGCTCACCAGCTACAATGCCTGGCGACGACCTACTCTTCCATCGCTTGAGCGATAGTACCATCGGCGCAATCGGGTTTCACGGCCGAGTTCGGGATGGGATCGGGTGGGACACCGACGCTATGATCACCAGGCAATGAAGCCGGTGAGCGTTGGGAAAACGGTTCTAAAATCGATGCACCTTGTCTGTCGACAAGCCGGAAAACCGGCCGTCGATTGCATTCGTAACATTATCTGGCGTCGAGCTGATCATCCGACATAGCGGACAGTGACTGAGCGTAAACCCAGAGCTGTCGCTGATGGCGGGACTCTCAAGCGCGAATAGGACAATTAGTATCGGTTAGCTCCATGGATTACTCCACTTCCACATCCGATCTATCAAGGTCGTGGTCTCCGACCGTCCTAAGAAATCTTATCTCGAGGGAGGCTTCCCGCTTAGATGCTTTCAGCGGTTATCCCGTCCATACATAGCTACCCAGCTGCGCTCTTGGCAGAACGACTGGTACACCAGAGGTATGTTCAACCCGGTCCTCTCGTACTAGGGTCAACTCCTCTCAAATTTCGACGCCCACGGCAGATAGGGACCAAACTGTCTCGCGACGTTCTGAACCCAGCTCACGTACCACTTTAATTGGCGAACAGCCAAACCCTTGGGACCTGCTCCAGCCCCAGGATGTGATGAGCCGACATCGAGGTGCCAAACAACCCCGTCGATATGAGCTCTTGGGGGTTATCAGCCTGTTATCCCCGGCGTACCTTTTATCCGTTGAGCGATGGCCCTTCCACGAGGGACCACCGGATCACTATGACCGACTTTCGTCTCTGCTCGACTTGTCAGTCTCGCAGTCAGGCGGGCTTATGCCATTGCACTCTAACAGACGGTTTCCAACCGTCCTGAGCCCACCATTGCGCGCCTCCGTTACTCTTTAGGAGGCGACCGCCCCAGTCAAACTACCCGCCACAGAGGGTCCCCGATCCAGTTTCATGGATCTGGGTTAGACATCAGAAAACAACAGGGTGGTATTTCACCTATGGCTCCACATCAGCTGGCGCCAATGCTTCAAAGCCTCCCACCTATGCTACACAGTTCTTTCCTAATGCCACTCTGAAGCTGCAGTAAAGGTGCACGGGGTCTTTCCGTCTAACCGCGGGTACTCCGCATCTTCACGGAGAATTCAATTTCGCTGAGCATGTCCTGGAGACAGTGGGGAAGTCGTTACGCCATTCGTGCAGGTCGGAACTTACCCGACAAGGAATTTCGCTACCTTAGGACCGTTATAGTTACGGCCGCCGTTTACCTGGGCTTCATTTCAGTGCTTGCACACCTCCACTTAACCTTCAGGCACCGGGCAGGCGTCAGGCCCTATACGTCGTCTTGAAGCCGACTTAGCAGAGCCCTGTGTTTTTGCTAAACAGTCGCTACCCCCTGGCCTGTGCCCCCTCAAAGTGCTTGCGCATAGTGAGGGCCTCCTTCTTCCGAAGGTACGGAGGCAATTTGCCGAGTTCCTTCAGGACACTTCTCTCAAGCGCCTTGGTATACTCTACCTGACCACCTGTGTCGGTTTCGGGTACGGTCTATACGGTGGGGCTATTTCCCGGGACAGCTTCGAAGCCAGCTCAATCCGATAAGAGCTGACAACACACACCATCCGTCACACACCACCAGGTCACGGAATATTAACCGTGTTCCCATCGACTACCCCCTTCGGGCTCGTCTTAGGGGCCGACTCACCCTGCGCGGATTAGCCTTGCGCAGGAACCCTTGGTCTTTCGGCGAGAGGGCATCTCACCCTCTTTATCGCTACTCATGTCTGCATTCGCACTTCCGATACCTCCACGACCCATTACCAGATCGCTTCAACGGCTTACGGAACGCTCCGCTACCGCGTGATCGTAAACGATCACACCCTAAGCTTCGGTGCATCACTTTAGCCCCGTTACATCTTCGCCGCAGAACCTCTTGATTAGACCAGTGAGCTGTTACGCTTTCTTTAAAGGATGGCTGCTTCTAAGCCAACCTCCTGGTTGTTTTGGAAGTTCCACATGCTTTCCCACTTAGTGATGACTTGGGGACCTTAGCTGTAGGTCAGGGCTGTTTCCCTTTTGACACCGGACCTTAGCACCCGATGTCTGTCTCCCGGATATCACTCGTTGGTATTCGGAGTTTGGTTAGAGTTGGTAGGTCTCGCGACCCCCGCATCCATCCAGTGCTCTACCCCCAACGGTGTCCATCCGAGGCACTACCTAAATAGTTTTCGCGGAGAACCAGCTATTTCCCGGCTTGATTGGCCTTTCACCCCTAAACACAGCTCATCCGATAACTTTTCAACGTTAATCGGTTCGGACCTCCAGTGCGTGTTACCGCACCTTCATCCTGGCCATGCCTAGATCGCCGGGTTTCGGGTCTAATACATCAAACTTAGTCGCCCTATTCAGACTCGCTTTCGCTGCGCCTACACCTACCGGCTTAAGCTTGCTTGATACATTAAGTCACAGACCCATTATACAAAAGGTACGCAGTCAGGGCACAAGACCCCTCCTACTGCTTGTAGGCAATCCGTTTCAGGTACTGTTTCACTCCCCTCATCGGGGTGCTTTTCACCTTTCCCTCACGGTACTAGTTCGCTATCGGTCATGTACGAGTATTTAGGCTTAGAGGGTGGTCCCCCTATGTTCAGACAGGATTACACGTGTCCCGCCCTACTCGAGTCCTGAATTCTCACTTTCGCATACGGGGCTGTCACCCGCTATGGCGCTACTTTCCAGAAGCTTCTGCTAGTTGAAATTCAGGCACTGGCCTGGTCCGCGTTCGCTCGCCACTACTAACGGAATCTCGGTTGATGTCTTTTCCTCCAGGTACTGAGATGTTTCAGTTCCCCGGGTTCGCTTCACCAAAGCCTATTTTATTCAGCTTAGTGATACCTGTCCCCATTTACCCCGCTCGTGATTACTCACGTTCGAGATAAATGGTGAAGGTGGGTTTCCCCATTCGGAAATCGTCGGGTCAATGCTTGCTCACAGCTCACCGACGCTTATCGCAGCGTGCCACGTCCTTCATCGCCTGTACATGCCAAGGCATCCACGAATTGCCCTTACCTCACGCTTGAGAGTCCGCACCACCAACGACAACGCTGGGTTGATCCCAAGAAGGAACCAACCAAAACTCGGCAGAGCAGCAAAGTCGCAGTATCTTGATGCGGATGATTGTAATCTCAGCCAGATTATTGT